>JBFFHS010000025.1:0-41458 GCA_041556855.1 Gammaproteobacteria bacterium
CTCGGAGACCGAACGGGACGAGTACTGGAGTCTGGATGCTCGGATCGGCCTGCGGGGCGAGAATTGGACGGCCGTGCTCTGGGCGCGCAACGTGACTGACGAGGAATGGCTCGACGAGGTGATTCCGGCGCTGGAGTTCGGCGGCAGCTTCATCCATCCTGGCCCGCGCCGTCGCTTCGGGGTGGAGTTCACCTACGAGTTCTAAGGAAAAAGACATCTACGTACAACGGCGTCCGTCAAGGACGCCGTTTTTTTTGCACGCTATACTCCCGACCGGCTTTAGGGAACCCATCCATGGATACCGCCGACGCACCCAGGGATTTTATTCGCCAGCGCATCGATGCCGATCTTGCTGCGGGCAAGAACTCAGGCCGGGTCCAGACCCGCTTTCCCCCTGAGCCCAACGGCTACCTGCATATCGGCCACGCCAAGTCCATCGCTCTGAATTTCGATCTGGCGAACGAGTTCGGCGGCCAGTGTTTTCTGCGCTTCGACGACACCAATCCCATCAAGGAAGATCCGGAGTTCGTGGCAGCCATCAAGCGGGACATTCGCTGGCTTGGCTACGACTGGGAAGATCGATTGACCCATGCGTCGGATTTTTTCCCACGGCTTTACGAGTTGGCCATTGAACTGATCAAGGCTGGTAAAGCCTACGTGGACAGCGCCTCGGCGGAAGACATCCGGGCCATGCGCGGCACCCTGACAGAGCCGGGTCAGAACAGCCCCTACCGGGAGCGTTCGGTCGAGGACAACCTGGGTTTGCTCGAGGCGATGCGGCGCGGTGAGTTCGAAGAAGGCGAGCAGGTGCTGCGGGCGAAGATCGACATGGCGTCCCCCAATATGAACCTGCGGGATCCGGTGCTGTATCGGATCCGCAAGGTGCCTCATCAGCGCACCGGGGATGAATGGTGCATCTATCCCATGTACGATTTTGCCCATACGCTGTCCGACGCGCTGGAAAGAACTACCCATTCCATCTGCACGTTGGAGTTTGAAGACCACCGGCCGCTGTACGAGTGGTTTCTGGACAATCTCTCGCTGCCCGACCGACCCCAGCAGATTGAGTTTTCCCGGCTCAATCTCATGTTCACGGTTACCAGTAAGCGCAAGCTCAAGACCCTGATCGACGAGGGTGTAGTAGAAGGCTGGGATGACCCGCGTCTGCCCACGCTCACGGCCATGCGCCGCCGGGGCTATCCTCCGGCGGCGATTATTAAGCTCTGCCGGCGCAGCGGCGTGACCAAGAAAGACCACTTTGTGGAACTGGGGGCGCTGGAGACCTTTGTGCGCGATGAGCTTAATGAGCACTGTGAGCGGCGCATGGCGGTGCTCAAACCGCTGCGGGTGATCATTGAGAATTATCCGCAAACGCAGTCCGAGCAGCTGCCGGCGGCCAACCATCCCAACCGACCGGAGCTGGGCGAGCGGCTACTGTCCTTCGGTCGGGAAATCTATATCGATCGCGATGATTTCATGGAGGACCCACCGCGCAAGTTCTTCCGCCTGAAGCCGGGCGGCGAGGTGCGGCTGCGCTACGCGTACATCATCAAGTGCGAAGAGGTGATCAAGGACGAGGCCGGCGAGGTGGTCGCTCTGCGCTGCAGCTACGACCCGAACACCAAGAGCGGCATGCCGGATGCGAACCGCAAAGTGAAGGGCACCATCCACTGGGTCGATGCCCGGGATCATATTAAGGCGCAAGTTCGGCTTTATGATCGACTGTTTTCCAAAGCCTATCCGGAAGCCGATGTGGAGGATTTCCACGAGAATCTCAACCCGGCCTCCCTGGAAGTCGTTTCCGATGCCCTGTTGGAGGCGGCCCTGGCTGACGCGGCGCCGGGCGCGGCCTACCAGTTTGAGCGCCAGGGGTATTTCTGCGTCGATACAGCGCGGGCCAAACCCGGCGCGCCCGTGTTTAACCGCACGGTGACGCTGCGTGACAGCTGGGCGAAGCTTGAGAAGGAGGCCGCCGCGGCCCGGGCCGATTAGATCCGGCTGTGACGCAGAGTGACCGGCTCGCCCGGTCCCACTCCCAAGCAGTCAGCCGCGCTGCCCTCCCGTCGCGCGATCTCGATGACGCCGTGACTGTTCACCAGCGCACCCAGGGCGCCTGCGTCCAGGTCGCCGTAGGTGCGCACCAGCGGCAGTACCCTGGCCCGTACCTCCAATTCCCACAGACCGCCGGCCGCCAACGCATCCTGCTCGATATTGGTGAACAGGTTGCCGAAATGATCTGCCAGCACCACCTGGCCGTGCAGCGTATCACCCTCGCGTCGGGGGGGCTGCCAGCTGCCCGGTTCCACGTCCGTGACCCGCGGCCCGATGGCCCGACAGTCCAGCTGACCGGTCAAAAGCGCCGCGGCCAGCGGCGCCATCACGTCGCGGCCATGGAAGGTGTGGCTGACGGGCTCGCGAGCCAGTTGCTGGATGATGGTGGGGCTAACGCGTCGCAGGCTGAGCTGATCCACGGCACCGATCAGGGGCGCAAACAGGCCGTTGTCCGGGCCAAGAAAAAACTGATCGGCACCCTCGCCAAGCAGCAGGGCTCGCTGCGTGCCCACGCCCGGATCCACCACGCCGATGTGCAGCGTGCCGGCTGGGAAATAGGGATGACACAAACGCCACCAGAACCCGGCGCTGACCGGCGCGAAGGGCGGGATCGCGTGGCTTAAATCGATAATCTGAGCCGTGCCACAGCGCTCCAGGATCTGGGCCTTCATCAAGCCAACGAAGGGATCCTGGGTGCCGAAGTCAGTGGTGAGCGTGATGAACGGGTGGGTAGGCGTCATCTGGAAACGCCGAACTGGGCCTCGTTCCAGACGGTGCCGGGGTCCTTTTCGATGCAGTTGATCATGACGCCGTCCGGGTCCCGGAAGGTCATCTCACTGGAGGTGTAGTCGTCGCTGATCTTCAGTGGCACGGCGGGGCAGACAATGGTGTGGCCGCCGGCTTTAAGTTTCTGGGTCAGCTCTGCGAGATTCGCGTGGTAGAACACCAGGCAGGTCTCGCCCCGGCTCAAGCCTGCCGTCGGGTGGTCCAGAGCAGGGGGGGTGTGGTTGCCAATTTCGAACAGGCCCACCATGCCCAGCGCGGGCCCCGCCCCTTTGACAATGGCGTAACGGGTTTGTGTGCCGCTGGGCATGCCCAGCAAGCGGCTGACCGAGTCATCCGTGAGCAGTCCCTGGTGATATACCTCCGGAATTCCCAGGACATCACGATAAAAGGCCATCGAGCGTTCCAGGTTGGTCACGATGATGGCCGTTCTGACTAAGGGACTGATGGGCGCGGTAGCGGACATGGCAAGACCTGGGAGATCGTTATTTGTGCGTAATATAGCCCAAGTCCCGGCGGTGCGATCCCCGCGTTGGCGCGGATTCGCAGCTAGGCGGATTTGGCCGGTTGCTGGTCGGGAAGCAGCGGTGGTACCTCCCAGTTCCGTGCCCAGTAGATGAAGGGCGTGTCGAAGGCCGCGATACCGGCCTTGAAGACGTATTTGGCGAGCCCCAACTGGATGGCCGTTGTCAGATCCACCACGCCCCACCAGACCACCAGCGCATACACGACCGTATCCAGGCTCTGGGAGGCCAGCGTGGAGAGATTATTCCGCAGCCACAGGTGGCGGCCCTGGGTCCAGGCTTTGATTTTGTGGAAGAACCACACGTCGAAGCTCTGGCTGATCAGATAGGAAAACAGGGAGCCGAAGACAAACCGGGGCGTAAAATTCAGGATGCTGTTGAAAGCGCCATGAATCTCCGCCGAAAGGGCCGCTGTTTCCGGTCGCGTGGACGGTTGATACATGAGGCTGATGCTCATCATGAGCACCACAATAGCGCTGATGCCGAAGCCGATCAGCACCGCCTGGTTGGCCACGACTCGCCCGTGCTTTTCGCTGAGCACATCCGTGCAAAAGAAGATGGTCGAATAAAATATGACCCCGAGACTGGTCTGCATGCCAAAGATCACGGTGAGCTTCGGGCCCTGCAGGTTCGCCAGCAGAATGGCCAGCACGATGGCCGCGATGAGGCCGGTCCGGCCGAACAGCCGGTACATCAGCAGGGTCATGGACAAATCGACCACCAGGGTCGTTATCCAGAGCAGCTCCTGATTGCCGGCGAAAAAGTCAGCGATGGGGTCCGGGATCATAGGATCCCGGTTTTACACGGAATCGCCGGCGCTTGCCATGGCTGTCCGAGCGCGGCGCGCGGCGCGAAACTCCCGCCAGCGACGCGAAGCGTTGGCTTGAATCATCAGCAGGCTCGGGGTGAGCAGCAGCGTTAACACGGTGGCAAAGGCCAGCCCGCCGGCCACCGAAGATGCCATCTGCGTCCACCACTGGGCGCCCGGGCCGCCGAAGGACAGCTGTCGGTTGATCAGGTCGATGTTCATGCCGATGACCATGGGCATCAGACCCAGAATGGTGGTGATGGTGGTCAAGAGCACCGGCCGCAGACGCTGGGCACAGGTGCGCAGGATCGCTTCGCGAGCCGATCCTGCCGTACGCCGAATGAAGTTGTAGGTGTCAATCAGGACGATGTTGTTATTCACCACGATGCCGGCCAGCGCGATGGTGCCCACGCCGCTCATCATGATGCCGAAGGGAGTCTGGGTGATCATGTGGCCCAGCAGCACGCCGCCGGTGCTGAACAGCACCGCGGTGAGAATCAGCACCGCTTGGAAGATGCTGTTGAACTGGGTGACGAGAATAATGGCCATCAGCGCCAGCGCAATCAGCATGGCGCGGCTTAAGAACTCTGCCGCCTCGTCCTGGTCCAGATTGCCACCCTTGAAAGCCACGGACACTGTGGGATCGATCTCCAATTCCATCATTCGCGCCCTGATTTCGGCGACCGTGTCCTTCACCAGATAGCCCGGTGCCAGGTCTGCGGAGATCTTCAGGGTGCGGCGCAAATCCGTGCGCTCGATGTTGCCCACGGCCTGCGCCGGCGTGCGGGTGACGAAATTGCTGATGGGCACCGTGCCCTGGGGCGTCGTGATGCGCAGGTCCCCCAGGGTGCTCAGGCTGCGAGCGTTGCTGGGGAAGCGTACCCGGATGTCGATTTCTTCGTCAGCATCGTCGGGGCGGTATTCCCCTACCTTGACGCCGTTGGTGACCAGTTGAATGGCGCTGCCCACGGTCGTGACGTCAGCCCCGAAGCGCGCCGCCTGGGCCCGGTCCACCTCCACCCGCCACTCGATTCCGGGCAAGCTGCGGCTGTCTTCCAGATTGCGCAGGCCCTCAACGTCTTGCAGAGCATCGCTCACCTTCGCCACGGTGGTTTCCAGGGGGCCGACAAAGCGGGAGGAGAACTCGATCTCGATATCCTGACCGCGCTGGGGTCCGTGCTGGGGCACGCGCAGGTCGATCACCACGCCGGGAATATCTGCCACCCGGCTGCGGATCTCCTGCTGAATCTCTTCAGCGCCGCGGCGTTCCTGCCAGTCGATAAACGTCAGACGTACGGAGCCGATGGTGTCCTTGGGGCCCTCCATGGAGCCGCCGGTGCGGGCATACACGCTTTCGATCTCCGGCATCCCCAGGATGCGGCGCTCCACGCGGCTGACCAGTTCGTCCTTCTCATAGGGTGACAAGTCGCCCCGAGCGCGGATGTCCACGTTGGCATGAGTCGGCTCGACGGGCGGGAACATCATCTGGCCGGGCCCGTACAGGGCGAAGGTGACGTAGATGCCGACCAGCAGCAACAGCACGCCAGCCAGGTTGAGCCAGGGATGATTCAGGCTCTTGTTCAAAAGCTTGACGTAGCGGCCGGTGTAGCCCCGAATGTCATCCAGACTGCCGCTTTCGGTAGCTGCCAGACTGAGACGCATTTTTTCCGAGGATATGCCGGAGCGGCCGAAGATGCCGCCCAAAGTCGGCACGAATAGCAGTGCCATGAGCAGCGACATGCTGAGCACGGCAATCAGCGTCAGAGGCAGAAACAGCATGAACTCACCCATCATGCCCGGCCAACTGAGCAGGGGCAGGAAGGCGGCTACGGTGGTGGCCGTCGAGGCGATGATCGGCCACGCCATGCGCTTGGCGGCGATGGAATAAGCTTTCTTGCGGGATACCCCTTCCGCCATCCGCCGGTCTGCCAGCTCGGTGACCACGATGGCGCCATCTACCAGCAGGCCCACCGCCATCAGCAGGGCGAACATGGTGACCATGTTGATGGTGACGTCCAGGATGCCGAAGATCATGAGCGCGCCGAGAAACGAGCCGGGTACTGCAATACCCACCAGGGCAGCGTTACGAATGCCCAGCACGCCAACAATCACAATAAAGACCAGCAGAACGGCAGAGATCACGTTGTTGGTGAGCTCGTTGAGCTGATCACGTACCTGCTTGCTTTTGTCCGAGGAGGCCACCACCTGCATACCCGCCGGCCAGAAGGGCTGCTCGGCGGCCACCAGCGCTTTGATCTGGTCGATCGTCTCGATGACGTTGGCGCCGGCTCGTTGCACGGCCTCCAGCGCCACGGCCGGGTTGCCATTCAGACGGGCGAAGCTCTCCGCGTCCTTGTAGGTGCGGCGCACCTGGGCGATATCGCTGAAGTGGACCAGCCGATCGCCCTCCACTTTGATGGGCAGGGTCAGAATATCCTGGGCGGACTCGATAATCCCCGGGACCTTGACCGGGAACCGACCCTTCTCACCCTGCAACGAACCTGCTGCAACCAGCCGGTTATTGCGCGTGACGAAGTTGAAAATATCGTTTTGATCCAGGCCGTAGCTCTCCATGGCCTGGGGATCGACCACGATTTCCAGCAGCTCTTCCCGATCGCCAACCAGATCCACTTCCAGGACGCCGGACAGAGATTCGATTTTTTCCTTGAGGTCGCGTACCACGCGGTACAGCACCCGCTCGGGCACGTTGCCGCCTATGTTGAGCACCAGCAGGGGCATCATCCGCGACATTTTCATCTCGCTGACGACGGGCTCTTCCGCCTCGGTGGGCAGCTTGCCCCGGGCCACGTCCACCTGCTCCCGGACCTCCTGCACGGCGATCTTGGGATCCACGCCGGCATCGAACTCGATGCTGACGTTGGCCCCACCCTCGTAGGCGCTGGCATTAAGCTGTTTGATGCCCTCCAGGGAACGCAGCTCCTGCTCCAGGGGCCGCACCAGCAGCCGTTCGGAATCCTCCGGCGAGACGCCCTCCAGGCGCACGCTGGTGAACACCCAGGGGATGACCACCTCGGGTTCGGCTTCCTTGGGCAGGGTGATGTAGGCGGCGGTGCCGGCAATGAATATGACGAACAGCGCCAGCACCACCGTCCGGGCACGGCCCAGCACCGCATCGATGATGTTGATCAAGGCTGTTCCTCCTGGGCCAGCGCCGTCTCCGGGCTGGCAAAAACAGGCTCGACCTGGTCACCGGCTTTCACGAAGCCCTGACCGACGATGATCACGTCACTGACCTCCGGCAGTCCTGTGACCCAGATGTCGCTGTCGCTGGATGCGACGATCTCGGCGGGAAAAAACAGCACGTGGCCGGTCTTGTCCACCACCTTGATACCGAGGGTGCCCGCATTGTCCAGGGTCAAGAGCGCCGGCGAGAGGCGCTGGGCGTAGACCTGGCCGGTGGCAATGCGCATCTCGGCGGTGACGCCGGCGGGTAGATCCGCCTCCTGATTGTCGACTTCCAGCTCCACGGCGAACGTCCGAGTGGACTGATCGGCCACCGGCGACACGTAACGAATGCGACCGGAAACCAGCTGCCCCGTCACCAATGTGGCCTCCGCTTGGTCGCCAATACCGATCTGCGCAGCGTTCTGCTCCGGAACCGACCCCTCGACGATAATTTTGCGGTTATCCACCAGCGTAGCCATGGGGTCCCCGGCGCGCACGTAGGCACCGATCTCCACGACGCGATCGGCCAGATAGCCGTTGAAGGGTGCCCGCAGGCTCATGTACTCGATGTCCAACTCGGCGCGCTTTAACTCGGCCCGAGCTGCGACCAGGGACGCCTCGGTGGCGGCCAGGTCGGCCTCGGAGACGTAGCTTCCCTCCTTGAAGAGCCTCTGCTGACCGGCGAACTCCGTTTCGAATCGCTTCACCGCAGCGCGAGCTTCCTCAAGCCGGGCGAAACGGTCGCGGCTGTCCAGCTCGATCAATACCTGGCCTGTGCGTACCCGGGTGCCGCGCTCCACAGGCACGGCCTGCACCCGGCCGTCAGTCTCGGCCGCCAGCTCCACGATCCGGGCCGGCGCGGTGCGTCCGTAGACCTCGGCGTAGCGGGTGATCAGCTCGGCTTGCTGGGAGCGCACCTGTACCCGGGGCAGCGATCGATCCGCGTTACTGGAAGAGAAATTTCCTTCGCTGGCACGCTGCGGCCCGAGGGCGCCCGAGCCCATCCACACGGCGACGGCAAACGCCAGTGCTACCGCCAGGATCCAGGGGCGGCGGCCGATGGTGTCACGCAGGTTGTTCAGAGCTGTCATGAGTACAAAGTCCTTATGCGGTAGCAGCGTCGTCCTTAAGACGCCATGCGGTTTCGTGTCTGCTCATCAAGCAGCGACCGATATTCGTCGATGTATTCGAGCGCGGCCCGGGCAAGGGTTTCAGTGAAGCCGCGCACGAAGGCCAGGCCCGGCGGCTCGTCCTCCTCCACGGGCGTCGTGGCCAACTCCTCGAGCATGCCGTTGAGTTCACCCGTTCGATGGCCCAGCAGATCCTTAAGCTGTGCGGGGCTCAGCAGATGTGCAAAGAACATCATCGCCATGAACTCCGAGCGCATTTTGTGCCCGGGGCAGGTGTTGCTCAGCGCCTTCATGAACTCGGCCCGGCCCGCATCGGTGAGCCGGTACAGCTTGCGGTCGGGACGGCCGTCCTGGACGATTTCTTCGCAGGTCACCAGGCCCGTATCCGCCAGATAAGCCAACGCCGGATAGATGGAGCCATAGCCCGCCGAATAAAAGTGCCGGAAGGACTGCTCGAAGCGTTTTTTGAGGTCGTAGCCGGAGGCGGCCCCGAAGGTCAACAGCCCCAGGCAAAGTGTCTTAACATCCATGGGATATCTCAAAACGATATATATTGCGCTGCCGCATTATATCGGCCCGATAGGTGATTACAAGGAATTATGGGGTGCTATGGGCACTAAAACCTCCCCGCCGGGTAACGAGTTGTATCAATTTGTAACGGCGGCCTCCGGACAGGCCGGCCGGGGCGACGATGCGCGTCTGTGGCACAATCTAGCCAGCCCGAATGGCGGGCACGGTGCAACTGGATCATGAACCCAACGGTTACGCGAATGGACGCCGATCATCAGGTGCGCGATACCCTCGGGCGCTCGCTTAAGGATCTGCGCATTTCCGTTGTGGATCGCTGCAACTTCCGCTGCCCCTACTGCATGCCGGCGGAGGTTTACGGCGATGATTATGCGTACCTGCCCCGGGCGGACTGGTTGACCCCCGGCGAAATCTGCCGCCTTGCCCGCCTTACCATGGGACTGGGCGTGCGCAAGATTAGACTCACCGGCGGCGAACCGCTGCTGCGCCGGGACATTGCTGAGATCGTGGCCAGTATCGCCGCGCTGCCAGGTCTGGAAGATCTGGCCCTGACCACCAATGGCATGCTGCTGGCCGAACGCGCCGCGAGTCTTCGGGCCGCCGGTCTGCGCCGAGTGACTGTCAGCCTGGACAGCCTTGACCCCCAGGTCTTTCAGACCATGAGCGGGGGTCGCGGCAATGTTACCCAGGTGCTGGAGGGCATTGAGGCGGCAGCCGAGGCTGGTCTTGCGCCCATCAAGATCAATGCGGTGGTGCACAAGGGTGTGAACGATCACACCGTGCTTGATTTGCTGGAGCATTTCCACGGCAGCGGCCATATCGTGCGTTTTATCGAATTCATGGACGTGGGCACCCTGAATCAGTGGCGACGCGAGCAGGTGGTCACGTCCAAGGAACTGCTGGCAGCCATCAGCGCCCGGTGGCCCGTCACCCCGCTGGAGCAGAACTACCGTGGCGAGGTCGCGCGGCGTTATGCGTTCGCGGACGGTGGCGGTGAGATCGGGTTTATTTCTTCCGTCAGTGATCCATTTTGCGGCGATTGCCATCGGGCCCGGCTGTCCGCCGACGGCACGGTGTACACGTGTCTGTTTGCGACCCAGGGCACCAATCTGCGCATCCCGTTGCGGGCGGGCGCCAGCGATGCGGATTTGGGCGCTCTGCTGCAGAACATCTGGCGGGCGCGGGCCGACCGCTACAGCGAGCAGCGCGGTCGCGCGAATCCCAAGGCGCGCCGCATCGAGATGTACCGGATGGGCGGCTAGATGCTGACCCACGTGGACAAGGGTAATCGTCCCACCATGGTAGACGTGGGGGATAAGGCAATCACGGAACGCACCGCGCGGGCGCGCGCCCGGGTGCAGTTCCCGGCGAGTCTGCAGACTGAGCTGGCAGCCGGTGGCGAACTGCGCACCAAGAAAGGCCCGGTGTTTGACACGGCTGTGGTCGCAGGCGTCATGGCGGTCAAGCGTACCCACGAGCTGATTCCTTTCTGTCATCCGCTGCCCATCGATGGCTGCAAGATCGACATTCGCTGGGGCGAGGAGCGGGATCTTGTGATCGACTGCGCCGTGCGGACGACGTCCAAAACCGGTGTGGAGATGGAGGCGCTCACCGGCGCCAGCGTGGCCGCCCTCACCGTTTACGACATGTGCAAGGCGCTGTCCCATGAGATCGTGCTGAGCGATATTCGACTGCTGGAGAAGACCGGCGGCAAACGGGATGTGAGCGCGACCGGATCATGATTTCCGTCACCGCGCGTTACTTCGCCTTGTTCCGTGAGCAGGTGGGTTCAGACAGGGAGGCCTGGACGATACCGCCCTGCACGGCGGGCGAGCTGTTTGCCCGAGCGGCCGCCAAGTATCAATTCCTGGACGGCACCGCCCGCTGCAAGGTCGCCGTGAATGACGAGCTTTCGGGCTGGGATACGCCCCTTGAGGATGGCGACACGGTGCTGTTTTTCCCACCCGTGGCCGGGGGCTGACTGACGTGTTCAAGATCTCCGCGACACCCATCGACGTGGTTGGTCTGAGGGAGGCGCTGGCGGACCCTGGCGCGGGGGCCTGCGTGTGCTTTGAGGGCTGGGTCCGCAATACCAACGAAGGGGCTGCCGTTCTTGCCCTGGACTACGAGGCCTACGAGCCTCTGGCCGTCAAAGAGGGCGAGCAGGTGCTCGCGGAAGCCCGTGAGCAGTTCGAGCTTATCGATGCGGCGTGCCAGCATCGCGTCGGGGCCCTTCAGCTGGGGGATTGCGCCGTTTGGGTGGGAGTCACCGCGGCCCACCGGGACGCGGCCTTCGCCGCCTGTCGCTTCATCATCGACGAGATCAAGGCGCGCCTGCCGATCTGGAAAAAAGAGCACTACGCTGATGGCGACTCCGGCTGGGTCAACTGCGCCAAGCCCGGCTCAGCCGCCGTAAGCGGTTCATCCTAACCGGGCCGCATCTTCCGGGACATCGATGTCCCACGCCGCTTCGGGCAGCTCAACCTGGATCACACGGGCCCCGTGGCGGCGCAGCAGCCTGCGGGCACCCTGATCGCCGCCCAGGCGGCGTAACTCGCGCCAATAGCGGCGCGGGATGACCGCCGGCACACCGGGTCGGCCCCCATAGGTGGCCGCCACCAAACGGCCGGGACGCCGGCTGGCGGCGGCCAGGAGACGGGCGAGGGCGGTGCGGCTGATGCCTGGCTGATCCACCACCAGGAGCAGGGCTGCGCCGCAACTGGCCGGCAGCGCATCAAGCCCACGGCGCAGGGAGCCCGCCATGCCGGTTTGCCAGCCGCCGTTGTGGACCAGCCGGGTGGGAGCGCGCTGGTGACGCCTGACCAGAAGCCGCAGTCTCAGCCGCTGGGCGCCCAGCACCACGACCACCCGCCCGGGAGTCATGCCGTGGGCCAGGCGCAGCGCGCGCACCAGCAACGCCGCGCCCCGGTGCTTGAGCAACTGCTTGGGCCGGCCCAGCCGGCGCGAGCCACCGGCGGCCAGGATCACCGTGTATATTGGTCCCATGACGCGGTCTAGCCTACCGGATCTCAGCCCGGGCAGTCTGCTGGCGGCTGTTACGGGGCTTTTTATCGCCAGCGCCTACGGGCCAGCTGCCCTGGCCGATTCGCTGCGTTGCGGCAACCGTTTGATCGTCGTCGAGATGGCCATGGCCGAGGTGCGCCAGCTCTGCGGCGAGCCGGAATCCATCGAGGTGGAAGAGCGGCCCATCTTCGCCCGTGGGCCTAAGGGTTCCATCCGTACGGGCTCCTATCGCGTCGAGCGCTGGCTTTATCCGCGCCGCGCCGGCCAGTTTCCCGCCCAGCTGACCTTCGAATCGGGCCGGCTCACACGCATCGAACTTCTGACGCGCAGCCGGTCCTGACGGCTACGGGGAAAACCTCAGGTTCAGGCCCAGCCGCGCGCGGATGTTGCGCTTCTGCAGGTCCTCGCCCTCCGCTTCGTCGTCCTTGAGCTGCCTGAGATCGCGATTGGTTTCGTTGCGCAGGATCACCACCAGGTCGGTGGCGGGCTCCAGGGCAAAGGGAAATTCGTGCCAGGTGCCTACGTGCATCATGAAGCCCATGTCGCCGGGAAAGCGGATCGCCATGGCCTGATCGATGTCCGGAAGATCTTTGTCGTTCGGCGGCGCCATGACCACCACGTAGGGCTTGCCGCCCAGAGGCAGAAACGCCTGGGTGTGCTTGAAGTGTCGTTCCATCCAGACGACTTCGTTGACCCGCGGGTCGACCCGAGCCAGCGACAAGGCGGTGTCGTCATCAGACTCGAAGGGCCCAGGCTTCAGCAGCTTCACCGCGCCGTGATAGAAGGCGGTTTCAGCGAGCTCCGCGGTGGGCGTGACGCCGACCAGGTAGCCCAGGGGCGACACATCGATATCCAGCGCCGAGACCAGCGGCAGCTCAATGTTCTTCAACGCAGTGGCTTGACTCATAGCAACACCTCATAGTGACCGCACGACCCAGGCGGCATCGTTGGTGGCGGACCACAGGCCCCGCGGGGCGACGCAGTCGCCCACCTGAAGGGCATCCTCAGGGGTAGCGCGTGCCGCCGTGCCCGTGGACAGCAGCAGCTGATCGAAGGGTCCGAGCTGGCGGCCATCCTCAAGCTCCACGTCTTGCCCCCTGACCCGGGCGACCCGGGCGGCGCTCACCACTTTGATCTCGCTGCCGCTCAGGCGTGCCGCCAAAGCGCGCAAGTCAAAGGAGACGCCCAGGCCGGCTTCGCCCAGACTGCGCTCCGGGGTGACCACGGAGACGGCGCTGACCGTCGGCTGTTCGATCAGCCATTCCACCAGGGATACGGCTGGCCAGCCCCCTTCCTCGTCTATCACCAGCACGTTGCCTCCCACAGGATGCTCGCCCGCCATGACGCTGCGGCCGTGCACCAGCCCATCAGCGCCGGGCAGGCCGTCCTGCATGAAAGGACGCAACCGCAGCACGGCCGTTTGCGCGGGCGCGGCACCGATGGCCCAGATCACATGGTCTGCGGCGGGTGGCGTGGCTGGATCCAGCTGGGTGCCCAGCCGGACTGTGACGTTCAGATCTGCCAGCGATCGCTGCCACCAGTCGATAGCGTCCTGCCAGCGCTGCCGGGTCGGGCCTTTCGCAGCGAGGGTCAGCTGGCCGCCCAGCGCGTGCGTCGCCTCGTACAGGGTGACCGGATGGCCGGCCAGAGCGGCCAGCCGCGCCGCCTCCATTCCGGCGGGACCGCCGCCGATGACCGCGACCGACGTGTCCCGCTTGCCGCTGCTGAGCGGTGCGAGATCGATCTCCCGCCCGGCGCGGGGATTGAGCGAGCAGGTGCCCGGTACGCCGCGCCATACCATGCCGACGCAGCCCTGGTTGCAGGACACGCACGGCCTGATGCGGGCCTCGTCCCCGGCGGCCACTTTGTTCAGCCACTGAGGCTCGGCAATCCAGGTGCGCGCCATGGCGATGACGTCGGCGCCGCCTTCGGCCAGCAAGTCTTCTGCTTCCGCTGGACTGCGGATGTTGCCCGAGGTAATGACTGGAACCCTCAATGCTGCGCGGAACGCCAGGCCCTCGTGGCGCAGCTGCACGGTGGGCTGGTCCATGGGCGGAATGGACTGGCCGGAGTCCCAGCCCGAGCCCTTCATGATATTCACCCAATCGATCAGGTCGCTGTCGGCCAATATCTTCATGACCGCCAGGGATTCCTGCTCGTCGTAGTCCTGGGGCGCGCCGGGAATGCCGTGGGCAACGGATGTGCGCACGCCGACCGCGATCCGATCGCCGACCCGCTCGCGGATAGCGTCCAGGATCTCCAGCACGATGCGGACACGGTTGTCGCGGGAGCCGCCATATTCGTCGGTGCGATGGTTGAGCGCTGGATTGAGGAAGGAACCGAGCAGGTAGTTGGTGGCGGTTTGAACCTGCACCGCATCCAGACCAGCGCGCAGGCAGCGTTCTGCAGCCGCTGCGTAATAGCCAATCAGCGTCTTGATCTCGGCCTTGCTGATGACCTTCGGCATTTCCCCAGCCATATTGGGAATAGGGCTGGGGGCCAGGGCGTATCGGCCGCGGGTGAAGCTCTCCGTATGGCCGCCCTGCCAGAGGGTGATGGAGATACAGGCGCCGGCCTCGTGAACGTCCCGCGCCAGTCGCTCCAAGCCTGGGATCACCGCGTCCTCGTAGAGCCTGATGCGCAGGCTGCGGTTGTCCATGCCCGGCGCCACTGGGGCAGATTCCATGCCCAGCAACGCCGCGCCGCCCGCGGCGCGCTCGACCAGATAAGCGTGGTAGCGCGGGCTGACGCCGTTGCCGCCATCGGCCAGCCCCATGCCGTGCGCGCTGATCATGGCCCGGTTGCGCAGCGTGATGGGGCCCATTGTGATGGGGCTCAGCAGGTTCGGGTAGCTCTCCGGCGTGCTCATCAGCCCTTTCCGCGCGTGCGGGTGCGTCCGTGGCGGGCATTCTTTTCCACAAACTGGATCACCAGGCCGGCCACGTCCTTGCCGGTGGCCTGTTCAATCCCCTCAAGCCCCGGCGAGGAGTTTACCTCCATCACGACCGGCCCGTGGTTGGAGCGCAGCAGATCGACCCCGGCCACGTTCAGGCCCATGATGCGCGCTGCCCGGGCCGCCGTGGAGCGTTCCTCGGGGGTAATCTTAACCACCTCGGCGGAACCGCCGCGATGCAGGTTGGAACGGAACTCCCCGTCCTTCGCCTGGCGCTTCATGGCGGCGACCACCTTTTCGCCGACGACGAAACAGCGCAAATCGGCGCCGCCGGCCTCCTTGATGAACTCCTGAACCAGGAAGTTGGCGTCCAGGCCGCGAAAGGCCTCGATCACGCTCGCCGCGGCTTTGCGCGTCTCCGCCAGCACCACGCCCACGCCCTGAGTGCCCTCGAGGAGTTTGATCACGACGGGCGCGCCGCCCACCTGATTGAGCAGATCTTCCGTGTCGTCCGGGGAGTTGGCAAAGCCTGTTACCGGCAACCCGATGCCGCGCCGGGAGAGCAGCTGCAGGGCGCGCAGCTTGTCTCGGGACCGCGTAATCGCCACCGACTCGTTCAGACTGTAGACGCCCATCATCTCGAACTGGCGGACCACAGCCGTACCGTAGAAGGTCAGCGAGGCGCCGATGCGTGGAATGACGGCATCGAAGTTCGCCAGTTCCTGGCCCCGGTAATGTACCGCCGGCCGGTGGGTGGCGATATTCATGTAGCAGCGCTTGTGATTGATGACGTGGACCTGGTGACCGCGCTGTTGCCCCGCCTCCACCAGGCGCCTTGTGGAGTAGAGGGTGCGATTGGTTGACAGGATGGCAATCTTCATCCACCTGGCTCCGACGGTGAGGGGTCGTGTTGGGTCGTAAACTTCTCCACGGCCGCCTGGGCAGCTCGAGCACTTTCCACAGCGGCAACGTGAAACAGCGCATCGCCTTCATGGGCCAACGGTAAATTATTGCGCCCGATCACGACGCCGGCGAACGGTGCCGCGACAGAGCTTTCCGATTCCCCGAATGGATCGGCGATCGTGGCCAGTGTTTGGCCCTTCGCGACGCGCTGGCCCAGACTCACCGTCGAATTGACCATGCCGCTCTGTGATGCCCGCACCCAGCTCGTCTGGCGAGCAATGATGGAGTCCGCCACGCGGCTCGGATTTTTCTTGGGTGGCAGCATCGAGATTGCACGCATAACGTTCAATATGCCGCGAATCCCCGCCCGAATGCCAATTTCGTCAAAGCGCAGGGCTTCGCCCGTCTCGTAGAGCAGCATGGGAATGCCACGGGACGCGGCGTGTTCCCGTAGCGAGCCGTCGCGCAGATCGGAGTTGATGAGAATCGGCGTGCCGAAAGCCCGTGCCAGATGCAGGGTTCTCTCGTCATCCAGGTTGGCCCGGATTTGGGGCAGGTTGCCGCGGTGCACGGCGCCGGTATGCAGGTCGATACCGTAGTCCGCCTTGGCCACGATCTCCGACGCGAACACGTGGGCCAGCCGCGCTGCGACCGAGCCTTTCGGACTACCGGGAAAGGAGCGATTCAGATCGCGCCGGTCGGGCAGATAGCGCGACTGATCCAGAAAGCCGTGCACATTGACCACCGGCACCGCCAGCAGGGTGCCGCGGATGGATCGCAAAATCTTGCGCCGCAGCAGTCGCCGGATGATCTCCACGCCGCAGATCTCATCACCGTGCACCGCGGCGGCGAGAAACAATACCGGGCCGCGCCGCCGGCCGTTGATCACTTGAACGGGCATCGCCAAGGACGCGTGCGTGTACAGATCAGCGACAGGCAGGTCTACAGTGGCTCGACTACCCGGCGCAATGGCCGTGCCACAGATTTTGATGGTTGCGTTGGGTTCCGCTGCCGCAGTAGTCCTGGTCACGAGAATCCTGTCCGGGTCTTCGTGCCGATCAGGTAGGAGCAGGCAGGATCTACCAGAAAGCGGCCTTTGAGAGCGGTTCGCCCAAGCAGCAGGCGAAAACGCATGGTGTCCCGGGCAGTCAGCGTTGCCTCGATCGTCCAGGTATAAGAGCCCAACGTCACGGGTGTGGCGATCACCAGGCGTTCCTCGCTGTGACCACCGGAGTCGGTCACGATTCTTCGGTCCAGAATCCGGGCCTCACAAAATTGCTCGATGCGGGTATTGCCCTGCCTGGGGTGCACTCCGAACCGCACCCAGGATCCGTCGGCACGCTCTTGCTCAGCTACAGTAAAGGCATGAATCGCCGAGGTGCGCGCGCCGGTGTCGACCTTGGCCTTGATGCGGTCAATACCCAGCTCGGGAAAGCTGACCCATTCGCGCCAGCCCACCGTGGGCAGGATGTCGAGGTTATGTTTGGCCAAGATAGTCGAGGGAGCGTCGGCAGTTTACGCGGCCCGCTGTTCAGTCGCGGTTTCAACCAGGATCTTGCGTAACGCTGAGGATAAGGTCTGACGTTCCTTGTTGGGAAGGCTCTTGAGCTGCTCGTCGGCTCGAGCCAAGCGTGCCTGCAGGGCGGCATCGACCGCGTCCAGGCCCGCTTGTGTCAGCCTGATCCGAACCACCCGCCGGTCCTTCTGACCCGGCCGCCGCTCCACCAGGCCGCGCTTTTGCAGCCCGTCGATGCGGGTCGTAATAGTGCCGGACGTCAGCATACATTCCCGTGCCAAGTCGGAAGCCGGCAGCTCGTAGGGTTTCCCCTGGCGACGCAGGGCCGATAAGACGTCATATTCCCAGAGCTTGAGGCCAAACTCGACCAGGGCCTCCTCAGCGCTCTCGCCAAGCAGCTTGCCTAGCAACTGAATGCGCACCACGACGCCGAGGGCGGAACAGTCCAGCTCGGGTCGTTGGGCCGCCCAGCCGGCCAGTAACTGGTCTACCAGGTCTCTCATGGCGGCTATTCTACCAGGGCGATATTTTGGCATCAAATAGCTTGACATCAAGATAAATATTCGTATTGTCGATCGTGTCCGCGGACCTGAGGGAGGAATAGCGGTGGCGCGCAGCAACGGAGTTGAACAGGGCACCCGCACGGTTGTGCATACCCCGGCCTGCCGCGGGAACGGCGGTTATGGGGCTTATTTGTCCCAGCAGCCCCCGCGCCTGCTCAAAGCGGGGCGCGACCCGGGCGGACTGAGACCACACACGAATAGGACATGACGAACCTCGCAAGGGAATATCGATGAACACTGATGAAGCCTGGCTCGCTGAAGACGAGCTGGAGGATGAACTGGACGACACAGAACTCGAGGAGCCGCCGCCGGATGAGGACGATTTAGCCGAGTGGCGCTATCTAGGGGGTTGCTCGCGGCGCTTGACGGCGCTGCGGGCGATCGAGATCGCGCGCGAGCAATTGGCGCTGCGTCGAGAATTGGAAGATTTTCCGAATGAGGACAGGCGGGCATGAGATCGGGACCGAGTGGACACACGGACCGGCGAAAACGGCAGGGCCGGGTGCTGGAAGACGAGGACTTGGAATGGGAGTGGGCCAGTCCGCAGGCGACCCGGCGTGACGGGAAGCGGGCCAAACGGCACCGGCGCAATCCGGACGCCGCCCGCTGGGAGCACTGGCGATGAAGATGAAATGGTTGACCTGGCGGGGCGGCACCCTGACCGACAGCAGGCACGACCAACTGCCTGCGCGGGCAGCGCCACTCCAGGCGAACCCGCGGTCAGCTTTCGGGAGCCGCTTTCGCAGGCGTGCCCGGCCGCATCCGACGCGTTATCGGCGCGTGCGTCCAACTGGGGAGTGAGAGACCACGGCTGAGTTGTAAGGTGGCACCCGGAATTTGTGATGGGTGGGGTGGATGGTGGGCATTACGGTGGCGGGCAGGTCTGCCACCCCAATCAACGCTTTCAGCTACAGCTGGCCCTCCATCAGGGCAGTCAGTTGCTGCCTCAGTTGGCGCGGCGAAAGGGTTGGTGAAGTGGTCTGGCTGCGTAACGACTTGCGCTGGGACAGCAAAGACTTCTGGCGTGCCGGGAATGGAGCGCGCGCTGTAGCAGGCTAAGGCACCGACCAACTCCACGCCAGCTGTGGTTTTCCACGATGGCTGGTTCTACCATCAGGTGCTTAGGTGGCCTGGTCGCCAATGGCTTTGCGGTTCAACCCCGGAGTTCAGCCATGTGCCGTTTTCTCGTCTATCGCGGCCGCGAGATCTGCATGTCCGACCTGCTGATTCGTTCCGAGCAGTCCCTGATCCGTCAGAGCTACAAGGCTCGGGAACGGGAAGAGCCGCTCAACGGCGATGGTTTCGGTGTCGGTTGGTATGTGCACGATATCGATCCCACCCCCGGGGTTTTCACGAGCGTCACGCCTGCCTGGAGCAATCGTAATCTGCACCGCCTGGCCGACAAGATTCACTCCAGCTGTGTCTTTGCACACGTGCGCGCCGCCTCACCCGATGCGGTAGTGACGGAGCTTAACTGTCACCCCTTTCAATACGGCAACTTTCTCTGGATGCACAACGGAAGGATTCCCGAATTTCAGCGGGTTCGGCGCAAGATCAGGGAGCATCTGAGCGACGAGTTTTACAATCTGATCGAGGGGACGACCGATTCCGAGCACGCCTTCGCCTTGTTCATGCACCGGCTGCGCAAGCACCTGGAGAAGTACGATCTAAAAGCTCTGGCGCGCAACATGGCAGGTACCATCCGTAAGCTCGAGAGCTGGTCACGGGCAGCACACATCGAGCAGCCATCGTTCTTTAATTTCGCTGTTACCGATGGCCGTCACATTGTCGCCAGCCGTTATGTCAGTGGGGACGGTGCCGAACCCGAGACGCTTTATGTTGCCAAGGGTGAGCGCTTTGAAAGCCGCGAAGGGCTTTACGACATGATCAGCGAGAGTGAAGCCGTAAACGCCGTGATCATCGCGTCCGAGCCACTGACGGACGACCGCCGTGACTGGCAGCTTATTCCCCGCAATCATCTGGTTACGGTCTCGCCAGAGCTCAAGGTCGAGTTCGTCCCGATCCACTAGTGCCGCGCGGCCATGATTTTCCACCCTGATGCTGTTCGGGACGTTGATCCGCACTGGCCACTCGTCGCAGCGGTCGCGCCGACACCGTCCCGGCAGCGGCCCGGCATCGCTAGCCGCGCGCTGGGCGAGATGCCAAGCGGTCTCTTATGCCTGGGAGTTTCGGCGTGCTGAGCGTGTGGCGATGGGGAGGCTGGCAACGGGTCTTGTTCGTGAGTGCGTTGTTCTGCCCCCTCGGGGTCGCCGCGTCAGTCGCCATCCAAGGCCTTAATACTGAGCTCGAGGCGAACGCCCGGGCGCATTTATCCTTGGACGAGGAGCCATGCGGGGCGCCCGACTGGCGGGTGCGCCGACTCTTGCGCCGGGGCCAGACGGAGATCCGTACGGCGCTGGAGGCGCTGGGCCACTATCAAGTAACCGTCGCCGGCGAGCTGAGCCAGCAGCCGGACTGTTGGCAGGCGACCTACCGGGTTGTGCCGGGCGATCCGGTGGTGATCCGCCGTTTGCGCATCGACGTGCAAGGCCCAGCTGGTGCCGATCCGAGTTTCACCAGGCTGGTCGCAGGATCGGCGCTGCGCGTTGGGGTGCCCTTCCAGCACGATCATTATGAAGGCTTGAAACGGAATCTCCTCGAGCTTGCAAGCCGTCGCGGCTATGCGGATGCCGTTCTAGCGGATAGCAGGGTGGACGTTTTTCCCGCTGAAGGCGCGGCGGATGTCCAGGTCACCCTCGATGGTGGCGAACGTTATGCCTTCGGGGACGTGCGTTTTCAGCAGGACGTCCTGGAGACGGATCTGGTGGGCCGCTTTGTGCCCTTTCGCCGCGGCGAGCCCTACGATAGCCGCCGCCTTGGCGATTTTTACAGCGCGCTTGCGGCGGGCGGTTACTTTGAGCGTATTACGGTCGAGCCGCTGCTCAAGGAGCGGCGCGATGGAGAGATACCCGTGGCGGTAACGCTGACGCCGGGTAAGCGGCAACTCTATACAGCCGGGGTCGGGTACTCGACCGACACGGGCCCGCGCGGGCGACTGGGGTATACCAACCGGCGGGTCAACGCCCATGGTCATCAATGGGGAGCGAACCTGTTGGTGTCCAAGGTCGTTTCTGAGGTGTCCACGAATTATCGGCTGCCGTTTGGTGACCCAACCGAGGAGTGGCTGAGCTTTGACGGTGGCTATAAGCACGAGGATACGGATTCAAGCACGAGTGACGCCTACGAGTTGGGCGTGCGGCGGATCAAGGACCGGGGTGGCGGCTGGCTGGAGACCCTTTTCCTTGATCTGCTGTACGAGGATTTTGTGGTCGGTGAGCAGAAGGATGACAGTACTCTTGTGATGCCGGGGATCTCCTGGCGGCGGACGCAGGCTGATGATGCGATCCGGCCCACGCGGGGCTTGAGGCTGTTTCTGGAGGTGCGCGGCAGCGCCGATGCGCTGGGATCGGATGTCAATTTCCTGCGCGCCGCCGGGCAAGCCAAGTGGGTGCGGCGCATCCTGCCGCGTTCCCGGGTCATCCTCCGGGCGGAGGCGGGCGTTGCCCTCACCGAGGGCTTTTCTGAGCTGCCGCCATCGGTACGATTTTTTGCCGGTGGTGACGCCTCCATTCGGGGCTACGATTTCAAGTCCCTGGGGCCGAAAGATGCCGATGGCAACGTGATCGGCGGCAGCGGCAAGCTCATCGCCAGCGCTGAGTACGAGTTTGACATTAGGCCCAAGTGGTCCATCGCCACCTTCGTGGATAGTGGCAACGCGTTTGACGACTTCGACGTGGAGCCCCAGACCGGGGTGGGGGCCGGCTTCCGCTGGCAGTCCCCGGTGGGCCCAATCCGCGTCGATTTGGCCAAGCCTCTGAACGGCGTGGATCGCGACGTGCGACTGCATGTCACCTTTGGGCCAGATTTATGAGTACGCGGCTGCGGCTGCTGATCTTCGCGACGCTGATCATGGGCGTCCTGATCCTCGGCGGGGTCGCGGGTTTCTGGGTGCTCCACACGCCGGCCGGCACCCGCTGGTCGCTTGAGCAGATCGCCGAACTGGCCGGTGACCGGATCCAGATCGCAGCGCCGGCCGGCACGTGGCGCTCGGGCATCACGCTGGGCCAACTGCGCTACCGGGACGGCGAGACGGAGGCTTTGCTCAACGCCATTGATTTTCGGCTGCTGTTGACCAAGCTGCCGGCGAGAGAACTGTTCGTCGAGCACCTGGACATCGAACGCTTCGAATTGCGGCTGCCCGCAACGGCGGAGCCTGGCGGCCCGCCCCCGGATTTACCGGTGCCCCTGGATGTGATCCTGCAGCGCGGCCGGATCGGCAAACTACTCCTGAGGGGCGAACCCGACCGGGAGATCGCGGACATTGAAGTGAGCGCTGTGTGGAGCGGCCGGCGCATCCGCGTGGCCCGATTCTCAGCCACCGGGTTCGGCGTGACCGCGCGCGCTGCTGGCGCCGTGGTTTTGAACGATCCGATCGCCTTGGCAGCAAGCATCAGCTGGGCGATGGAGGCGCCGGACGGGCGCGAATGGCAGGGCAGTGCGCAACTGGAGGGCGACGTAGAACAGCTCAGGCTCTCCCACCAGCTGCTGGCGCCCTTCAGCATCGCCACCAGCGGTACCCTGGCTCTGATGCCTGAGCCTCGGGCCGAGCTCGTCAGCACCACTGAGCTTCTGAGCTATCCGGTAGACGGCAGGGTGGTGACTGTGCGCGAGGGCGAAATGACCTTTGCGGGCTGGCTGGAGGCTTACGATGTCATTTGGCGAGGCGAACTCGCCACCGATGGCTTTCCCGCGGTGCTCACCCGCGCCGCAGGCGTGGGCAACACGGCCGGCGTGCGCCTCAGTGAGATCCGATTGGAACATGCGCGGAGCCTGATCGAAGCGCGCGGCGATCTGAGCTGGTCGCCCGACATTGCAGCGAAACTTGATATCTCCCTGGAGGACCTTGATCCGGCGCTGCTGGTCCCCGGCTGGAATGGAAACTTGAGCGGCCAACTCAAAGCGGAGGGTGGCATCACGGCGGCTGGCTTTTCGTTCGACGTCCGCGAGATGGGCATCGCCGGGCGCCTGCGCGAGCGGCCGTTCATGCTGCAGGGGAAACTGCGCGGCGGAGCCGGCGAGCTGCGATTGGCGGGTATTCGCCTGGCCAGCGGGACCAACGTCCTGCAAGTTGATGGCGTCTATGGCGAACGCTTTGAGCTGTCTTATCAGGCTGACATTGAGGATATCGGTCTGCTGGGACCCGACTGGTCCGGCGGACTGACAGCCAGCGGTACCGCGGCAGGTACGCTGGCGGCGCCGGCGTTGACGGTAGAGGCAACAGCGCGCGAACTTGCCGGGCCTGATTTCCGTGTTCAAGAGGCCAGGTTAAGCGGTCGCATCGGGCCGGACGCCGCGGTATCCACACTCACCGGCACGGCTGCGGGCATTCAGGCCGCTGGGCTCAGCGTGGAGCGAGCCGTGCTCGAGGCTGCAGGCACGCTCCAGGATCATCAGATCCAGCTCAATGCGGGCTCTGGCGACCAGACGCTGACTCTTCGTCTGCAGGGCGCGTGGCGGGACACGCGCTGGGAAGGGCAGCTTGCCGACAGCGAGCTCCACGTGCGCCAGGCGGGGCGCTGGCGCCAGACGGCGCCGGGTGGCATCCGCTGGGCGCCAGCCCGCCTGGAGATCGAGCAACTCTGCTGGGGCCAGGCGTCGGCACGGGCGTGTGTCGCCGGCGCTGCAGCGCCCGATCAGCTTGCGCTCTCGGCCAATGTTGCTGAGCTGTCGTTGACCCCGGCGAGCGCATGGCTGCCACCGGGTGTTGCGGTGGCTGGCTTAGTCACCGGCGAAGCGGCAGTGACCGGCACGCCGCAAGCGCCCGCCCTGAGCTTCACCGTTGGCGCCCCGACTATCGATCTCAGCTACAGCTTCAGCCCGGAGGACGAGCCGTTAGCAACAGCTCTCCGGGACGTGGCCTTGGCCGGTGGGTTGGACGCCAGGAATTTGACGGTGGGCCTGACGCTGAGGGGGCGCCAAGGCGGTGATTTGAGTCTCGACCTGGCGCTGGGGGACTGGCGCCAGCCGAACGCACGCATCGAAGGTCAGCTGCGCGCGGCGATACCCGACGTGGCCTTCTTGTCCATGCTGTATACGGAGGTGACCGACTGGGCCGGCGCTCTCCAGGCCGACCTGGCCGTGGCTGGTCGCCTCGATGCTCCCGACTTAGCGGGGTATGTGCGCCTTGACGGCGGCCGGGCGGCGCTACGCCGAGCCGGCATCGAACTTACCGACGTGCAGGTGGAGGCGCGACCGGCGGGCAGCGACCGGCTCGGTATCCGGGCCAGTGCCCGGTCGGGCGAGGGCGTTCTGACCTTGGACGGCGGGATCCAACTCGATGCGGCTGCCGGTTGGCCCCTGCAGGGCAACCTCAGCGGTGACCGCTTTACGGCGCTGCGCCTACCCGGCATCGATGTGACGATCTCGCCAGAGCTGACGATTGCGGGCGCGCGCAATACCATTCGCGTCAGCGGTCAGCTGGTGGCCCCGCGCGCCGTGGTGGAGCTGAAGGAACTGCCCGAGCAGACTATCAAGATCTCTCCCGATGTGATCGTTCACGGTCGGGACGAACTGCCGGTCGATCGGCCAGCAGCACTGCAATTTAACACCGACGTGGAACTTGTCCTGGGTGATGAAGTGCGCTTCAGTGGCTTCGGTTTGCGCACTCAGTTGGCAGGCCGATTGGCCCTGACGTCAGCGCCACGGCGGCCGCTGGAGGGGCGTGGTGTGGTGGATATTACCAGCGGTCGCTTCCAGGCCTACGGCCAGAACCTGGAGATTCAGGACGGCACGCTGCTGTTCGCCGGTCCCCTCGACGATCCGACCCTCGACGTGACGGCCGTGCGGCGGGTTGATGGCACCACGGTTGGCGTGCGGGTGCGAGGCACGGGTCAAGCGCCGGTGGCGAGCATCTTCTCCGAACCAGCCATGTCCGAGGCGGATGCGCTGTCCTATCTGGTGATCGGTCGGCCGCTGGCGGAGGCGACCAGTGCTCAGGGCACCAACGTGACTAACGCGGCCGTGGCCCTGGGTTTACAACAGGCCATGCCCATTACGGATCAACTGGGTCAGGCCGTCGGGCTGGATGAATTGGGCCTGGATCCGGACAATGTGGATACCGGTTCGGTGATGGCGGGCAAGCAGATCACACCAGATCTCTACGTGCGTTACAGCTACGGCCTGTTCAATCGACTCGGCGCCGTGCTGTTACGTTACCGCCTGAACAGTCGCTTGAGCCTGGAAGCGCGCTCGGCGCAGGATCAGTCCATGGATCTGATCTACACGCGCGAAAGGCGATAGTCATGATCAATTCTCGCTTGTTCGCAGGCGGAGTGGGCTAACAAAAACTGGGTTCGTGACGAACCCGGCATTGGGAGGAAAGTTGTCATGTTGCGCGTACTCAAGCCTCGTTACAGAGAACCAGGAACTGCGCCCGGTCTGCGTGCGCTTGAGGTGGTGGCGGGCGGGGCAAGCCTGTCTGTCTTTGACTTTGATAAGGACGACGTTACGGAGGAGCGGAACGTCAGCCTGGAACGCTGCAAGAGCTTTGCCCAGAGTGCTCGCAGCACATGGATTCACGTCCAGGGGGCGCCGGATTTAGCCATGCTGCGGTTTCTGGGCGAGGCCTACGGCATCCATCAGTTAGCGATCGAAGATGTGGTCCATGAGGGCCAACGTTCCAAGCTGGAGTCATTTCAGAATCAGCTCTTCTGTGTTCTGAACTGGCCTCGTTTCAGGGACGGCCACATCGACACCGTGCAGATCAGCCTCTTTTTGGGGGACACGTACGTCATCAGTTTCTGCGCAGGCTCGGAGGATCCCTTCGGGCCGATTCATGAACGAATTCACGCTGCGCCGCCGGGTCGAATCCGTGACCGGGGGGCGCACTTTCTGTTTTACGCGCTGATCGATCTGGTCATTGATCAGGGATTTCCGGCGCTGGACGGGCTGAGCGAGAAGCTGGAAAGTCTCGAGGACGAAATTCTAAAGAACCCGGATCCTGGTTGCCTGGACACCATTCACGCTACCAAGCGAAATTTGATCGTGCTGCGCAAGACCCTGTGGCCGCAACGCGAGGTGGTCAATGCGCTGCTGCGCGAAGATCATGCTCTGATCGCCGAATCGACCCGGGTGTATCTGCGTGATTGCTACGATCACGCCATCCAGATCATGGATCTTGTGGAGAGCTATCGGGACATGGTGTCCGGCTTACAGGACCTCTACTTGTCCAGCCTCAGCCATCGCATGAACGAGGTGATGAAGGTGCTGACACTCATCGCCACCATTTTTATCCCGCTGTCATTTCTCACCGGCCTTTACGGCATGAATTTCAACACTGAAATCAGCCCCTGGAACATGCCCGAGCTCAATGCCCGCTACGGGTACCCGATCTTTCTCGCCGTCCTGATTGGCGCGGCTGCGGCGCTGCTGGTCTTTTTCAAACGGCGGCGCTGGCTGTAGGTCCGCTGTCAGGCGAGCGGCTCGCCGTGAGAGCGGCGAAACTTGCCCCTGCCGTGCTCGGGTGTGGCGTCGTCATCCGGCCTGCCCAGATCCGTGCGGACCCCAGCCGGGACAACAAGAATGCCGGTCTCATCCGTTTTCGTTTTTTGAGCCGTCTTGTGTCGGGCGGGGCCGACCCATCCGGGCGTAACGGCGCTTCGGGGCGGTTCGCGCGATGAAGTGCTTCACCGTCGGCGGTTGCTCGCCCCGATGATAGCGCTCTGCGGCCTGCTTGAACGCCATGTCTTCCACGGTCAGCCTCTGATGCTGACGCAGATGCTCAAGCCAGGATTCCGAGACGAAGGTTTCCACAAACGTCTCGGCCCGGTCCGTGTCCTGAAACAGGCCCCAGGCCACAGCACCGTTGCGCAGCCGCATGCGGCGCACGTCGCGCATGGCTTTCTCAAACTCCGTCGCATCCTCGGCGGCGATCCGATACTCGACGTTGATCATCACCGGCCCCTGAGTGTCCTCCATGGAAATGGACACGGATGGGTCGGGTACGGGTTCGACCAGCGTGCGGTCCACATCGGCGTGCTGGGCGATGCGCCAGCGGGAGGTAACCAGTAACAGGGTCAGCCCCAGCACGACTGCGCTGGTGAGGGCCGTCTGGATGTCGGTGGCGGAGGCCAGGCGGCCCCAGCTGGCCGCGCCAATGGCTGTGGAGCCCATAAACGAGGCGAGAAAAATGGACAGGCCCCGCGCCCGCACCCAGGCCGGCAGCGCCAGCTGTGCGGCCACCTGAAGCGTTGAAAGGACGCTGATCCAGGCCCCGCCGGCCATGAACATGATCAGCATCAGCAGCAGCGGGATGCGCACGTAGGCCAGACCCAGCAGCGCGGCGGCGGCGGCCACGGTGCCCACGGCCACCACGGTGTCGCTGGACAGCCGCGCGCGGAAACGGGGCAGCAGCAGACCCATAGTCACGGCGCCGACACCGATGCTGGTGACCATGAGTCCGTAGGTCTGGGGCCCGGCGCCCAGCTCCTGGCGCACTACCAGTGGGATGAACGCCCAGAGCGGGCTCATCATCAAAAAAAACGCCACGCCGCGGCCCAGTACCACGTGCAGGGCGGGCGACTGACGGGCGAAGCGCAGCCCCATGCGCAGGGCACCGACGAACCGCTCCGAGGGCAGGGTGCTGCGGGGTTGCTGGCTGCGATAGTTGAACAACACGATCAACAGGCCTACCGAGCTGATCGCATTGAGGACGAACACCAGGCCAGGACCCACGAGGGCCACCAGAATACCCGCCAGCGCAGGGCCCACGGCGCGCGTAAGGTTCATGCCGATGCTGTTGAGGGTCACTGCCGCGGTGAGCTCAGATCGGGGCACCAGGTCCGGCACCAGGGCGGCAAAAGCCGGCATCAACATGGCCGCGCCGCAGCCAAGCCCGAAGGTGAAGGCGAGCAGCACCCAGGGCGTGGTGGCGCCGCTCAGAGTCGTGATGCCCAGGCCGGCGGCAATGCTGATCATCCAGATGATCCCAGTGATCATATACAGGCGCCGGTCCACGATGTCCGCGAGAGCCCCGGCTGGCATTGCGAGAAAGAACACCGGAAAGACGATGGCGGTCTGGACCAGCGATACCATGAAGGGGTCCGCGGTCAGGCTGGTCATCAGCCAGCCCGCGCCCACATCGTGCATCCAGGTGCCCAGGTTGGACACCAGATTGGCGATCCAGATCGCTCGAAACATGGGGCGCCGCAGAGGCGCGCCGGCCGACGGCTCGACGGCCGCGTCGGCTGGTAGCTCGCGGGAACTTTGCGAAGCAACCATCAGGGCATCGTGATCGGGGTGGGCTCGGGGCTGCCATGATCGCAGTCGCCGAACCTTTTTCACAGCCCCCGCTTGCCTCCCGGGGGTGTTGTTTGCGATTGTGCTCGGCATGAGCACCAGTCAACGGGAATTCATACCCCTGTCCATTGCCGTCCTGACCGTCTCGGATACGCGTACCCTGGCGGAGGACCGCTCCGGTGCGCTGCTGCTGGAACGCCTGGAAGGAGCTGGCCACCGGCTGGCCGACAGGCGCTTAACCAGGGACGACATTTACGCGATCCGGGCCGTGGTATCGGCCTGGATTGCGGACCCGGATATTCACGTCATCTTGACCACCGGCGGCACCGGGGTGACGGGGCGGGATGGCACCCCGGAGGCAGTGGCCGTGTTGCTGGATAAGGAGATCGAGGGCTTCGGCGAAATGTTTCGGGACATCTCCTATCACGACATCGGCACCTCGACCCTGCAGTCTCGCTGTCTGGCAGGGGTGGCCAATGGTACTTATCTATTCGCACTGCCCGGATCCAGCAACGCTTGCGCCACGGGTTGGGACAAGCTCATTGCGGCACAGCTGGATTACCGGACGCGGCCCTGCAATCTTGTGGAGTTGATGCCCCGCTTGATGGAGTAGGCGGGGCGCTGGCCGTGGATCGATCGCCCCCTCGGGGCGTGCTCATAAGCAGCAAGGTGCTGCGGTCGCTGGCTGGGGTTAGCCCTGCTCTCGCAGGCCGAGTGCCTGTCAGGGCGGGCCAAAGCAAGCGTGCTAGACTGAATGTATTCCCATGGGGTGGCTCAGCACAGAGCCTGAGAGACCGGTAGGCCGGTCAACCCATTGAACCTGATCCGGTTAGCACCGGCGGAGGGACGGGCCTGTGCGCGTAACGCTTCCCCTGAATTCTATCCCTCGGCGCCTCGGTATTGCGTTATGGCTGGCGAGCCTGATCAGCACGCCCCTGGCTGCCAACGACGTGCTGGAGGAGATTGTTGTGACGGCCGATCTGCTCGGTCGTGAGCGCACCGCGCTGCCGGCGAGCCTGTCGGTGCTGGATGAGAGCATGATCCAGCGGGCCGCGGTACAGCATTTTGAGGAGCTGATTGCCACGATTCCCAATCTGAACTGGTCGGGTGACGGTAATCGGGCGCGCTATTTCCAGATCCGCGGCGTGGGCGAACTGGAGCAGTACGAGGGCGCGCCGAACCCGTCGGTGGGTTTTATCATCGATGACATTGACTTCAGCGGCATTGGCAGTGTCACTACGTTATTCGACATTCAACAGATCGAAGTGCTGCGTGGGCCTCAGGGCAGTCGCTATGGCGCCAACGCGCTGGCCGGCCTGGTGTACGTGCAGAGCGTCGAGCCCACGGACGAGTTCGCCCTGGCGGCGGAGCTGACGACCGGTGACGACGGCCTGCTTGCGGCAGGCCTGGGTTGGGGTGGGCCGCTGGCGGGCAGCGAGCGGCTTAAATACCGCGTCAGTATCCATCGTCATGATAGTGACGGCTTTCGCGCTAACCCGTATCTGGGCCGCGCGGATACCAACGGCCGTCGGGAAACCACCCTGCGCGCCAAGCTGCGGTGGGAGCCGGCGGGAGATTGGAGCGTGCGACTGACCGGCCTGTTCGTCGATGTGGACGATGGCTACGACGCGTTCGCCCTGGACAACAGTCTCACCATGCTGTCGGATAAGCCAGGTCAGGATGCCCAGCGCAGCGTGGGCGGCGCGCTGCGGGCGCAATGGACAGGTTCGGCGTTGTCGTTCACGTCCATCACCTCGGCGGCAGATTCGGACATGGATTTTTCCTTCGACGCAGATTGGGGCAACCCGGACAGCTGGGCCCCCTTTACCTACGACTTCATCTCCCGTAACGATCGCCGGCGGCAGACCCTAAGCCAGGAGTTCCGGCTTGCATCGGCTGCGGGCGAGGGCCGGTTGGAGTGGCTGACGGGCATCTATCTGCTGCGGCTGAAGGAAACCCTTGCCACGGTGAATCAGGGTGACTACTACGATCCATTTTTCGATTTCGGCTTGACGTTGGACAGCACCCTGGACAGCCGCTTTGAGTCCACCAACCTGGCCTGGTTCGGGCAGCTGGCCGTTGCTGTGGGGGAGACCGGCCGCTGGACTTTCGGTCTGCGATGGGAGGACCGGGCTACGGACTACGCGGACTCGGCGGGATTGAACCTCGGGCCCGGCGAGTCCATGGTGGGCGGCGAGATAGCCTACAGCCACGAGCTGAGCGAAGCCGTGATCGGCTACCTGTCGCTCGCCAGGGGATATAAGGCCGGCGGCTTCAACCTGGGTTTAGTGCCTGCCGGGCGGCGGGAATTCCAGCAGGAAGCGCTGTGGAATCTGGAGGCGGGGATCAAGTCGGCTTGGAGGGGCGGTCGGGTGCGTTTCGACGTGACTTTGTTCCACAACCAGCGCCGGGATCAACAGGTGCGCACGGCATTCCAGTTGGTCCCGAACGATCCCGCTTCGTTTGTGTTCTTCACCGACAACGCCGCCCAGGGCGAGACCACGGGCCTGGAAGCCGATTTGCGCTGGCTGCCCGACGAGGCCTGGTCCGTGTATGCCAACCTGGGCGTGCTGAGGGCGCGGTTTGATGAGTTCGTGACACCGCAAGTGGATCTGGGCGGCCGGGACCAGGCCCACGCGCCGCGCTATTCGCTCGCTCTGGGTGGCAGCTACCGACACCCCAGCGGGTGGTTCGGGCGCCTGGATCTGTCGGCTCGGGACAGTTTCTATTTCGATGTGAGTCACGATCAGAAATCCACGGCGTCTCAGCTTGCGCACCTGCGGTTGGGCTACGAGCAGGTTCGTTGGACGGCTGAGCTATGGGTCCGGAACGTTCTGGACGAGGGCTACGGGGTTCGCGGGTTCTATTTCGGCAACGAGCCGCCGGATTTTCCCAATGCGTTGTACGTGCGGCGCGGCGATCCCCGTTCCTGGGGTCTGACTTTTCGTCTGCGGTTATAGCGCATCATGAGAATTACCGTCGAGCTCAGCCTATACCCCCTGCAGGACAACCCGATACCGGTGATTCAGGGCTTCATCCATGATCTGCCGGGTGCGCCGGACGTGGACATTGTTACTAACCAGATGAGCACCCAGCTGCGCGGCGAGTTGGCGGTGGTGATGAACGTCGTGACGGCGGCGGTCGAGCGCAGTTTCGCCGCTGGCGGGCAGCAGGTGCTGGTAGCCAAGCTGATCAACGCCGATCTGCCCATTGGGGAACCGCCCCAGCTGAAGAGTTAGCGCCATGGAGAGCCTGACCGGCGCGATCCAGGCGCTGCCGCCCATGGAGGCTGTAGCGGTGTTGCTTGCAATCGCTTATCTGGTGCTGGTGATTCGGCAGAACATTCTCTGCTGGGCCGCCGCGCTCACCAGTACCCTGTTGTATCTGGTGATCTTCGCTCAGGCGCAACTGTTCATGGAAGCGGCGTTGCAGATCTTCTATGCCGCGATGGCGATCTATGGCTGGTATCGCTGGCGCTCGGGAGGCGGCGCTGGTTCAGTTGTGCCGATTCGCGTCTGGTCGCCCCAGCGCCATGTCGCCGCCGTGGCCGGTATCCTGATACTCACCCTGGGGTTCGGGTTGGCCTTGCGTCTCACCTCGGCGGCGTTGCCCTTTGCCGACTCCTTCACCACCGTGGCTGCCCTCGTGGCGACGTACATGGTGGCGCAGAAGATCCTGGAGAACTGGTGGTACTGGTTCGTGATCGACAGCGTGTCCGTATATCTGTACCTGAGTCGGGAACTGTGGCTGACGGCCCTGTTATTCGTGCTCTACCTGGCTCTGATCATCATCGGTTACAGGCGTTGGCTGCGCGCCTATCGCACTCAAGCTGCGGCGCGTCCGGCTTAGGATGGCGACGGTCCGCCTGTCAGCGCAAATGCAACGGCTGCTGGCCCGGCTGCCTGGCTGGCCGGGTGCTGCCGGGGCCCGGGTGGAGGCGTTGGACGGCGGGCTCAATAACCTGACCCTGCGGGTTCGGTTTGCAGGTCAAGACCTGGTCGTTCGTCAAGCGTTGGCCCAGGGACCTGCGCTGAAACTGGATGGGGCCGCTGAGCTGCGCGTGCTGTCGGCCGCGGCCGGTATCACACCGCCGCTGCGGGAGGCCGACGCCCGCGCGGGCATCACCGTCAGCGACTTCCTGCCCGGGGCGCGACCTTGGACCGCCGCTGATTTCGCCGTGCCGGGTAATCTGGAGCGTCTGACCGAGCGGTTACAGGCGCTGCACCGTCTCGACCACGATTTGCCTACCTTTGACGCGGCCGCCACCGCTCGGTCCTATCTGGCGGCGGCAGCTGGTTTCCCGGCAGAGCTCAGGGCCGAGCTGCTGCGTTTGGCCGGGGACTTTAATGCGGCCCAGAGCGGCAGTGCGCTGTGCCATAACGACCTGCTGGCTGCCAATATTCTCGACGACGGCAGGCTTTGGCTGATCGACTTCGAATACGCTGTCGCCAGCGATCCGCTGCTGGATCTGGCCGGGGCGGCGGCACTGAATGGGCTGGATCCCCGCCAACAGGCCCGACTGCTGACCGCCTATTACGGGTCGGCGGACGCCGTGCCCGGGTCTTTTCCGCGCACCTGCCGGCTGGTGCTGCTGCTGGCACTGGCTTGGGGCTGCGCATTGCAGGGATGGCAACCGGCTGCGGATCGACGGGCGCTGCTGGACCGGCTGCGTTCGCTGCTAAGCGTGTTTCCGGCCAACGGGGGAGCAATTCATGGCTGAGGCCACTCAGAGGTTCCAGTCCTTTCGGGAGTTTTATCCCTACTATCTGGCCGAGCACAGCAACCTGACCTGCCGGCGCTTGCACTATCTGGGGACGACCGGGGTGCTGGTATTGGCCCTGGTTGCGCCGCTCGCGGGCCAGCCCGTCTGGCTGTGGGCCTTGCCCGCCGTGGGCTACGGCCCGGCCTGGGCCGGCCACTTCTTTTTTGAGCGCAATCGCCCGGCGACTTTCAAGTATCCCTTCTACAGCCTGGCCGGGGATTTCCTGATGTACTGGCAGATGCTGACCGGGCGGATCAAGTTCTAGCCGGCCGCGGCTCCCAGCCTACAGTCGCGCCAGGAAGGCCTCCCGGAAGTCCCTGATACGCTGCGCATTGGTGCCCACGTCGCTCAAGCCCACCCGGGACTTGGAGCGGATGTCCAGGCGCGTGCCGGCACCCTCGGCGCGAATGCGGATCACGACGTCATCCTTGAAGCCAAAGTAGGCCGTGGTGTCGGTGCACTCGATACGGCCGGCGGCCGCGTCGCTGCCAACCATCTCCCAACCCATGGAACGGGCCGCGGACTCTGCGGCTGCGAACGCCGCGTCCGGATCCGCATCGACCGTGATGGGCACAATATCCGCGTAGGCCCCACGCTGCTGCTGGGCGATTTCTGCGCCCGCATAGTCGGGCGGATTGGGCGCGTCGGCGCGCAGCGGCAGCACGTCCACGAAGGCGGGCGGGTTGTCCAGATCCGTCGTAATGTCATGGATGAGGGGCACCGAGCGGGCCTTCCGATACCAGCCCACGTTATTGAGAGTCAGCGCCAGGCCGACCAGCGCTGCAACAATGCCGACCGCAAGCATGCCCTGCGTGCCGCGCCGCCAGTTCATCAGGGCAGCGGCAAGGCCAACCACCAAGGCGAGCACAGCGCCGCCGGCAGCCACGCGGAGCACTGAGAATGCGGGACGTAACTCCAGCAGTCCGGCCTGATAGCCGGGGCCGGCCAGGAGCAGCGCCAGCAGCGTGACGGCGAGCACTAAGCCTGCGGCTGCGCCGATCCAGCGGGGCCATTTGGAGTTCTGGGCGGGATCAGGCGTATTCATCACGGTCCCCTCGCGGTGTTGTTTGTTGTTGTCGGCGGCGTAGCGCCAAGTCCTAGTGTAGGGTTTCGGGTCACGCTTGTCTTGCCGCGGGTTTGACGCCGGGCTGCGAACCCACCTATGGTGCCCGCCCCGACCCCCCGGCGGGCCAGAAAAGAGAGAGGGCAACCCTTGGCTGCGGACCTCATCGCTGCTTTGCGGGCGGATTGGACAGCCGAGCAGCGCTACATGAACTTCGGCACCTTCGGGCCGTCGACCCGGACCACGCTGGCAGCCGAGCAGGCGGCCCGGTGGGCCATGAATGCTGATTTCGCCGGTTTCTTCGACGAGCATCTGCGCGGTCCTTTGTGCCGCGAGCGCATGGCGGAGGTGGCTGCGCTGCTTGGAACGGACGTGGAGGAAATCGCCTGGATTTCCGGGACCACGGAGGGGCTCAATCTGGCCGCCCGCGGTTTGCGACTGGAACCGGGCGCCGAGGTGCTGACCACCGACGCGGAGCATCCTGCCGCGGTGTATCCGTGGCTGCTGCGCGCGCGCCGCGAAGATCTGACCGTGCGACAGCTGCCCTTTCCCACGGGCGACGTCAGCCCTGCAGATATCGTCGAGATGTTCGCGGCCGCCCTGCGTCCCACCACCCGGGTGTTGACCTTTTGCCACGTGAACTACAGCGACGGTGCGGTGCTGCCGGTGGCAGAGATCTGTGCCATGGCCCGCGCGCGGGGTGTGCTCACCGTGGTGGACGGGGCCCAGGCTGTGGGTCATTTGGAATTCAAGCTCGCGGAGCTGGGTTGTGACATCTATGTCACCAGTCTGCACAAATGGACCGCCGGCATTTACGGCAGCGGCGTGCTGTACGTGCGCCATGAGCTCATCGATGAGGTCACGCCCCTGATGGTAGAGATGCCCGACGGCTGGAGCGACACCACGCGCTTCGGCACGCCGGCGCCGCCGGACAGCATTGACTTTCGGCGCGGCTGGCCGGAGGCCATGCGCCGTTATGCCACTCTCTATCACTACGCGGGGCCCACGCTTCTGGGGACGCTGGCGGCGATCGAGCAGCTCTCGAGCATCGGCCTGCCGCAGGTCGCGGCCCGGGTGCGCGCGCTGGGCGAGCGGCTGCGCGCCGGGCTTGCTGACATTGAGGGCGTCGTGCTGCTCACCCCACCGCAGTTGGCCGCGGGCATTACGGCGTTTCGCCTCACCCAGGTGGACCCCATGGCCCTGTACCGCTGGTTGCGCGCCGAGCACAACATCATGACCCGGGTGGTGGACCACAGCGCGGTGGGCTTTGTCGCTAATCGTGCCTGCACTCACATCTTCAACGAGGAAGCAGATGTGGACGCATTGGTTGCGGCCGTCGCTGCGGCCGCCGCTGCGGGCTTGACCAGTTCACCGCCGCCCGCCGCATAATGCCGCATGGTGTTGAACAGTGAGCGGACAGTGACCCGGGCAGCATTTATCGGGCTGGGCACCATGGGCTATCCCATGGCGGGCTGGCTGGCCCGCGCCGGGATCGACGTCACCGTGTTTAATCGCACCGCCTCCCGGGCTGAGGCCTGGTGCAGCGATTATCCTGGCCGGGCAGCGGCGACGCCACGGGCGGCCGCCAATGCAGCGCAGATCGTCTTCACCTGCGTCGGCGATGACCCGGATCTGGAAGCCGTGGTGTTGGGCGAGGACGGCGTCTTCAGCGGGCTGCGGGCGGGTGGCATTCTCGTGGATCACACCACGGCTTCGGCTCACCTGGCCCGACGGCTGGCGGCCGCGGGCGTGGAGCGGGGCCTTCAAGTCCTGGACGCGCCGGTGTCGGGCGGGCAGGCGGGCGCCGAAGGCGGGACGCTGACCGTGATGGTGGGCGGTGAGGCGGAAACCTTTGCGGCGGCCGAGCCGTTGCTGCGTCATTACGCTCGCGCCGTCCGGTTGTTGGGGCCGGCGGGTAGCGGCCAGTTGACCAAGATGGTTAATCAGATCTGCATTGCCGGCCTGCTGCAGGGGCTATCCGAAGGCCTGCGCTTTGCGCAACGGGCCGGTCTGGATCCGGCCGCAGTGGTGGATGTGATCTCGAAAGGGGCCGCCCAGTCGTGGCAGATGGACAATCGCTGGGAAACCATGGTGAATAATCAGTTCGACTTCGGCTTTGCTGTGGAGTGGATGCAGAAGGATCTGCGCATCTGTCTCGAGGAAGCCGGTGCGAACGGCGCCGAGCTTCCGGTGACAGCGCTGGTGGCGCAGTTTTACGCGGAGGTGGCTCGGGCCGGCGGCGCCCGCTGGGACACTTCCAGTCTTATTACACGACTGGAATAACCGTATGCACGAGGTGCTGGCAGACTTGTTGCATCTGCTCGAACTGGAGCAGATTGAGGACAACATCTATCGTGGCGAGAGCCGCGACATCGGCAGCGCCCAGGTGTTTGGTGGCCAGGTTCTGGGACAGGCTTTGACGGCGGCCAGCTACACCGTCAGCCAGGGCACGGTGCACTCGCTGCACGCATATTTTCTGCGCCGTGGCGACATGCAGGCGCCCATCGTCTATCAGGTTGACCGCGCCCGGGATGGCCGCTCCTTCACCAACCGCCGGGTCGTTGCCATCCAGCACGGTCGTCCCATCCTCAACATGGCCGCGTCTTTCCAGGTGGCGGAGTCAGGCCTGAAGCACCAGGTAACCATGCCGGAGGTTCCCGGGCCTGAGGGTTTGAGGGACGTCACGGATATCCCCGGGGACGTGCTGGATCGGCTGCCCGCCAAAATGCATCGCTTTCTCACCCACGAACGGCCCTTCGAGTTTCGTGTGGTGGAGACTTACGATCTGCTGCGTCCGGAAAAACACCCGCCGCGGCGCAATCTGTGGCTCAAGACTCTGGATCCGCTGCCGGACGATCCGGACCTGCATCGCAATCTGCTGGCCTACGTGTCGGACTATTATCTGCTCAGCACCGCCACGTTGCCCCATGGCCTGCATTTCGGGCACGGCAACGTGCAGATGGCAAGCCTGGATCACGCCTTATGGTTCCATGACGACTTTCGTATCGACGATTGGCTGCTCTATGCCATGGAGAGCCCTTTCAGCGGCGGCGCTCGCGGTCTGGCGCGGGGCCAGTTGTTCAGCCGCGACGGCAGACTGATCGCCTCCATGGCCCAGGAGGGCCTGATCCGGATCTGGCCGGAGCGCGATTAGCGCCGCGGGCGGTGCAGGACGCGGATGAACAGCGTCCAGCCCAGCCGGCCAGTCAGCAGAACCACGAGCAGCATCAGCCACATCACGTGGGCTACGGCGATGCCGGGCCCACTGGGCGTTGCCCGGGCTGCCCAGAATGCCGTCGCGAGCGTCGCCAGCAGGACAGCTGCAAGTTGCTTGGCCAGAATGGGACGTGGATGGCCCAGCAGCAGTTGCACCACCAGCATCTCGCCGGCGCTCGCTGCCAGGTGCAATAACAGCGTGGCGGCGGTGCTCGGCTCCGGCCCCCACTGCCTGGACCAGACGAGCACGAACAGGGCGGCGGCGGCCAGCCAGTAGGGCAGGGTCCAGTGCCGGCTGACCCTCAAGCTCACCGGCGCGGCTGCAGGCTCTGGCGGAACCGCTGGCCGTTCGCCACGTAATGGTCCGCCGAATCGTGCAGGCTTTCGATCTCGGCAGCCGTCAGATCCCGCACGACTTTGGCGGGGGAGCCCAGCACCAGCACCCGGTCCGGGAATGCCTTGCCCTCGGTAATCAGCGCATGGGCGCCGACGATGGACTCGCTGCCCACCTTGGCGCCGTTGAGCACGGTGGCGCCGATGCCGATCAGTGCGTGGTCGCCGATCTGGCAGCCGTGCAGCACGGCGCGATGGCCGACCGTGACACCGTTGCCGATAAGGAGAGGCTCTCCTTCGTCCGCATGCAGAATGGCGCCGTCCTGGATGTTGCTGCGCGCGCCCACGGTGATGTCCTCCACGTCGCCGCGAATGACAGCGTTAAACCAGACGCTGCTGTCAGCGCCCAGGCTGACACGGCCAATCACGGCGGCGTTGGGGGCGATGAAGGTATCCGGCGTCAAGGTGGCCTGATGGTCATTGAGATCGTAAAGCATGAGCGTTCCTCAGGTGCGTGTGGATGATGCAGCCCACACCGTTAGCGAAGCCTGATGACACGGAATAGGGCAGCAGGCCGATGTAGCGTCCTAGCCGCAGGGTAGCGAACAGGGCAGCGAACAGGCCACAGCAAATGGCCCCGTAGAGGCCGGCGACAGGCCCTGCGCCGGCGACGACACCGAAGGCCAGAGCCAGCGGCAGCACCACCGGCGGCGGCCGCAACGCCGCCGTGTAAATCATCCCGCCAGTGGCGGGGTGTTAGCGGGTTGATCGGCCGAGGCAGCCACCCGCGATGGACCATGGCGGAGGCTCGGACTAGGCCTGCCCGTGACTGGCTGTTGCCGCCGCTGCTGCCGCCACCGCGTCGGGATCGCCCATGAAGCTCACCGTTTGCGGTTTAAGCTGCTCGTCCAGCTCATAGACCCGGGGGATGCCGGTGGGGATGTTGAATTCCACGATGTCGCCGTCGGAGATATTTTCCAGCATCTTGACCAGGGCGCGCAGGCTGTTGCCGTGAGCCGCGACCAGCACGTCCTCACCACGCAACAGAGTGGGAGCGATTCGGTCTTCCCAGTAGGGCCGCACCCGGTCCAGGGTGATTTTCAGGGACTCGGTGGCAGGCAGCGCGCTGCCGACCACGCGGGCGTAACGGGGATCGAGCGCCGGATGGCGCGGATCGTCGGCCGCCAGCGGTGGCGGCGGGATGTCGTAGCTGCGGCGCCAGATCTTCACCTGATCCGCACCGTGTTTCTCCGCAGTCTCGGCTTTGTTGAGGCCCTGTAGCGCACCGTAGTGACGCTCGTTCAGGCGCCAGTGCCGCTCAACGGGAATCCAAGTGCGATCCATCTCCTCCAGCATGCACCATAGGGTGCGAATGGCCCGGGTCAACACGGAGGTGAAAGCGATGTCGAATTCCAAGCCCGCGGCTTTAAGATCCCGGCCGGCTTGCCGTGCTTCGGTCACGCCCTTTTCGGTGAGGTCGACATCCGTCCAGCCCGTGAACAGGTTCTTCAGATTCCAGTCGCTCTGCCCGTGGCGTACCAAAACCAGTTTTCCAGTCATGCTTTGCGCTCACCTCGTTGCTTTAACTGCCATCCAGAGTGACTTTGAAATTGCCGCGCTCGGAATCAAAGTCCAGTTTCACCCGGCCGTCTTTTTCGACCGCTTCCAGCAGCTCGGAGAAGCTCTTGAAGCCGTAGTAGCTCTCCGCAAAACTGGGATGCACGCGGCGAATAGTCTGCTTCACCTGAGAGCCCCAGACCGGATCGTAGTCTGCGGCCAGTGAGGAGACGATGCTGGACACGATATCCAAAGCTTCCTGGCGCTTCTGGTCGGCCTTGCTCTTCTTTGCGGGGCGCCGAGGCTGCGGTTTAGTGCGGACCAGATCGTCGTAGTAAATGAACTCATCGCAGTTGGCGATCAACAGCTCGGAGGTTGAGCGTTTTACGCCGCAGCCGACCACCCGTTTGTTGTTTTCCTTCAGTTTGGATGCCAGGGGCGAGAAATCGCTGTCACCCGACAGCAGGGCGAACATGTCGATATGCTCTTTGGAGTAGCACAGGTCAAGGGCATCCACGACCATACGGATGTCGGCCGAGTTTTTGCCGCTGACCTTGGACTGCGGGATGTCAATCAACTCGATGCCCTGACCATGGAACTCCCGCACATAGCTTTTGTAATGACTCCAGTCGCAGTAGGCGCGTTTGTAGACCACTCGCCCTTTCTGCAGCAGTCGTGTAAGTACCAGGCCCACGTCGAACGTGGGGTTGCTGGACTCCTTCACGCCGAGGGCCAGGTTTTCAAAATCAATGAATACAGCCACCAGCGGCTCTTGGGCCATAACGACATGCCTTCAGGTTGGAAAAGGGCGAGCGAATGCAGGGAGTATAGAACCTAACGGCCGTTGCAACCCAGGGGCACAGCCTAAGCCCGGGTGGCGGACAAGCGGCGGATCTCGTTGAGGGCCACGGAGAGGGCGGCGAAATCCCGCTCACCCGCGGTTTCCATATCCCGCAGCGCCTGCCGGGCGCGATGAATCTGAGTGCGGTTTTCAGCCAGCCAGTCCGCCAGGGTATCCGGGGGCGCGGCGTCACCCCGCTGGGCCAGCAACTGGCGCAGGATGCTGCGGTGTTCTTCGTTGAGGGTTTCCCGCAGGGTAGCCCGGGCCAGCGCCTGCCAGCGGCCGACCGCGCGCAGGGATTCGATCTGCTCCCTGATCCAGTCCAGTTTCAGGCCGCGGCCAAGCTCGAAATACAGCCTGCCGACCTCAACAGGCTCAAGATCAAAGGCCGCGGCCACCTCCACGATGTCCAGCACCGCGGTCATCACGGAGAGATTGGCCATGCCCGTGGCCAGACGGCCGGGCACGCCCAGGGCCACGTACTGATCCACGTCGCTCTGGCGGCGACGCTGGGCGCTGCCGCCCAGAATGGTGCCCAGGTGGCTCAGCAGTGCCGAGACGCCCGGTTTAAGGCGACCGGCCATGTCCGCTATGTCCAGATCGCCCGGGTGATGCTGGAGAATCCAGTAAACCACCCGCCGCAGGAAACGACTGATCTGGAACATCAGGGTGTACTGCACCTCCGCCTGAACGACGTTATCCAGCGCCTCGATGCCGGACCATAGCGTTCGCACATCAAAGATGTCCCGGGCGAGAGTGTAGGCACGGGCCACCTGCGCGGCGCTGGCACCGGTTTCCTCCTCGGCGCGCAGGGCGAATGCGGGCCCCATGCGATTGATCAGGCTGCTGGAGATCAGCATGGCCACGATCTGGTGCCGCAGGCGGTGTTCAGGTATCAGTGCCGCGAAGCGTTTGCGCACCGGTGCGGGGAAGTAGCTTTCAAGCTCGCCGGCAAGAAACGGATCCTCAGGCAGTTCGGAATCGATCAGGCTCTGATACAGAGCGATCTTTGAATAGCTCAGCACCACAGCGATTTCGGGCCGCGACAGCCCCTGGCCCGCCTTGCGGCGCTCTTCGAGTTCGTCTTCCGTGGGCAGGAATTCCAGTGTCCGGTCCAGACGGCCACTGGCCTCCAGGACCCGGATCAGCCGCGCGTTCTCATTGAACCGCTCCTTGACCCGCGATTCCACCGCGCTGATCGCCTGGGTCTGCAGATAGTTGTTGCGCAGCACCTGCTCGGCCACGGCGTCGGTCATGTCCTCCAGTAGCTTGTCGCGCCGCTTGCGCGTCAGGGCGCCTTCCGCCAGCGCCTGGTTCAGCAGAATCTTCAGGTTGACCTCGCGGTCCGAGCAGTCTACGCCCGCCGAATTGTCGATGAAGTCGGTGTTCAGCCGGCCGCCGACCAGGGCGTACTCGATGC
>JBFFHS010000026.1:0-41062 GCA_041556855.1 Gammaproteobacteria bacterium
GATGCACGCGCGAGGAGTCGCTTTACCGAGTGCCAGGACGACAGTGGATTCCACGGCGATGGAGTGAGCACGAACGAGCTGTTCGCGACCAACGACACCGCGCCGTGGACCAATCTGGCTGATGATGAGATCGCCTGGGGCCAGGTGCCCGTGGATGAGGTCTTTGTGGCCTACAGCGCCAATTACCTCAACTGGTATTACGGTCCACCGGAAGACTCCACGCGGCTCCAGGTGGTCAAGGATGTCGCTGCCCAGCTGCTGGACAACGTCAATGGCGTCAACGTGGGCCTGATGCGCTTCAACGATCCCGCCGAAGGCGGCCCCGTGCTGCATGCTATGGAACATATCACGACAGCTCGCGCCACCATGAAAGCCAAGATCGATGCGTTGCCCTCGAAGGGCAACACACCGCTTTCCGAAACCATGTACGAGGCGGCCCAGTACTATCGGGGTGGCGCGGTGGACTACGGCAACCTGCCCAATCCTCAGACCAGCGTGGCGGAATCGCGCACCGTTGCGGACCCGAATATCTATCAGTCGCCCCTGGCGTTCGGCTGTCAAAAGAACTTCATTGTGCTGCTCACCGACGGTGCCCCTACTCGCGACTCCAGCGCCGATTCGAAAATCACGGCCTTGCCCGGGTTCGCCGATCTCGTCGGTGCCGACTGCGACGGTTCCGGCGACGGCCGCTGTCTGGACGATCTGGCGGAATGGATGTACGAGGCCGATCTGCGCCCCGACCTTGGCGGCCAACAGAATGTGGTCACCTACACTATTGGTTTCAACGTCGATCTGCCCATCCTGGCCGCCACCGCTCAACGGGGGGGCGGCGCATACTATCTGGCAGACAACACCCAAACCCTGGCCACTGCACTGACCGATATCGTGACGGGGATTCTGGATACGCAAACGACGTTTACGTCCCCGGCCGTATCGGTCAACAACTTCAACCGGACCCAGAACCTTAACGATCTGTTCGTCACGTTGTTCCAGCCCAGCACCGAGACTCACTGGCCAGGCAATCTAAAGAAATACAAGCTCGTTGAGGGCGTCATCACCGACGCTGACGGCAATCCGGCCGTGGATCCGGATACCCGCTTTTTCGCTAGCGGCAGCCGCAGCTTCTGGTCGACTAACCCGGATGGGTCCAGCGTGACTGCCGGCGGCGCCGCCAATCAGCTACCGGACCCCGCAAAGCGCAATCTGTACACCTACCTTGGCAACGCCCTGCTTACGGCGGCAACCAACCAGGTACAGCAGACCAACGTCGCCCTCACCGACGCGGCGCTGGGCCTGGGCCAACCCGACGACCCCGCGCGCACCCAGATCATTGATTTCGCCCGCGGCGTGGACGTCACCGACGTCGATCAGGACGGCAACACCGAGGAGCAGCGCTTTCAGATGGGCGATCCGCTGCATTCCAAGCCGGTCTCTGTGATCTACGGCGGAACGGCCGACGCTCCCCTGGGCACGGTTTTCCTGGGCACCAATGACGGCTATCTGCACGCTATCGACCCGACCACGGGCCGGGAGAAGTGGGCCTTCATACCCCCCGAATTCCTGCCGGATCTGAAAGACCTGTACAAAAACCCCGCCAGCGCCGACAAGCACTACGGCATCGACGGAAGCGTCAAAATCCAGCTCAAAGCAGACAACGACGGCGTCATCAACGCGCTGGCCGGGGAGAAAGTGTACCTTTACTTTGGCGTACGGCGCGGGGGCCAGTTCTACTATGCCCTGGACGTCACCGACCCGGAAGCGCCGAAGTTCCTGTGGCGGCTGGATAACAGCACCCTGCCCGGTATCGGCCAGTCCTGGTCGGAAGTAGTACCCACGCGAATCAATATCGCCGGCGCACCGCAGAACGCGGATAAACTGGCGCTGGTCATCGGCGGCGGTTACGACCCGACCCAGGATAATCTCAGCACCACGACCGACACCTCCGGTAATGCGATTTATATCGTAGACTCGGTGACCGGGCAGCTGCTCTGGCACGCCACCAATAATGCTGGTGCCGATCTGAACCTGGCCAGCTTACGGTACTCCATTCCCGCCGACGTCAAGGTGGCTGATCTGAACGGCGATCGGTTTGCAGACCGAATGTACGTCGCCGATATGGGCGGTCAGGTGCTGCGCTTCGACATCTTCAATGGGCAACCCGCCAGTAGCCTGATCACCGGCGGCGTTTTCGCCCAGCTGGGTGCGGCGGGTCAGGCGACCCCCCAAGACTCTCAGGTGCGGCGCTTCTATTACAGTCCCGACGTCGCTCTGGTGACAGATGACAACAACAGTTTTCTGCACGTTGGCATCGGCTCGGGTCATCGGGCCCGGCCTAACTCCATCGCTGCCCACGATCGCTTCTATGCACTGCGTGACTACGACACGTTCAAAGCCAAGACGCAGGTGGAAGCGGATTTGTTCACACCCATCACCGATGCGGACCTGGTAGACGTGACCGACGACATCAACGCCAGCGTGCCGCTTGGCGCTCCCGGATGGCGATTTGAGCTGCGCACGTCCGGCGCCTGGAACGGTGAGAAGGCCCTGGCAGAGGCCCGCACCTTCGATAACAAGGTCTTCTTCACGACCTTCGAACCGGGCGCGGCGGTCTCCGCTGACAATTGCGAGCCGTCGCTGGGCACCAGCCGTCTGTATGCCCTCGACATTTACAACGGCGCGCCGGTGAATAATCTGGATGGCGTGGGTGACGAGGCAAACCTGACGGCGGACGATCGGCAACTGGATTTCGAGGGCTCCATCTCCAGCGAAGTGGTGTTCATCTTTCCCTCACCGGAAGACCCGGCGAGTTGTGTCGGCGACGAGTGCACGCCGGACCCGGTGGCCTGCGTAGATCTGTTCTGTTTCCCCCCGGGATTCGGTAACGATCCCATCCGAACCTTCTGGAGCCAGGAATCTGCGCCGTAACCTGTGATTCTGGACTTGCCAAACCGCCTGAGCGAGCCAATTCGCTGACAGGTTTGCCGCGCACCGGGCGGAATCGCCAACCCTGATCACAATCGCTGGTCCGCGGCGATCGACTCCAGGGAGACGGCCGCTGGCCCGCCTAGGCGGCGCCGGCAGTTAGGCCGCCGTCTACCGTGAAAACGGAACCGTTGATGAACGAGCCGGCGTCGCTGGCCAGCAGCAGGACGGTGCCCACCAGTTCATCGGGATCGCCGATACGTTTGGCTGGCATCCGAGTGACATAGTCCTGGCCGGCAGCTGTTGCAAAGAAGGCTTCGTTCATTTCCGTCTGAAACCAACCCGGAGCGACGGCATTGACCCGGATGCCCGCATCGGCCAGCTCAAGCGCCAGCACTTTGGTGAGCTGCAGCACAGCACCCTTGGATGCACAGTAGGCTGCCTGGCCCACCTGGGCATGCAGCCCCAGCATGGACGCCACGTTGACAATGCTGCCCGGCAATCCTGCTGCCAACAGACGATCAACCCCCTCGCGAGCCACGTTCCACACGCCGGTGAAATTGGTATCCATTACCCGATCGCGGCTGGCCGGCTCGATGCGAACGAAGCGCTTCGGATCGGCAATGCCCGCATTGTTGATAATCACGTTCACCACGCCCGCCCGCTGCTCAGCCGCGTCAAAGGCCGCGACGACGCTCCCGGGCTCGGTCACGTCCAGCGCAACGGCCAGCGCGCTGCCGCCGGCCGCCTTGATCTCGGCCACCAGGGACTCCAGCCGCTTCAGTCGACGCGCTGCGACCACCACGGTTGCGCCTGCTGCCGCGAGCCCCCGGGCCAGGGCCGCACCCAACCCGCTGGATGCCCCGGTCACCAGCGCGACGCGATTATCCAGGGTGAAACGCTCCGCCGGCGTCATTCGGCTTCGCCGTCCCAGTATTGCAGGCTATCCGCCTGCCGACCCCAGGCAAAAAAGGTGCGCGGATCGTCCGGCGCCCGCGGGCTGCCCGAGTACGCGCCGTACTTCTCTGAATCCGGATACAAACAAATCTCCGGATCTTCCATGGTGCTGACGCACAGGTACTTCAACGGCGCCGCCGAGGTGTTCACGATCTGATGGGGTTGATTGGGGTCAGCGGGCGAGGCAATGAAATCACCGGCCCGGATCGGAAACTCTTCGCCAGCGTGACGCAGGGTACCTGCACCCTCCAAGACAAAAAACATCTCCTCGTTGGCAACGTGGGAGTGATAGGGCCAGGCCCGCTTCCCCGGCGCGAGCACCACCACCCCGTAACCGAGCTTCGCAGCGCCAACGCGGTCGCTCACGCCGCCGCGCTCGGCCGCGAACCTCTCGCCGTGACCAAAGCTCTGATACTCCAGCTCATCCAGGTTGACAATCGGTTTTGCCATGATGCGCCTCCTCGAGCGTGCTAACGGGCCCGCTGATAGTCACGCAGCGGCCGATTGACGACGGGGGCCATCGCCAGGGCAGTCCGCGCCGCAGCCCGTCGCTCGGCCGACACGCGCCCGTAAAGCGTATTGCGCTGCCTGGGCTGTCGGCCTGCGGCCACGATCAGCGCCTCCATCTCGGCCACTGGCAATTCCTGACCATGGCGGGCACCGGCGGCGCGGGAGATGGACTCGTTCATCAGAGTGCCCCCCAGATCGTTCACCCCGGCGTGTAGCAGCTGCGCTGCCCCAGCCGGCCCCAGCTTGGGCCAAGATACCTGGATGTTGGTTATCAGCGGATGCAGCACCAGACGCGCAACCGCATGCAACAACACCACCTCGCGATAGGTCGGGCCTGGCCGGGCCCGACCACGACGATACAGCGGCGCCTCCATGGGCACGAACGGCAGCGGAACCAGCTCTGTCAAACCGCCACTGCGCGCCTGCAGCGCCCGCAGGGTCAGCAAGTGGGTGGCCCAGCTGTCGATGCCCTCAAGATGACCGAACATAATAGTGGCCGTGGTGGGCAGACCTACCTGGTGGGCGGACTCGACCACATGTAGCCACTGGGCCGTGTCGATTTTGTCCGGGCACAGGCGGGCACGTACATGATCATCGAGGATTTCTGCTGCCGTGCCCGGCAGAGATGCCAACCCCGCTTCCCCGAGGCGGCCAAGAAACTCGGACACGCTCATGGAAAGGGTCGCGGCGCCCTGGGTAATCTCCAGAGGCGAGAATGCGTGCACGTGAATATCCGGCGCCGCCGCCTTGACCGCCTTGACGATGTCGATATAGGTTCGGCCCGTGAAATCCGGATGAATGCCGCCCTGCATGCAGACTTCCGTCGCACCGCGCTGCCAGGCCTCGGCGCTGCGTCGTCCGATCTCCTCCAGGTCCAGCAAATAGGGCGCACCCCGCAGCTCCGTACTGGCTTTGCCTTTGGAAAAGGCGCAGAAGGTGCATTTGAAATAGCACACGTTGGTGTAGTTGATATTTCGGTTGACGACATAGCTCACGGTGTCGCCGCACACGTCGCGGCGCAATTCATCTGCCGCCGCAGCCACCTCCATCACCTCATCGCCCCGGGCCTGCAGCAGGCGCAGCACGTCAGGATGGGCCAGGCCGTCGCCAGCGCGGGCCCGCGCCAGGATGCTCGCCAGCTCACCCACGGCTGACCGCCCCCCCGTGGGTGTATCGCGCCCCAGGTCCGCGGCCGCCACCCGGCTCGCCCCGGCAGTCCAGTCATCCTCGCGGCCCAGGCCCTCGCTGTCCGCCAGCGCCAGAACCGACCGCATCAGCCCGTCATCGATCCAGCGCTCGCGTTCGCGCACGTACTGCGGATAGACGGTCAAGCGCTGAGTCAGCTGCTTACCGCTGGCCCGAGTCGCGCGCGCTAACGTATCCAGGTGAGGCCAGGGCGATTCAGGGTTCACATGATCCGGGGTCACGGGGGACACTCCACCCCAATCGTTAACGCCCGCCCCGATAAGCGGGTCCAGGCGGCCATCGTTGAGATTGGGCGGCACCTGGATGCTCATGTCCGGCCCAAACAAGAGCCGCGCCATGGCCACGGTCCAGAGCAGTTCAGCACTCTCCGGCGCCGGCGCCTGCTGCATCTTGGTACCGGGCTTGGGGACGAAGTTCTGCACGATGATCTCTTGCAGATGGCCAAACTCATCATGCAAAGCTTTCAGCGCAAGCAGACTCTCCAAGCGCTCCTGGCGAGTCTCGCCAATGCCGATCAGGATGCCGGTAGTGAGCGGCACGCGCGCCCGCCCCGCAGCCCGCAGAGACTCCAGGCGCACCCCTGGATCCTTATCCGGCGAGCCGAAGTGGGGCCCGCCCGGCTGACAAAGTCGCGCCGATGCAGACTCCAGCATCAAACCCATGGATGGCGCCACCGGCCGCAAATCCACGAACTCAGGCTCAGTGAGCACGCCCGGGTTCAGATGGGGCAACAGACCGGTTTCGGTCAGGACCAGTTCGGCCATAGCTTTAAGATAGGCCAGCGTGCTCGCGTACCCCAGCTGGGATAGGGCCTCGCGGGCGGCACGATAGCGTCGCTCCGGCTTGTCTCCGAGCGTAAACAGCGCTTCCTTGCAGCCTTGGGCCTGACCCGCGCGGGCGATAGCCAGCACGTCGTCCGGGCTGAGATACACCTTGTCCAGATGCCGCGGCACCTGAGCAAAGGTGCAGTAATGACACACGTCACGGCACAGCTGCGTCAACGGAATAAATACTTTCCGGGAATACGTAACGACGCTGCCATGGCCGGCATCCCGCATGGCCGCTGCCTGATCCATGAGGTCGGGCAGCGGCTGCCGGGCCACGGCGAGCACGCGGGAACTCGGGAGTGAACTCTGGAGCACCGCGCTCACGCCGTATCCTTCAAGGGCTGGGCCGCCAGGCGCTGGCCAACGTCGAGGCTCGTCAAGAACGCTGTGGTGTGCTTTCCGCCCGGCCGGGTCATCAGCCTGGCCAGGTCGTCAGGGCGATCCAGGTCACGGGCCAAACCCGTCCCGGTCACCACGACCGCCTCGACGCTGGCAGCTCGGGCGGCCCTCTGATGGCGCGCGCAGCTGTTGGGGCCGAACTGGCAGGCCACGACGTCGGGCGGTTCCAGCAGCAGGGCATTGGTGCCGCCGTCCACCACGGCCGGCGCCAGCGTGATGCCGCCCCGGTGAGCTGCCAACAGCTGTTCCACGTCTGCAGCCGTTGCCGCCGGTACGTCTGCGGGAATGACCAGCAGGCGCTGAGTATGCGCGGCGCTGTGCTGCGCCGCCCGGTTCAGGTTGTCATTTAACGAGCTGCCTGACTGTTCGGCCACAACCTGGTGACCCCGGCTGCGCACCCGCTGGGCAACGGCCTCATCATCAGTCAGGACCAGAACGCGCTGTATGGCAGAAACTCCCGCGAGCGTGTCCAGCAGGTCGTCCAACATGGCCAGAACCAGCGCACTCCGCTCGCTGACCGACAACAGGGGCGCCAGCCGCTGTTTCGAACGCTGCAAAGACTTAACGGGAACCAGTACCCACATGATCTTCGGTCAACTCGCCTCGCCTGCTCGCCAGCAACCCGGCAAATTCCAGGGTAACCCGCGCCAGATCTTCCCGATCTGCCAGGCTCTGCATGACGGTCTGGGTCACTGTAACCGCAATCCCCATGGCACGGATAGCCTCGGCCATGGCTTGATCCCGGCTGTCCAGCACGAACCCGTCGATCAAGCCTTGATAGTGACGCGCCACGCTCACGGCGCTCTGTTCGACGCCCAGCTCCGCCATGATCTTGGCTGTGGGACCCTTGATGGCAGCGCCAGCCACGATGGGCGAGACGGCAATCACCGGCGCCGCTTGAGTGCTCAAGCCCTCGCGCAGGCCCGGGATGCTGAGCATGGGGTCGACGCTCAAATAAGGATTTGACGGACAGATCACAATGGCATCCAGCGGCTCACCCAGCGCCGCGCGAAAGCCCGGGGCGGGCGTAGCCTGGGCCGCACCCTGGTATTGCAGAGCCTGCACCGGCGGTTCACAGCGCAGCCGCACGAAGTAGTCCTGAAATCCAAGCCAGCCCTGCGGGGTCTGCACCTGCGTGCGCACCGGCGCGTCGCTCATGGGCACCACGTTGACGCTGACCCCGAGTGCGCGACACAACTCGCAAGTCACAGTGCTCAGGGTAGCGCCGGCTCCAAGCCGCGCCGTGCGCGTCACATTGGTCGCCAGATCTTTATCGCCCAGCCGAAACCATGTAGGTCCGCCCAGAGCCTCAAGCGCCGCCATGAATGACCAGGTTTCTTCCGACCGACCCCAGCCGGTCTCCGGATCGTTTATGCCCGCCAGGGTGTACAGCAGCGTGTCAATGTCCGGGGATACGGACAGACCCAGGTGCTGGAAATCATCACCCGTGTTGACGACGACCGTAAGCGCACCAGGCGCGAGGATTCGGGACAAACCCAACGCGAGCTTGGCGCCGCCAACGCCACCGGACAGCGCCAAAACCCGCTGGCTCATCGAAACAGATCCAGACGCTTCTCCCGCAGCAGCGTTTGCGCGGATGCCTGGTCGGCGCGCTGGGATGAGAAGCCACGCACCAGCACGACGGGTTTGCCCTCGCTGGCCTGCCCCATCAACGCCGAGGCGGCCGCCGCAATCTCGTCGGCCAACGCAACCTCGGTGACCCGCAGTGGCCGATCAAACAGATCCCGCGTGGCCCTCAGATCGAGAAGGGGCGCCAGGCCCGCCACGCCGATGGCGTGGCCCACCGTGCCGTTCCGCCAGGCGCGGCCGATGCTGTCAATGATAATGACCGCAAGGCGTTTGCCGGTCTCGATGTGCAGCGCCTCAAGTAAAGCCCGGGCCGAGGCGTCGGCGTCCTCGGGCAGCAGTACGGCGTGGCCTTCCGGCACGTTGGACTGATCCACGCCGGCGTTGGCCAACACCAGTCCGGAGCGGTGCTCGACAATCATCACGCCGTGATCCTGGCGCACCACCTCATTGGACTCGCGCAGGATGAGTTCCACGACACGAGGATCCTTGTCCGTTTCGGCGGCGCGTCGCTTGGCCTCCTCGCCTGGCTCGACGTCCGCCAGCGCGATCACGCGGCCCTCCGCCTTGGAGATCACCTTCTGCGCCACCACCACCACGTCCCCGTCCATGAGCAGCTCATCGTTGCCGGCCAGGCCTTCCAGGACCAGGGCGGCCACGTCCTGGCCAGCCTCAACCATGGGCAGGCCGGTCAGGGCGACCAGTTCCAACCGATCCGGTGCATAGGAGTCGCCGGCGGAGCCGTGGCTGCCGGGGGTGATTCGGATACCGGAATGGGCATAACGATATTTCTTGTTGATCTGAATCAGGACCGAGGTCAACGCTTCCGCGGCGGCTGAATTGGCCAGCGGACCCACATGCCAGGCGCGCAGGCCGGCCGCGCGGATCAACTGGATTACCTGCGCACGGGCCGCGACCTGATCACCGGCCACCAACACGTCGCAGTCGATGGGCGCATCGCTGTCCAGGTTGGCTGCGCCAACGTTTTGGAATGCGGACACCACCCTGACTGTGTCGCCCAGGATCGCCTGAGCTTCCAAGGCGGCGCAGCCCGCCGCGGGCAACTGCACCCGACCCACTTTCGGCGGCCGCAGGGGCACCGTAGCGTCCACGAAGATCTTCCCGCTGCAGGCCGTTTTGACCTGCTCGATCGTGGCCGCGTGATGGGCGTAGGGCACAGTGAGAACAACCAGATCAGCGCTCCGGGCCGCGGCCGTGTTCTCGGCGCCGCGCACCGCAGCACCCGCCACCCGCGCGGCCAAAGCCGTAGCGGCCTCCTCAGCCCGCGCGGCAGTGCGGGAACCGATAATGATTGGATAGCCAGCCCTGGCCCAGCGATAGGCCAGGCCGCGGCCCATGGGGCCCGTGCCGCCGATAATGGCAATAGTCGTCGTCAAGAGCGCCTCGCTGGTCTCAAACCGGTTTCCGAGCAGCGCGGTCACCCGACCGCAGGGCAGATGTGGGCACCGATGGCTTCAATGGCCAGATCCGGGTCGCCGTGCAGCCGCAGCGCGATCTCGTTCATGCCGCCGGCCTCAAGCGACCTGATCTTATGAAGGATCGGCCCCAGGTCGTCAAGACTGCCGGTCAACGTCAAACCATCCACCAAGGCATCGACGACTCGATCAGGCACGTTGTCGATCTGCGGCGTGCGGGCCACGAAGGCGTGCAGAAATGCGGGCCAATTCTGCTCCACCAGGGCAACGTCCTCCGGCGCCAGAAAAGGCTCAATGTGCCAGCGCTGCAGCACGCCGCGCCACACCAGCTCCATCCGCGCCTCGTCCATGGCCGCCTGCAATTCAGGCTTCACGTGCCAGGCCCAGAAATTGTTGACCCGAAAATCTCCCGTGGCGCCGGTCTCGCCTAGCCCTCGCCCTAAGGCGCTCAGACACTGGGGAAGATGCGCCACCGTCACGTCGCTCATCATGACCCCGTCGGCCACTCGCCCGGCCATGCGCAGCATCTGCGGTCCGTTGGCGGCCACGTACACCCGGGGCCGGGGCAGACGCGCGCCCGCGAACGGCGGCGAACGCACCTGAAATACCTCACCCTGGTAGTCCAAGTCCTGCTTCCCGCCGAACAGCTTGAGGATCTCGACACACTCCCGCACGGCCCGCACCCGCCGCACGGGCTTCAGCGCCGTGGCATTCATCACCGATTTGCCCAGCCCGCCCACGAGAACCTGTGCTCGGCCGCCGCAAAGCTCGTTGAGGGTATACAACTGCTCAGCCATCTTCAGGGGATGCATCTCATAGGGACTGATGGGCATCACGCCCAGGCGCAGGCGCCCCGTCGCCTGCGCCACCGTGGTCAAGGTCAAAAAGGGGTCGCGGCGACCGGGAAAACTGGATACCCACAAGCCATGGATACCGCTGGCTTCGGCGCGCTGCGCATAGGCAAGCAGATCGGCAGCCGATGTGCCAGCCTCCAGGATGACGTCTACTTTCATTCTTTGATCCAGCCACGCTCGTTGCAGCGAGCTTAAGCACTCACTCTTCAGGGCGCCAGACCGGTTGCCCGCGGCAGCACGGCACCCCACAATGGTCCCGGGTCAGCACGGAACGTCCCCATGACTGAATTCGGCATCATCTTCGAACCTGCGGCGGGCTACACCGCAAAACTGGCAGCGCGGGCCGAGGCCATGGGCTTCGATGTGCTGTTGACGCCAGACACCCAGAATCTGTGCGGCGATCCCTACGGCCAGCTCTCCCTGGCTGCTGCCAACACGACCCGTCTTAAGGTGGGCACCGGGGTCACGAACCCGGTGACGCGGGTCGCCGCAGTGACTGCCTCGGCGATGGCCACGCTGCAGCTGGAGTCGGGCGGCCGGGCCATCTGCGGCCTGGGCCGCGGCGACTCGTCCTGTGCCCACATCGGCCGGCGCCAGGCCACCACCGCGGAGATGAGCAGCTATGCCCAAGCGGTGCGCGCTTACATTGCCGGCGGCGATGTCACGGTCGGCGACAAAACCACCACCATGCGCTGGATCCAGCCGGGCGACGTGCCGCCGGTGCCCATCGACATGGCCGTCACGGGCCCCAAAACCATTCGCATGGCGGCAGACGTTGCGGATCGGGTGAGCTTTGCGGTGGGCAGCGCTGGCGAACGGCTGGACTGGGCTCTCGACACGCTGCGGCAGCGCCTGGAAGAGACTGGCCGCCCGCGCTCGGAGCTGTCCGTGGGCGCCTACATCAACCTGGTCTGCGACCCGGACGAAGCCCGGGCTATCAAGCTGGCCCGCACTATCGCGGGCCTCGTAGCCCATTTTGCCGGCATGAAGCACGCGCCGGTCGACCACCTGCCGCCCCAGCTCAAGCCCCTTGCGGTCAAGCTTAAAACCGAATACGACATGCAACATCACAATCAGGATGTGGGGAGTCACATGGCGCTCATCGACGATCAGTTCGTCGACTGGTTCACCATCGCCGGACCACCTGCCAAGTGCATCGATCGCCTCGGCAGCTTGATCGAGAAGGGTCTGGACCACGTCTATATTCTGGGCGGCTCGGACGTGGCTCACCCCCACGGCGAGCGCGTTACCGCGTCGGTGAATCAGACGGAGCACTTTGCTAAAGACGTGATGCCCCAGTTCCGCTGAGTGGCCCGGACAGGGCGAGAGTCTTGGGCGACCAGCTCCGCCACGTCATGGCGGTGCCCGGGGTGACACGGGTCCACCAGTAGCGGCGCGCGCGTCAGCGGCATTTATACTGGGAGGCAAGGGGGATGGCATGACCACTGACTCGGGGCAGATGACAGAACCCGGACTGAAGTCTCCAGACGAGTTGCCGTTCGTCGCGCCCTGCCGCGACCTGGATAGCACCGCGCCACTGCGCTGGGTCAGGGCGGGCTGGCTTGACCTGACCCGGGCGCCGGCACAGAGCCTCAGCTACGGCGTCGCGGTGCTTGGGGCGAGCTGGGCCGCCAGCCTGGTTGCCTGGCAATTGGGGGGCATGGCGCTGTTGTTCGGCATCGCCACCGGCTTCCTGTTCATTGCACCCCTGGTGGCCATAGGCGTGTACGAGATCTCCCGGCAGCTGGAAAGGGGTGAGACGCCGACTCTGGCTCAGGGCCTGAAAGCTACGCGGCGCAACATGGGCAACGAGCTGATCTACGCCCTGGTGATTCTGGTGGTGTTTCTGGTGTGGGCGCGAGCTGCGACCATGATGTCTGTTTTTCTGCCTGAGGGTGCGGAGCGCCAGTGGCGCGACTTCGCCACCTACCTGGGAATCGGCAGCGCCGTCGGCGCCGTGTTCGCCTTGATCACGTTTGCCGCCAGCGCCTTCTCCCTCCCCATGATCGCCGACCGCAAAACCGATGCTGTCACTGCGGTGGTCACCAGCATCAATGCCGTGCTGCGCAACAAGTTGGCCATGCTGGTCTGGATTACGATTATCCTGGGGTCACTGGTGGTCGGCTTTCTGACCGCCTTCCTGGGGCTGGTGGTCTTGATGCCACTGCTCGGTCACGCGGTGTACCACAGCTATCGCGAGACCATCGACGCCAGCGCGTGGCCACGCGAAGAGTAGGCGATTCTTCGCGGCAAGGCCGGGTAGTGCCCTCCAGGCTAGCGCTGAGTCTGTCCGCCGGGCTGGCGCTGCTGTGGCTGACGGGCTGCCAGCCACCCGCCGAGCCGCGCGAGGAAGCCGGGAGCGACGCTCCGGTAACGCTCACCATCGCACTGGGTGAACTGCGCCAGGGGCGCGGGAATCCCTACGGCGCTCTGGGCCCACCCACGATCTGGTGGGCACTGTTTGACCCCCTCACCCGCCTGGATGCCGCGGGACAGGTTATCCCGGCTCTGGCCGAGCGTTGGTCGCTGGTCAACGACACGACCTGGCGCTTCGAGCTGAGGCCGGAGGTCAGCTTCTCCAATGGGCGCAGTTTCGACGCCGCGGTAGTGGCCGCCAACATCCGCTGGTTGATCAGCCCGGTCGGGCGAGCCACGGTCGTCGGCAACGAGTTGCGCGGCGTGAGTGACGTCGAGGTCGTCGATGAACTGACGGTGCTGATCCGCACCAAAGCCCCGGATCCAATTCTGCCGCAGCGTCTGACGGCGGTGTTCCTGGTAGAACCGGATACGTGGACCCGGCTCGGGCCTGACGGGTTTGCCGACGCGCCCGTGGGCACAGGTCCCTTCCAGCTGCAACGCTGGGACGTCACCAGCAACACCGTTGTCCTGACACGTCGGGCAGGCTCCTGGCGCGCCAGCGGCGTGGACGAGCTGCGATTCAGGGGAATGCCCGAGCGGGCCGGGCGAGTCCAGGCTCTGCTGTCAGGTGCCGTAGATCTGGCCTTGATCGGTCACGACAATCATGCGGAGCTGCAAGCCCGGGGCTTCCGAGTGGTCACCGCCTCAGCCATGGCTGTCACGGCTGTTGCACTGATCACGGAGGGTGACACGGATGCACCCCTGAGAGATCGGCGCGTGCGCCAGGCACTGAACTACGCCGTGGACACGCGCACCATTGCCGAGACCATTCTCGGCGACGCCGGGCTGGCTGCCGGCCAGCCCGCCGCACGCGTCACCGTGGGCTATAACCCCGCGGTTGAACCCTACCCCTATGATCCTGCGCGGGCGCGCCGGCTGCTGGCCCAGGCCGGCTTCGCCGCTGGCTTCGACCTCGTCGTCGACGTGGTCATCAATGCCACGCCCGGCGACAACGACATCTACCAGATGATGGCGGCGTACCTGGCAGACGTGGGCATCCGTACCACCCTGCGCACCCGATTATTCAGCAGCTGGTTGAAGAGCTACGTGAACGGCGATTGGGAGGCCGACGCCTTCAGTCTGGCCTGGATCGCCGCACCCTTTAACGATGTCTATCGGCCCATGGACTATTACTCCTGTGCCCGGTTCCAGCCCTTCTTCTGCGACCCGGCGTTGATGGACCTGCTGGTGCGGGCTGGCCGGGAGATGGATCCGGAACGGCGCGTGCGGCTGCTGCAGCAACTGGCTGTCGACTTCCATGACGCCGCACCGTCTATCTTCCTGGTGGAGCAGGATGTGACCTGGGGGGTGAGTCCCAGGGTGACGGGTTTCAGGCTCGTCAACCGGACCTTCGACTACGCGGCCATCGGGCTGCGCGCGGCGAACCTGCCCTGAGCAAACGCAACATCCATTGTTGTTGCTAGACTATCCCCTGCTGCCGCTGCGGAGATCCCCATGAGCGCCCTGGAACTGTACAGCTACGACGCCTGTCCCTACGCCCAGCGAACCCGCATGGTGCTGCTGGAGAAAGGTCTGGACTTCAAACTGGTCGAAGTGGATCTGTACAACAGGCCCGACTGGTGGGCAGATCTTTCCCCTTACGGGAAGGTGCCGCTGTTGAAACATGGCAACGGCATCGTTTACGAATCCGCCATCATCAATGAGTATCTGGATGAGGTGTTTCCAGAAACGCCGCTGATGCCTGCCGATCCCCTGCAGCGCGCCCAGGCGCGCATCTGGATCGACTACTGCGACAGCCGCTTCCTGCCCGCCTGCCACCAGCTGATCCAGGATCGCAACGACTCAGAAAAACAGGCCGGGAATCGTGCCAAGCTGGGCGAGATCTTCTCTTTCATGGAGAACGAAGCCCTGCGCAAGCTGAGTGACGGACCCTATTGGATGGGCGATCAGCTTACGCTGGTGGATCTCCAGTATGCACCTTTCGTGGAGCGCTTCCCCTGCTATCAGAATCTGTGGGGCGCGGAATGGCCGGAAGAGTGCACGCGGCTGCATGAGTGGTTTAGCGCGATCAGTCAGCGGGACAGCTTCCAGCAGACGTCCCACGACCTGGAATTCCATATGCAGCGTTACCGACGCTACGATCAGGCCGCTTGAAGCCCGGCAGCCCTTGCCATGAAATCGGTCGGCATCGCCCTGGGCGGCGGCGGGGCGAAGGGTCTTGCCCACGTTCCCATGCTGCAGGTGCTGGAAGACCTGGCGGTCACCCCTGTGATGATTTCAGGCACCAGTATGGGCGCCATCATCGGCGCCCTGTACGCTGCCGGCGTCAAACCCGCGAACATGGCTGAGGGCATTGCGGATCTCACCGCCATGCCCGGCAGTCTCCGGGAAGCCATCCAGGCCCGACAGCTGTTCGGCTGGCTTGACTACATCGGTCTGGAAGTGGGGCGCAACAGCCTTTTGCAGGTGGACAAGTTTCTGGTGGACATGGAACGCCTGATGGGCGTTTCGGATTTCGCCGAACTGGACATTCCCCTGAAGGTCGTTGCGGCAGATTTCTGGGCCCGGCGCCAGGTTGTGTTCGATTCGGGCCCCATCATCCCGGCCATTTCCGCCAGCTTTGCCCTGCCAGGGCTATTCAAGCCCGTGGTCCTGGACAATCGCGTGCTGATTGATGGCGGTACCGTCAATCCGGTCCCCTACGATCTGCTGCTTGAGCACTGCGACATTGTCATTGCCATCGACGTTTCCGGCCGACGGGCTCCCGACCGGGAGCTGCTGCCGTCTTACGTGGAGACCATATTCAACACCTTCAATATCGCCGCCACTGCCATTGTGAACGAGAAACGCCGAATTGCGCCGCCGTCCATCTTCGTCCAGCCCGATATTAAGGATGTGCGGGTCCTTGAGTTTTACAAGTTCGACAAAATCCAGACCCAAGCACAAACAGCCGCAGCTGAGCTTCGGCGAGAGCTTGAGATACTGCTGGAACAGTGAGGGAAGGGTCTCCAGCCGCGCCGTGCCTAGTCCTTCGCGCGCGCTGAAGCTTTAATTGTCACGGCGCGACTGGAGGTAGAGAAGAGCTTAGCGACGCTGCCGAAAACAGTCGCTGATCCAGATCACACTTGGCTGAACGCCGATTTGACATCATCTGCGCTGCTAGACTCCAAAGGATGAGCCAGCCATCCGCGACCATGATTCGCGAGCGTCTGCTGCAACTGCGCGCGGAACTGGAAGCCCTTGCCGTGACCGGTGCGCAGTCCGCGGCGATCGTTGAATTGGATCAAACCCGCGTTGGGCGCCTGTCCCGCATGGATGCCCTGCAAGCCCAGGCCATGGCAAAAGCGGCCGGCGAGCGGCGCGAAATCATGCTGCGCAGAATCAGCGCCGCGCTCACCCGTCTGGACCGCGGTGAGTACGGCCGGTGTCAGTCCTGCGAGGAGCCCATCCACCCCAAGCGGCTGGAAGTTGATCCCACTGCCCCCCTGTGCACCGCCTGTGCGCAGCAGGCTGAAACTCGAGCGCCTTGATAAGAGCCCAGGCCGTTGGGCCGAACGATCGCGCCGAACGGCCGCGCAGTGAAAAGCACCGGGAGTCAGAGTGCTCCCAGGCTGTCTCGGCTCATCAGCCCAGCCAGAAAGCTGCGCAAGCCCTCCACGTAGGCGCCGGTCCTGCCAACGTGGGCGTCGTTGTGCCCCCCGTGGATCTCCAGAAAATAGCGGGGCTCTTGGGCGGCGGCAAAATTCCGCTCGGCGTGGTGAAAGGGAATGATCTCATCCTCCCGGCTGTGCACGACCAGCACCGGACAGTTGGCCTGGCTTAAGTATTCCCGCGTGGGATAGCGGAACCGGGTCAACCAGCGGACGGGTAGAAAGGGGTACAACTCCCGACCGATATCCACGATAGACGAGAAGGCAGATTCCACGATCAGCCCGCCCGGCTCCTGCTGGGTGGCCAGCCATGCCGCGACGGGTCCGCCGAGCGAACGGCCGAACACCACGATCCGCCGGGGCGATACCTTGCGCTCCTCGGTGAGATACCGCCAGGCGGCTGCAGCATCCTGATAAGTGCCCCGCTCCGTGGTGCGGCCCTCGCTCTGACCATAACCACGGTAATCGATAATGAGCACCGACAACCCCAGATCATGAAATTGCTGGATCGATCCAAGACGATGGGAGATATTGCCCGCGTTGCCGTGAAAGAACAGAACTACCTGTTCGCCCGGCCCGGGCACATACCAACCGTGCAAGCGCAGACCATCCGCGGTCCTTAAGTCCACGTCATCAAACGCCAGCCCGATATCCGCCGGCGTGTTGGTCAGGGCACGGCCCGGAAGATTGGGCAGGAACAGCAGTCGACTCTGAGTAGCAAAAATCAACAGCACAAAAGCGCCGTAGCCTGCCATCAGAAACATTGCCAACTTGAGCATGGCCGACCTTGCTTGAGGAGCACCGGTATTGTGGCCCGCATCCTCTGCCCCGACAACGGTAGACCTGGACGGGCGGTGAGCTCACTACTTTTCTTGGCACATTCTCTAATGGATGACGCGTCGCGCCGAACGGGAGTTGCAGCAGCCGGATCAAATCGTCAGAGCTCCCGTAGATCCTACCCGCCGCCAGATGCTCGTGGCGCTGGATGAGGTGTTGTCAGGGCAGCACACCGGCGCCAGCTGTGCCGGTTGCTTTCCGGCGCCGCCGCAAAAACCCAGGTGGCAGACGATTCAAGCAGCGGCAGCGCGTTCGGCCCGCAACCTTTTCAACGTGGCCTCGTCAAGACTGTATCCGCGCAGCACCAGCACACTGATCAAGACCGCAGCGGTGGGCAGCACCGACGCGCACAGGTAGATAGCCCGAATCGCGCTGTCCGGCTGCTCAATGGCCGCACCTGCGGTGCCGGACACGTACCCCATGACACCCAAAAACAAACCGGTGAACGCCGTGCCCAGCGCAAACGCCAGCTTCTCGACCGTCGTGTAAAAGCCCGACAGCGTGCCTTCCCGACGAAGTCCCGTGCGCAGGTAATCGTACTCCAGCACGTCCGGCAGCAACGACTGGGTTACGAGCAACAAGCCGCCGGACCCGACACCGCCAATCAGCCCCCGCAACAGGAAGACCGTCGCCGGCTCGGCCGCGTCCGCCAGTAGCCAGCTCAAGGACGAAGCGCCAAAAAGCAGGGCACCGCCGTAGTAGACGAACTTCTTGTCCTTAGCCCGCGCCAGCTTGAGCCAGACAGGCATGGAGCCGATCTGCCCGACGGTCGTCGCCACAAACAGCGCCGCCAGCATCTGATCCGACACCGCCAGAATCCGCGTGGTCACGAAGGCCAGCGTGGAACCGGTGAATGCGACCCCCATGAGCAGCGCCAGCTTGGTCAAGATCAGCATGGTGAAGGGTCGATTTTCCAGCACAGTCTGCAGCTGGCTCTTCAGGCCGCGGCGGCGTGCTGGAACACTTTCCGTCTGGGGCGCGCCGGCGGTCAGAAAGAAGCTGGCCCAGGTCGCGATGATGATCACGCCGCCCAGCACCAACGACATGCGCTGGTGACCGAGCACGCCCCCACCGTAGGCGGCGACCATCACCGGGCCAAGAAACCCGGCAGCCACCTGGCCGACGCCGATAAAGCTGACCCGATAGGACATCAGATAGGAGCGCTCGTGATAGTCCTGGCTCATCTCGGCAGGCATGGCCAGGTAGGGCACGTTAAACAGGGTGTAGGCCGTCGCGTACAGCAACAGCAGTGCAAAAACCAGCATGACGGATGCCGAACCGCCGCCGAGGGCCGGGGCGTGAAACAGCAGCGCAAAAGCGGCACCGCAGGCCAGCCCTCCCAGGAGCAGGTACGGCCGCCGCCGCCCCCAGCGCGTGCGGGTCCGGTCACTGACGACGCCCATCAGCGGATCCGTGATGGCGTCGTAGATCTTGGACAGAGCAATGGCCAGACCGGCAGCGGCCGCGGCCAGACCGGCGAAATCTGTGAGAAACCGCAGCAGGAGCAGGTTGGTGGCGTTGAACAGCACCGCCACGCCCAGGGTGCCGAGACCCCAACCGAAGACGATACGAAACGGCAGGGCCTGCTGCTCGGCAGCAGCGCCGCCGGCGCCCATCAACGGCTCTTGGCTTCGGCCAGCAGCGGTCGACAGACTTTGGCGATCAGGCGTTGCCGCAGCGTAGCGCGGGTCTTCTGCACGGACTCGTCAGGCTCGTAGTCATCCACCGCCTCCGGGCCGGTGAACTTGTTCTCCGCCTGCAAGCGCTCGTGGGCATCCAGACGCTCGCGGAGTACGGACACTTCCGAGGTCAGCGCCATCAGCATGTTCATCAGGGTATCGATACGTGGATCACTGCCCGGCGCGTGGCGACGCCCCTTGGCCACCAACAGCCGCTCCCGCATCTCGGGCGTCAGCTGATCCTGAAAGTTGTCGTTGTCCTCGGTTCGCGGCGTGGCTCTCATGGTTATCCCATCTTCTCAATGATTTCGATCGCGGCACGTTCACCGGACTCAAATGCAGATTCCATGCCGATTTCCAAGCGCCGGGTTTGTTCACCGGCGAAGTGGATGCGGTCATGGGGCTTGATCATGTCGTGAATGAAGCGGCCCATTTCACCCGGGCCGTAGGAATGCCGACAGCCGAACACGAAGGGGTATTGGGCCCAGGAGTGCACACCGGTCACCTCCAGCTTGCCCTTGGTGGAGGGTCGCAACCGCGCAATTTCGGCGACCACGAACTCGCCCCGTTCCTTCGGGCGCAACTGGTCCAGCCGGTCGCCTTTCGGCCCACCGGCAATGGCAACCAGCCGATCGCGGCTGCCGTCATAGGCGATGGGCTGACGAATCAGGTTAATGGGGCCGTCGCTCCACAGGGAAGCGTCCAGGCCGTCCTGTTCCCAGAAGGGTGCGCCCTTGATGCGCATGTGAACCTGGCTGTTGTTGGCATAGGGCATACGCGTGACCGCCTCGGCCTGATTGCCCATGAGGGGCGGATCAAAAGTAATGCGCCGTGCCGGGCGAAATGGCATGGCGATGACGGCGAAGTCGGCCCGATAGCGCCGGCCATCCAGACAGCGCACCTCCACGCCGTCGCGACCGCTGGACACGTGGCTGACGGGGCTGTTCTTGCGCACCGCGTCCCCCAGGTAGGCCGCCATGGCCTCGGGCAGGCGCGACGTGCCGCCGACCACCCGAGCGCTGGTCAGGGCGGCCCGTTCGAATCGATCCTTGCCCTCCATATCCTCGTCGCCGCTCAAAAGCTGGCCCCGGGTATGCTCCTGCAGCAGCGTGAGCAGCGACACCCGAGAGAGATCGGCGGGCACCAGCCCGTCACTGATCAGGCGCAGCGCCCCGGGCGAGGCGCCCTGAGCCAGCAGCCACTCGCCCAGAGGAATGTCGTAGCGCAGAGCATCAGGCCGCAACCAGTCATCCAACTCCTTCAGGGGGTTGTGGGCGTTGAGGTAATAACCCAGCAGCGTGGACGGCAGCAGGGCCCGCTCTGGGCCAACGGTGTCGTTGAGCCGATGATTCTCCCAGTTATCCTTTGAGATGAGCTCGCCCTGTACCGAGTAGGCGAACGGCGCGTTGATGTTGGAGCCCGGGGTAATTTCCACCCCGAGACGCTCACACATGTAGCGTACCCGGGCGTAATAAGGACCGATCTGGGACGCGCCGAACTCCGGCTTGCCGTAAATGTGATCAGCCGTATAGGCTCGCCCGCCCACGCGGTCGCTCGCCTCCAGCACCGTGACGTTCGCCCCCTCATCGGCGAGCGTAATGGCCGCGTTGAGCCCCGAGAAACCTCCGCCCACAACGATCACCTCGGTGCTCTCGGCGGCCCGCGCCACGCCAGCCAGGCGCAGAGCGGGATAGGCGCCAATGGCCGCCCCGATCACGGTGCGTCGCGAAACGCTCATGGTCACGCTTCCCTCATTCGGTGAGATCTCGCGCAATGCGAAAACCGAACACCTGGGAGACCCTCGACAGAGGATCCCGCCCCCGGAACGAGGGCCGCTGCCAGGTAAGCGCGCTGCCCCAACTGCCGCCCTTGACGGCGCGGCGATCACAGCCCTCCTTCAGCTGAGGGCTCCCGTCGACGGGTTCGGAGGGGATGGGCATGGCGTAACAGTCCTCCGTCCATTCCCAAACGTTGCCCACGACGTCGTAGAGCCCATAGGCATTGGGTGGGAAGGAGCCGACAGGCGCCTGCCGCTCGTGGCCATCGTCACAGGCCACCGGCTGATAAATCCCAACCTGGTCGACGACCCTGGCACCGGATTGATCCAGTATATTGGCAAAGGGGCACAGATCATCTCCCCGCTGGGCGGTCGCCAGGGGACCGGCGGGCGGCGCGTTAGCCAGGTATTCCCATTCCGCCTCGGACAGCAGTCGATAGGGCTGACCGGTTTCCTCAGCGAGCCAGTCGACGTACGCCTTGACGTGATACCAGGCCAGACACACGGCCGGCTCGTCCGGCTTGATCGGCCGCCCGTAACCTGGGTCCAGCCAGCTCAGCGCCATGTCTTTCACCCAGGTGCCTTCCTGGTAATAGTTACAGCCCTCCTGGGCGTCATACCCGGTCGCGTCTACAAAACGCCGATACTCCGCGTTGGTCACCTCGTAGCGGCCGGCCGCGAAGCTGTAGGCAATGTTCACATCGCGCACGGGCCCCTCGTAGCGCTCCTCGGAAACGCCGCCGTCACGGCCCATGGCGAAAGAGCCGGGCGGCACCACGACCATTTCCGGGCAGTCCGGGCAATCCCGGAACACGGCGCCGGGTTGAAGACTCACCGACGCCGCCAACACTGGCAGGGCGGTGGCGAGCAGCCATGGTGCAAACAGCAATCCGCAGCGATTCATGCTACTTCCGCCCCGAAACCAGGTACCAGGACCGGTACACGCCCTTGTTCACGTCGCCGAAGTGGCCCGTGCTACCCCGCTCAGCCTCATTGCACGCATCCTGATACCCCACCAGCACGTCCTTGAAGCCAGCGGCCGTGGCCAGTTGCCTGAGATCGGCCGAGCAGGCGCCGTGCCAGAACGGTTCGAGATTGAAGCGGGATTCGTAGTCGCCCCGCAGGCGGCCAAAATAGTCCTCCGGCGTCTCTCGCCAGGGCACTTCCAGGTGAATCATCACGCCGCCCGGTCGCAGCACCCGATGGCACTCGGCCATGATGTTTTTGACACCCTTGGCGGATGTTTCGTGCAGCACGGCGCTGGAGAACACCACGTCGAAGTAGTTGTCTTCAAAGTTGGTGCATTCGGCGTTCTGCTGGGAGAAGTGAATATTCGCGCCCATGTGTGCGGCCCGGGCGTGGGCATAGCGCAGCAAACTGGCGCCCACGTCGATACCGTGGATCTCCGTGTTCGGAAAGTAGCGTGCGACGCCGCCCAGACTGTGACCGACGGTGCATCCCATCTCTAGCAGACGCTCCGGTTCCACGTCCGGGTATTTCTCGAACAGATGGGAGATGACGGTGTGTCCGCGCATCTCATTAAGCTGGCCGCCCTGGCGGCCCAGGCTGTAGAGAGACGCTGCTTTGTCAAACAGGGCGCCCTGGCGCACATCGTGGCCGGTGGGGTCCACGTAGTAGCTGCCCGGCATCATGTGGGTATCCATGGCCGCCAGGTACTCGGGGACCTCAAAGTCCGGATCCGTCGTCACCGAACCCAGCTCGGGCGCCCCAGCGGCAAGCTCCTCCAAACCGTTCTCCTGGCGATCCACGCAGTCACCAGCCGCCTGCCACATCAGCTCCTGGGCAGCCCGCTGCATGGAGATCCAGTTCTGATAGACAGGCTTCTTCTCCATCTCCCGCCGCACGTCGCGCAGTGGCGGCTGGGAATCGTCCAAGTCGTTGACGGTGCTGTCAATCGCCTCCCTGACGGCGGGATCGATCTCGCTGAAGACGTAACCCTTGAGGGCCGTCACAAACATCTGTTCGGCCAGCTCGTCGTGGCTGCTGACCGGCATCATGGGATGGACTCGAGGCGCGCTCATATTGGTCTCCGTGCCTGTTGAATGGGTGTGCTATGGCTCCATGATCATGTTGGCTGGCACGGTGTCAACCTCTTTCTGACCGCCAGTTCCTAGGGCGGAAAACCCAGCCCGGGCTGATCGCGGCCATGTCCACGTATCATGGCCGCATGCTCGACATGGGCATCGTTCTGGCCTTCGTCGGCCAGAGCGTTCTCGTGGGCTTGCGAGCGCGCCGCCGGGCTTCCCGACACCTGGCCGCATTCGCCTTTCCCGTTACCGAACCGGAACGCCTGACCCGGTTCCCGCGGCGGGTTCGACCCCCGGCTGGTGGCGGCAGACGGCTCCGGCCGATAGCCGTCCGCGTCGTGCAAGCGCCGATCACAGCCTCGGGATGGTATGAGCTATAGTCAGGTCTCCGACCAAAAAAAAAAGGAGCGCTAAGCCATGGCCGCCTTGTCCCGCCGTCTTCTCCACGCCCTGACCTGGAGCCTATTGATCAGCGCCCCGCACGCCTTCGCCGACAGCCACGCAAATGGCAAGCGGGCGCGGCTCGATGACCGCCTCGCTGCGTTCTCCGCAGCGTTTCAAGCCCGTGATGCACAAGCCCTGGACAGCTTGCTCGCGGAGCACTACAGCCACACCAACAACTCGTCCCAGGCTTTGGAGCGGGCCGACTGGTTGGAAACCATGAGACGTGGCGCAGCGGCGCGCGCGTCCGGAGCAGCCAGCTCCACCATGGACTATTCTGACGTGAAGGTTCGCGTGTCCGGCGATACCGCCGTGGTGACGGGGCTGGTCACCATGAAGGGCGAGCGCAACGGGGAGCCCTTCGGGATGAACATCCGCTACACCCAGGTCTGGGCGTGGGACGGCGAAGACTGGTACCGCGTGGCCTTTCACGACACTTACACGCCCCTGGAAGAATAGCTGCGCAGCATCCTGAACCAGCGGCTCCTGCAAATCGCCGGCGGAGCCACTATGCCGGTACCCGGCTCGCAAACACCGTGCCCGAGGCCGTCCTCAGGGCGTGGGCGCGGCCATGGGTCTTAAACGAGATCATTTTGAGAAATACCTTGCAACCTCATGATAAGCAGTGTTATTTATATGAACACTCAAAACCGTGATGCCGATCAAGCGCCCGGGCGCCACAGCGTTTTACGCTACCCGGTGCAGTACCAATAACCAAAGGCCCGGGAAGCGATTTCATGTCTGGAGTGACAGCTGGCGCAAGGCAACCATCACGGCAGGTGCTCCTGCTGCTGTTGCTGAACTGCGTGGCGCCGGCAGGCGCAAGCGATCTGTTTCCGCGCCCGGCGGGCCTGGAGCGGGACGTTGGCTTCTGGGTGGATATCTACACGCGAGTTGAAAGCCACTCGGGCGTGCTTCATGACACCCGGGACTTAAGCGTGGTCTATGAGACGCTCGCCTTTCCCCAGGGAACCAGCCGCCGCTCCCGGAGTCGCCAGATCACCGCGCGGAAGAATCACTATCGCACTGTTCTGCAAGCTCTGGCGCGCGGCAAGCGGGACGGACTGACGGCGGACGAGCGGCATGTTCTTGCGCAGTGGCCCGTAGACGTCTCCGGCGAAACTCTCGCCGCTGCGGCCAAGCGTATTCGCTTTCAACTGGGCCAGGCGGACCGCTTCAAGGCCGGCCTGGTACGCTCCGGTGAATACAAACCCTTCATCGCCGAGACGCTCGAGCAGCGCCAACTGCCCGCGGAACTGGGCACTCTGCCCCACGTAGAGTCGTCCTTTGACCCCCGAGCCTACTCCAAAGTGGGCGCAGCAGGGCTGTGGCAGTTCACCCGCTCCACCGGGCGCAGATACATGCGCGTTGATCACGTGGTCGATGAGCGGCGCGATCCCTTCCTGTCGACGGTGGCGGCCGCGCGCCTGCTGGAAAACAACTTCGCCGTGACTGGCAGCTGGCCCCTGGCGATTACGGGTTACAACCACGGCGTTGCGGGTATGCGCAGGGCCGCCCGCCAACTGGGTACCAAGGACATCGAAACCATCGTGCGCAACTACAAAGGCCGCACCTTCGGGTTCGCCTCGCGCAACTTTTACGTGGCCTTCCTGGCAGCCCTGCAGGTGGATGCCCGGCCGGAGGCCTATTTCGGGATCGTGCCCACGAAACCTGCGGCCCGCCACGCGCTGCTGACCGTGGAGGATTACGTTGCCGCCGACGGCCTGAGCACGCTGCTCGGTCTGGACCTGCCGACTCTCCAGTACTACAACCCGGCCCTCCAGGAACCCGTTTGGAACGGCAGCAAATACATCCCGCGCGGCTTCACGCTGCGGCTGCCCGCTGAGCACGCCAAGGGCGATCCTGGCTCCTTGTACGCTCAGCTGGACCCGGCTCAGCGATTCGGCGCCCAGCTGCCGGACGTCACCCATCGGGTGCGGCGCGGCGAGACCCTGTCGGGCATTGCCGATCAGTACGGCCTGCGGGTGACTGACCTGGTCGCCATGAACGGACTACGCAGCCGTCACCAGATTCGCGCCGGCCAGACTCTGAACCTGCCCACCCGCGGTCAGCCCCTTCCCAAGCTGCCGCCTGAGCCCGAAGAGCCGGTGCAGATGGCCGCTGCTGAGCCGGCCGATCAGGCACCGGCTCTGGTGGAGCCCGCTGAAGCCGAACCGGTCGCTGCGGAGTTGCCCCCGGCTCTCGGGGCCGGCGGCCTGCCGAGCCCGGCGGCGCTGTTGGCGTATATGCCGGCCCTCGACATCCCGGAAGAATTCGATGAGAGCCTGGCGGTCGCAGACGCGTTGCTGCCGGCGGATCCCAGCGATTACTCGGTGGCCGATGACCGCACTATCGAGATCCAGGCAGTCGAGACTCTGGGTCATTATTCGGACTGGCTGGAGATTCAGACCCAACGCCTGCGGGATATCAACGGGTACAGCTTCCGCCAGCCGCTGGTGATCGGCAGCCGCATCACGCTGGATCTTTCCAAGGTAGATCGGACCACCTTCGAAGCGCGCCGCATGGCCTATCACAGGACAATGCAGGGCGATTTCTTCCGCCGCTACAAGATCCAAGACACCAAAACCCACACGATTCGCCGCGGTGAGTCCCTCTGGGTGCTGGCCAACCGCCGCTACGACGTGCCCGTGTGGTTGCTGCGCCAGTTCAATCCGGACCTCGATCTGGACCAGACGCGACCGGGAACCCGGGTACAATTCCCCCTGTTGGCCCCCATCAGCACCGCCCCGCTGCCCGAGCAACGAATCGCCGCCAACTGATCGCTCGGCCGGCAGCCCGCGGTCAATGCAGGCTTGCGCTATGCGTATCGACATCGTCTCCGACACCGTGTGTCCCTGGTGCTTCGTCGGCAAACGCCGCCTCGAGCGAGCCATGGCTCAGCGCCCGAAACTTGAGTTCGAAGTCCACTGGCATCCCTTTCAGCTGAATCCGGATGTGCCGGCGGGCGGCGTGGACCGTGACACCTACTATCAGGAAAAATTTGGTGGCCGGGAGCGGGTCGCGGCCATCACCGAGCAACTGGCCGCCGTAGGTGCCGAGTTAGATATCCACTTCGACTTCGACGCGGTCAAGATCCAACCCAATACCCGCCTGTCCCACGGCCTGATCGCACTTGCCGAAGGACCCCGGCAAAGCGCGGTGAAAGAGGCCATCTTGAGCGCCTTCTTCGAACAGGGCCGGGACATCGGCGACCTGGAAGTTCTCGTCACCATCGCGCACGACGCGGGGCTCGACCCGGACCAGGCTCGGGCGCAGCTCCGTGCCGATGCCCTGAACGCACAGATCGCTGAGCGGGCCGAGATGGCCCGCTCAGCCGGCATTTCTGGCGTACCAACCTTCATTTTTGACGGCAGCCAGGGGTTCTCCGGCGCCCAGCCCGAGGACGTCTTCCTGGAGGTTTTCGATCAACTGACAGCCAAGGGCAACCCGGATTCAGGCAGCTGATGGTCACTTCGGCAGCCCGCCGCGCCGTCGCCGGCCCGCTGGCCGCTCGCAACCTGCCCTGAAGACCTACCGGGTGTTGTCCCCGGCCATGAACTCGGTCAACACATAGTCGTAACCGCGGCCGCTGTTGGACATCTTGATGACAATCCGATCAGGCATCAGCACCCATACATCGCTGCGGCCGGCCAGCCGGTAGCGGGTCGTCGGGAATGTGCCGGCCGGAACGGTGACCGCCTCCTCCCCCAGCACCTGGAAAGTCATATCGCTCAGGGATCCCAGCACCGGTTTACTGAGGTCGCCGCTGGATTCGATACCGTACAGCGCGCCGGTCTTCTGCACGCCCTTGCCATTGGGATCCACGTGCCACGTATGCCAGCCGTCACCGGCGACGGGATGGGTACCGATGGACAGGCCCTCGGGCACGGCCAGGCGTTGCGTGACCGCACCCACCGGACCGTTGGCGATGGCCTGCAACTCATTGCCGGTCACCGTGATGAACACCGACCCCTTATAGCCGGTATCGGTCCAGTAGTTAGCAAACGCCTGCAGCGGCCGGAAGTCTGCCGCCACCCGCAGCAACACCGAGTACTGCAGATCACGGGCGAACAGATCGTGCCACATCATCAGGGTACGGGTGCCATCGGGATGAACATTCAGGCGAAATTTCTCGATGCCCCGTAGCCGCTCTCCGCGGTCGGCCAGGTACCGGTAGGTGCCCTCCGCCCAGCGGGTGATGCTGGCATTGGGCCCGTCGCTTTCGGGCAGGGCAGCCCGGCCCTGGGCACGCAGCGACCCGCTGGACAGTACCGATACCAGCAACAGCAGCCCTATGAAGTACCTCATTATCTGCTCAACCCCGCGCCGCTTATGGAGTTAACTTATTGTTATGAATGAACAAACTGGAGTTCTCACCGTATGAACAGTGTGCCACAAATCTGCTGCTTACCGCGCCGCCGCCGTGGTCCAGACAGGCGTTTCTCGCTAGAATTCGCTATCTGCCGGCGGCATGCCGGAAGCAAGCAATGGAGAACAGGATGATTCTTGACGCAGCAACTCCCGCCCGAACGATGATCGCGGTAGCCGCGGCACTGCTTTTGATCGGCAACACGGGGTGGGCCATCGGCACATCCGACTACGTGATCGAAGACGCCCAGTATGAGATCGATAACGGCAACTTCGAAGAAGCGGTCAACGTGTTGGAGCAGGTCATCGAGGCGGAAGGTGAGGATGCGGAACTGTTGAACCTGATGGGCTTCAGCCTGCGCAACCTGGACCGCGACGACGAGGCAATGGATTTCTACAACCAGGCGCTGGCTTTGGATCCCGACCACCAGGGCGCGCTGGAGTATCAGGGCGAGCTGTATCTCAAGATGGGAGACCAGGCCGCGGCGGAAGCCAACCTGGCCAAGTTGGCACAACTGTGCCCGGATGGCTGTGAAGCCTACGGCGTGCTCCAGACGGCTATCGAACGTTTCAAGGACGGCGGCGTGTCCAGCTGGGTCCCGCCCAGCCGTCGCTAGCCTAGAGCGAGTTCAGAAACTCAAGCAACTCTGCCCGTCCGACGGCGGGCAGGTTGCGAAACGCCTCCCGGGCATCCGCCGCCTCGCCACCGTGCCATAGAATCGCCTCCGCCACCGAGCGGGCGCGGCCGTCATGGAGCAGCTCCGTATGGCCACTGACCTTGGCCGTGAGCCCCAGGCCCCATAGCGGTGGGGTTCGCCATTCCCGGCCCGTGGCGGCAAAATCCGGCCTGCCGTCCGCAAGTCCTTCCCCCATGTCGTGCAGCAGCAGGTCCGTGAAGGGATGAAAGGTCTGCCCCGATAGATCCGGGGCACGTGGATCGTCCCCGGTGATCAGGGTTGGCATGTGGCAGCTGCCGCAACCGCTCTGTAGGAACAGGCCATAGCCGCGTTGCACCACAGCACGCTGGGCGCCCCGCTGCTGGGGAACGGCCAGACGTCGGGAATACACGTTGAGATCCCGCACCATGTCCGCTGACAGCTCTACACCGTCGTGGGTCGCGGCCGCGCGGCAGTCCGTCTGACGACGCGGACAATTATCCCGGGGCACAACGGGACTCGTGATCCCCATGTCACCCTGAGCGGCGCCCGTGGTCTGGCTGGTGATATTGGGCACATTCGCCTTCCAGCCAAACCGGCCCAACGCCATTTGTTGATCGCGCGGATCCCAGACCGTGTTGACCCGGCCGGAGATGCCGTCGCCATCCCTATCCTCGGGGTCGGCCAGCGCCCGCAGCGTGTCCTCGGTCACCATCTCCAACAGCCCCAGGCCGATCATGGGATTGGCTACGCGCAGCGAATGCAGGGTGTCTTCCGGCAGCGGACCGAAGGCCGGCGCCGCGATCGTGACTGTGGGGCGGCGCAGGCTATAGGACGTCCCGTCGGCGTAGCGACCCTGGGTTTCTGACCAGCGGACTTGCACGGTGCCCTCGGCGGGCACGCCGTCAATGGCGCGGTCCTGGATCTGATCGCCGTAGCCGGGGACGGCCCGGGGAATACGGCGCGGCGTTTCCCCCTTGGCAGGCAAGCTGATGCGCACCAGCGCCGATTCCACGGGCTCGTCGGGCCCTGCCGGCGAGCGCCCCCGGCCGTTGTTGACATGACAATCCGCACAGGCCCGGCGGTTGAAGGTCGGTCCCAGGCCGTCGAACTTCGGATCCGCCGTACCGAGCGGGTCCCAGGCACGATTGAAGATCTCATTGCCCCGAACAAAGGCCGCACGGGTCGCCTCATCAGCATTGCCGGCGACAAACGTAAAGGCCTCACCAGTGGCCACCGGCCGCGTCGTGTCACCGCCCAGCGCGGGCGTCAGCGGCACCGCTAACAGCTGGGTGCGCAGATCCGCGCCGCCGCCCCAGACAGCGCACGCCGCGATCAACAGCCCACCCAGGGACTGGAGCCACACGGCCTTGTTGGAATACATGGACATGGTGCAGTGAGCCCGAGGCGCGCCGGGCGGCGCGGCTCGGGTGCGCCTGTCGTTCAGTTCAGCCAGCGACTCTCGCGGTCCAGCAATGCCTGCATATCCTCCCTCGTCTGGGGCAGCTGATCAGCGGGAATATCCAGATGGTTCAGCGGCACTTCCTGCACATACTGATCGAACACCGGCTGCACCACCTCCAGCGGGTAGCGCGGAATCCGACGGTTGTTGCGAAATTCGGCGATGGGGATCTCCGCCTCGATCAGGCCCTCATTGCCGCTGGGATCCTCCGCCAGCACCCGCCCCCGGTTGTCCACGATCAGGGATCGGCCACCGAAACCCTCAGGCACCCCCGAGTCCGGCGGGAAGGTGATGTTGGACATGGCGGAATAGAAATTATTGAAGAACGCAATGGCCCTCACATCCGTCGTTGAGAAGCCGGTTGCGGTCCGCAGCATGATTTCCACTCCGCGCATGGCATAAGCGGCAAATACGAAGGGGTCGATCTGCACAGTGCTGACGGCGATGTTGCCAAACTCGGTCTGCAGCACGGGGAATTCCTCTTCGATGCCGTAGCGAGCACGATACTTATCGCGCACGTTCTCGACCGTCGTCGTGGGGATTTCACCGTTACCGAGCCGGGTGACATTGCGGGTCTTCCAGTACTCTTTGACCACGTTGCCATCCGTATCAATGACCGGGTTGATGCTGATGATGTGATTCGGCCATTCCGGATCCCGCGCGTAGCTGCCAAAGATGATGTAGGTGTCGCACGCTTTCGCCAGCTCACCCAGCGCATCAGTTTCCGGCCCTGGGACTTCGATGGTGTACTTGAGTTTCTCCTCACGGGTTCCTGAGGAGTACCCGGTAAGCGGGAATTCATTGAAGAGGATGAAGTCCGGCTTCTTGCCCTCACTGCAGGCCTTGTTGATCCAGAACGTCATCCGCCCCAGGTTCTCCTGCAGCGCCACATCCTTGTCGTCCGCCTCCTGCAGGCTGGTAAATCCGTTCTGCACGACCTTCAGCACGACCACATCCTTCTCCAGCGGCCGCGTCGGATAGCTGCCGTCGGGGCGCACCAGCTGAGGAACGTCCGCCGGCGGCGCGGCCGGGGCCTCGGCCGCCGGGGCCGCTTCCTCAGCCGCTGCCTCTGGGTCCGCGTCTTCGGCAGGGCTGCAGGCCGCCAGCAGCAGCCCGGCGGTCAGCCAAACTACCATGCGCAACAAAGTTGTTTTCATAGTCAGTCTCCTCGGTTTAGACCGCCAAGGGATGGCACGCAGCCAGTGTCGCTGGTGCTGTTGTTCACGGCGGTGATGATCTGCAGCACGGATGCTTTCACGCTCCGTGGCCGGGTCAGGGCAGCAACCGTGGCAATGGTCATCTAAGGCGCCGGCTCCAGGTAATCATCAAACAGATCCACATAGACCCGGTCCCTCGGGTTGGCGCGCTCGCCCCATAGCTCGGTGGCGTTGAACCTGACGCTGTAGCAGTGCTGCGGCTTGTGACCCAGACCCATGGCATTGGTATCCGGAAACACGTGAACCCCCTGATCGCGCTGCACGACGCCCTGGCGACCACGCACGTAACGGGGCGCGCGGGTATGGCCCTCGGGGTGCTCATTCTTTACCAGCACGCGATCGCCCACCGCGAAGCTCGGCATCACCCCGGTGGTGTCAGCCTGCACGATCATACCGCTCAGTAGTCGGGAGGCGTCCCGGTCGCCCGGCGCTCGGGGCGCAACCGCCGGCACTGCCTCCGCGTCCGCCAGCTCAGCGGCCGTCACCAGTCCGTACTTGATCAGCAGCTGCTCGTTGCGATACAGCCAGCGCGCGTAATAGGGCATGGTCAGATACCGCTCCGGCGGTATCCGCTCTACGCCGTAGCGGGATTCGTCGATCGACCAGGGTGCCTTAAGCGCCAGATAGGAGCCAAAGACCAGTCGCTCCCACTCATGCTTGAACAACGGCTCGTCGGGATCTCGCTCCTTCAGCCTAAAACCGTCCATCCCGCCCAGATCGTGGATCCCGTTCATCGCTGGACGGGCTCCGGCACGCGCTCGGCGCCGATCATGGCGTCGCGAGTGACGAGGGCGGCAAGCGCTTCCTCAGACAGCCCGTTCGTGTGATCGGGTCGCTCGGGAATGACCATATAGCGAACCTCCGCCGTGCTGTCCCAGACCCGGACCTCCACATCATCGTCCAACGTCAGGCCGAACTCGCGCAGCACGCCGCGGGGATCGATGACGGCCTTGGCCCGATAAGCCGTGTCTTTGTACCACGTAGGTGGCAGGCCCAGTAGCGGCCAGGGATAGCAGGAGCACAGCGTGCACACCACCAGATTGTGCACCCCGGGCTCGTTGGCCACGGCGCGAAACTCCGAGCTCAGGGTGCCGGAAATGCCCAACTCCGCAGCGGCAGCGCCCGCATCCGCCACCAAGCGGTCTTTAAAGTCCGGATCCAGCCAGCTGCGCGCCACCAAGCGCGCGCCAATGTGGGGCCCGACTTTGGTTTCGTAATAGTCCACCACCTGATCCAGGGTGGCCGGGTCGATCAGGTTCTTCTTGGTCAATACCGAAACGAGCGCCCTGGCCCGCAGACTGTATTCCGACTGGACGTCATCCGCGGCCTCGTGGCTGTGCACGTGAGTTGCTCCGGCGGTAACGGACGCCGCGGCGGATGTTTTGGCCAGAAACTCCCGCCGGGAGACCTTCTTATCGTCCACTCGACCCCCGAGGTCATGGCAAGACTCTGCCCATTCTAAGGATTTTCGGCTTTGTTATCATGGGACATCATGCCCGAAGCCTACATCTGCGCTGCCGTCCGCACGCCCATTGGACGCTACGCAGGCGCACTCGCCGGAGTACGCAGCGACGATCTGGCGGCACTGCCCATCGCAGCGCTGCGAAAACGCCAGCCGACCCTGAACGTCGAGCTGATCGACGATGTGATCCTGGGCTGCGCCAATCAAGCCGGGCAAGACAATCGCAACGTGGCTCGCATGGCCGCCCTGCTGGCCGGGCTGCCGCCTTCCGTACCGGGAACTACGGTCAATCGGCTCTGCGGCTCAGGCATGGAGGCAATAGCTCAGGCCGCGCGCGCCATCAAGACGGGCGTCACCCTTGACGATAGCCACGGCGTCCCCCTGAGTGGGTAAGTTCAGCGGCAAGCCCGGCAGCCGCTAGGCCGGTTTAATGCCGAGTATGTTCCGTTTCGCACCGCGTCGCACCGGTGGCCCGTCGGGGTCGACAATGAAACCAGCCTCCGCCATTGCGACCGCCATATCCAGACCCATGTACTCCAGGTGCCAGACTTCCGCGTTCCACCGGTAGTCACGCCATGCCCAGAATTTTCCGTATGCCGACTTGGCGGGCGGGTTACCCGTATAGAGATCGATCGGGTAGAAGACCCCCCCCGGGCGCAGGGTTCGATAGGCCTCCCTGACAATGCCCCGGGCGATCTCTGCAGGCACCTCATGGAATAACAGGTTGTTGGTGACGATGTCGAAGTGGTTGTCCGGAAAATGACTGGCCTCCGCGAGTTCCTGCATGTAGTGCGTCTGGATACCCAGATCCACCGACCTCAGGTGGGCGAAGCGCAGCATGGGCGCGGCCACGTCCGTACCCCAGACTTCGGCCTCCGGAAAGCGGTCTTTGAGCGCGATGGTGTACTGACCGGACGAGCAGCCCTGCTCGAGCACGCGAGTCACCTTGCCATCTGCCGGCCGGGGCACGCGCTGGGCCAGGTTCTGCTGGAATTCGTCCTGGTAGTTGCCGCCACGGAAAACCACATTCTCGCCATGCACGTAAATGTAGCCGGCAAAGGGATCCCCCACATAGCCCCCCGGCTGGAGGTGAATTTCATACGTGGCGTACTCGGGGATGTCCATCTGCGGATGCAACTCTATAGTGCCCGGTCCATGTTTTTCGGCGGCCGCGAGCTCCCCCAGATACAGATCCGCCTGGCGATGATATTCCAGCTGCACCTCTTCCCACATCATGATCTGAGACGACTCCCAGGCATGCACGTTCAGACCCATGATGTGGTCGGACTCCATCAGCTTCACCACCTCTGCCATGGCCAGCTCTGCGCTTGGATCGATGCCGTTTTCAGCGAGAATCTCCCGCGCTCTGATCCTGGCCCGGCGCGTCAGATCATTGTTGATCCACTTGCGGAAGCCGCGATAGAAACCCTGGGAGCTCTCCAGATCCAGACTCGGCAGCCGCTCAAAGCGGCCAACGCTGCCTCTGGGCTCTACGTCGCCCGCAAAGCCAGCTGCCAAGGTTTTTGCTGCAGGCAGCCCGCCCAACAGAGCAGCGGCTGAGGAGAGCAACATCTTTCGGCGTTGCATCATGATGATTTCCCCCGTTCATCGTTTGACGCTTCATCAGGCATTATATCGACCCTTGGGACCATCGGGGGGCGTACGATTGGCGGGGCAACCGTTCAGCATGGCCGCCTTGTGCCGGTCGATCGTCCTGGCTATACCCCGCGAAGACGGGGATCTCAATCGGCGCCCAGCTACCACGCCGCGCCGGTGGCGGCACTCAGATCGCCGGTGATCTGGGCACGCTGATGCTTCAGGACGCACGCTTCGTCCCGATGGGCACGGCTTACGCGCGTTATTCGGGTGCCTTGGCCCGGCACTGCCCCATCCTTGATCACGAAAACAAAGGCATGCTGCAGAACGTGCGCATCAACCTGCGGTGATCGCCGGACCGGCCAGGTCCTGGCAGCTTTTCGTTACACTAGTGCCCCAGAACAAAAAAAGATTTGGCCAATCATGAATGCATCGGCTGACAAAGCAGCCACCCGAGCCAGCACCGCCGGTCGAGAAAACTGGTTGCTGCTGCCGCCGGTGCTGCGCCGGCTGCGGGATCTGCTGGTCCTGCTGTTTGCCCTCATTACGCTGTTATTCCTGCTGCTGCCCCTGGCCGGCGATCCCGCCGAAATACTTGCCGGGATGGATGCCACGCCCGACCAGCTGGCGGCCATTCGCGAAAAGTACGGCCTCGACGACTCCCGCTTCAATCAGTACCTGAGGTATTGGGGCAATCTCGCGCAGCTGGACTTCGGCACCTCCCTGGTCGACGACCAGCCTGCCATGGGCACCGTGCTTCGCCATTTGCCCGCCACGCTGCTGCTCGCCGTCATGGCGATTGTCACCACCATTGCCATTTCCCTGCCAGTCGGGACGTGGCTGGGCTTTCGCCCCGAGGCTCCGGCGCGCCGCGTCAGCGCCTGGGTCATTTTCGTCATGCAGGGCATTCCAGGTTTCGTGTTTGCACTGATACTGATCCAGATCTTCGCCGTCAGCCTAAAGTGGCTACCCGCAATTGGCTTTGCCCGACCGGAAAACTGGATTCTGCCCACCCTGGCGCTGGCCTCATTTCTGGCGCCGAACCTGGTCCGGGTGATCGCCGCCAACGTTTCTGAGGCCATGCGGGAGGACTATGTCCGAACGGCCAAGGCCTTCGGCGCCAGTCCGGTGGAAATCCTCTGGCGCCACGCCCTGCCCAATGCGCTGCTGGGCGCTACCGCGCTGATAGGTACCCAGTTCGCTTTTCTCATGTCAGGCTCGGTGATTATCGAGAGCATCTTCGCCTGGCCAGGGATCGGCTGGCTGTTGATGGAGCGGATTCAGTCTCTGGACTTCCCCGTCATCCAGGCCATTGCCATTCTCATCGCGCTGCTGGTGTTCGCGATCAACACGCTTACGGATCTGAGCTTCCATCTGCTGGATCCGCGGCTACGGCGCGGCGCGAGCCATGGCTGATCAGGCGATGCCCAGGGCCTCGCGGATTGCCGCGCTGCGCAGCCGAATAAGTACCGAGCTGGTGGTGGGTATTCTGATGGGCGGCCTGCTGGCGGCGCTCCTGCTCCTGCGCCCCTGGCTGAGCGACCATGATCCCATGGGCACCGACCTGCTCAATCGTTATCAACCACCCGGCACGCCCGGCCATTGGCTGGGCACTGATCAGCTGGGTCGTGACCTGTGGGCCCGGGCACTGGCCGGTCTGGAGTGGTCCATGACCACCGCCATCATGGCCACCGCAATCTCGCTGATGATCGGCACCTTACTGGGGCTATTGGCTGCGCAAAGGGAGGGAGTGGTTCGCACCCTGGTCCGCCAATCCATCGATACCATCCTGTCCTTTCCCGGCCTGATCGTGGCGATTTGCGTGGTGGCCCTGTGGGGGCAGGGTTACTGGCCGATCGTGTTGACGCTCGGACTGTTGAGTTGGCCGGTGTTCGCCCGGGTTTGTTTTGCCGAAGCCTTGAGTCTTTTGCAGCGGGAGTACGTGCAAAGCGCAGCGCTGGCGGGCATGAGCCGTTTCCAGATTCTTATTCAGCATGTCTTGCCCGGTCTGCGCCCGGTGCTCATGGTCATGTTGGCGTTCCATTTTGCCTCCATGCTGATCAGCGAAAGCGCGCTGTCCTTCCTGGGCCTGGGGGCACCTCTGGGTGAGCCGACCTGGGGCAACATGCTGGCCGCGAGCCGCGCCGAGCTGTTCGAGGCGCCCTGGATGATGCTGGTCCCGGCTGCCGGCATTGTCATTGCAGTGGTCACCGCCAACCTGATTGGTGACGGCATCGCAGCGCTGTCCCGGCGCCAGGGCAAGGGTATCGACGTGTGATGACCGCAGCGGCGCAACCGGTCTTAAGCATCACGGATCTGCAGCTGGAGTTTACCGGCCGCGCCGGCCCGGTCGCCGCGTTGGGTGGCGTCAGCCTGTCAGTCGCACGCCGAGAGATCGTGGGCATCGTGGGCGAATCAGGCAGCGGCAAATCGGTGACTGCATTGAGCGTCATGGGTCTGCTGCCGCGCGGCAAGGCGCGCATCACAGCTGGCGAAATCCGCTTCAACGACCAGAACCTGTTGAGCCAGAGCGAACCCGCCCTGCGCCGGCTGCGCGGGCGGGACATGGCCATGATATTTCAGGAACCCATGACTGCCCTGAATCCGGTGAAGCGAGTCAGCCAGCAACTGCTGGAGGTGATCCAGCGCCTGGAAGATGGCTTGGCCGCCGACGCTGCCCGGCAGCGGGCTCTGGGCCTGCTCAATGATATGCACGTGGGTGACGCCGAACGGGTCTTCAATGCCTATCCCCATGAGCTGAGCGGCGGGCTGCGCCAGCGCGTGTTGATCGCCATGGCTTTCGCCAGCAATCCGGCCCTGCTGATCGCCGACGAGCCGACGACGGCTCTGGACGTGACGACCCAGGCTCAGATCCTTGCGTTACTGGAGGAGAAAGCTCGGCAACACGGCACGTCGGTCATTTTCATCAGCCATGACCTGGCCGTGGTTGCCCATCTCTGCGACCGCGTGTACATCATGTCTCAGGGGCAGGTCGTGGAAAGTGGCCCGACTGTGGAGGTGATTCGCTCGCCGCGGGCCGACTACACGCGCCGCCTGTTGAACGCCAATCCGGAGGGCAAGACACCCCGCACCCGCTTCACCACCGCAAGCGCCGCGCAGCCCGGCACCCCGGTGGCGCGGCGGGCCATCTCGGCAGACGAGCTGCTGCATCTGGATCGGATCACCGTGGAATACGGCAGCCACGGCCGACTGCGCCGCGGCCACGGGGCACTGCGGGCCGTGGACAATGTCAGCCTGGGTCTGAAGGCGGGTGAAACTCTGAGCATCGTCGGCGAATCAGGCAGCGGCAAGACCACGCTGGCCAAAGCCGTGGTCGGACTCGTACCGCTGACCGCGGGCACCCTGACCTACCGGGGCCAAACACTGGGCACGCGGCGGGACCTTACGCTGAGACGCGACATGCAGATGATCTTTCAGGATCCCCAGTCCTCTCTGAACCCGCGCCATCGCGCCTGGCGCATCGTGACTGAGCCAGCACGCATCGCGCTGTCGCTGTCCCGGCGCGCCTGCCGGAACCGAGCCCAGGAATTGCTGGAGTTGGTGGGCCTGGCTGCCAGCTACGTGGATCGACTTCCCCATGAGTTCTCCGGCGGTGAGCGGCAACGGTTAGCCATCGCCCGGGCCCTGTCCGTGCAACCGAAGCTGCTGGTGCTGGACGAGCCAACCTCAGCACTGGACGTTTCGGTGCAGGCGCAGATTTTGAATTTGCTGCTGGATCTGCAGGACGATCAGCAACTGAGCTACTTGTTCATATCTCACGATGTGGCGGTGGTCCGTCATATGAGCGATCGGGTCGCCGTGATGCACCATGGCTCGGTTGTGGAGTCCGGGGACGCGGATCGGGTCCTGGAGCATCCCGAGCACAACTACACCCGCACCCTGATCGCGTCCGTGCCGACACTGGCCGAGTGCGTTGGTGCCTGAAGGCGGGTTCCGGCCGCTGGCCAAGCACCTCCTTGTCGTCCTGGTCTGCGTTGTAAACGGTGCCGCCCATGGCGCCGACCCGGTGCTGCGCATCGGCACGGCAGTCATCACCGCCCAGCCGGCCAACCCCTACCAGGGCCTGGCCTATCCGAGCATTCTCGCCAAGACCGCCATCTTTGACCCGCTGGCCCTGGTCGACCAGGACGGCCGCATTATCCCGTGGCTGGCCAGCGCCTGGTCCAGCGAAAACGCCGTGGACTGGCTGATCACCCTGCGCGAGAACGTGGTTTTCTCCAACGGCCGCAAACTGGACGCCAGCGCCTTGCTGGGCTCCGTGGAGCACATGCGCACCGTCGAGGGCCGCGCCGAGACGGTGGGCAGCAACTTGCGCGACATCCAGGATATCGCGGCCGTGTCCGAGCGGCAGGTGCGAATCACTCTGCGCGCGCCAGACCCGGTCTTTCCGCTGCGCCTGTCGCTGTGGAAAATTCCTGAACCGGCAACCTTCGCCAAAGCCAAGGCGTCCAGGCACCAGACCTTCGCCGCCGGGACCGGCCCATTCAGGATCGTCAGCCGCTCGCCAGATCGGGTAAACCTGGTGGCCAACACCACGTCCTGGCAGCAGCCGTCGGTGGAGCGCGTGGAGATCATTCAGATCGCGGATCAGGTTGCCCGCTCCCAGGCGCTGGCGTCCGGCGATATCGATATCGCCCTGGAAGTCGGCATCGGCACCGGCCGCCGACTGAGCGAGATCGGCGCCCGGCTCGTGCCACGGCGAATCCGCTCGGTGCCCTACGTAGGGTTCGCGTTGGAGCACGTGGGCAAGACCCCGCTGGACGATGTCCGCGTGCGCCGCGCTCTCAACTACGCGGTGAACAAGCAACTCATCACCAACGTCGTGTTCCAGGGCCTGGTGGCACCGGTCGGCCAGCTCGCCCTGCCCGGCGCGCCGGGCTACGACCCTGACTTAAAGCCGTACCCGTATGACCCGACCAAGGCGCGCCGACTGCTGGCGGAGGCCGGTTATCCGGATGGTTTTTCGGTCACCTTCAAGACCTCACCCGCGGCCAATGATGCCATCACCTATGTACAGCAAATCGCCGCCGATCTGGCGGCGGTGGGCGTGCACGTCACTATCCAGCTGGCGCCGGTGACCCAGATGACCCTGATGCTGTTTCACGGCAAGTTTCGCGCCGAGTTGTTTTCCATGGCGGGGCGCGGCCTGGCGCCCACCACGGACTACCGCTTTCGCGCCTGCCTGGGCCTGGTCGGACGCTTCAAACCCTTCTTCTGCGACCCACAAGTCAACGCCCTGATGCTTGAGGCCCGCTCCAGCGCCACCTACGAAGACATGGCCGCCGCGTTGCGGCGCGTCTACCACCGCGAGCACGAGAATCCACCGGGTATTTTCCTCTGGGACAATAAGGCCTTCGACGGGGTCGGCAGCCGGGTACGACATTTCGTGTCCTATACCGACTACATCCCCCTGCACCAGGTTGAGCTGGCGGGGAATTAGGCCTGCCGGCCGCCGAGGCTAAGGGGTCGCCAGCTCGGCAGCGCGGGGTATGGACGCTGAGGCACCCGGCGTGCGCACGCACTGGGCGGCCGCCTGGCTGGCGCGCTCTAAAGCCTGCAGCGCCTGCAGGCCTTGCGCGCAGCCAACCACGAAGTAGCCGAGAAAAGTGTCGCCCGCTGCCGTGGGGTCAACGGCCTCGACCGGCATGGCAGCAACAGCGGTGACGCCATCCTGATTGCAGAGCACGCTGCCCTTGGCGCCCAGGGTGACCACCACCTGGCGTGGACCCAGCGCCCGGAGCGCGGCGGCCAACACGTCCGGCCCGTCCGCTGAACGCGCCAGCGCCTGCGCCTCGGCCTGATTAACGACCAGCACATCGGTGAGATTCAGCAACCCGGATTCCAGGGTGTCGGGCAGCGGCGAGGGATTGAGTACGGTCGGAATGCCGTGGGCCCGCGCCTGGCCAAATAGGGCCGCGACAGCCGCCACCGGCGCCTCCAGATTCGCCACCACGCCAGCCAGCTCGGTCCAGGTGCCGTCAAGCTCGGCGATGTGGCTATCCGCCAGCGCTTCATTGGCGCCCAGCGCAATGGCGATGGTGTTCTCAGCGGCTGCATCAACGGTAATGAAGGCACGCCCGGTAGGCGTGTTGGAAAGCCGGGCCAAAAAGCGGGTGCTGATGCCCTCGCCAGCAAGAAAATCTCGGATGCGATCCCCCTCGGCATCGGCCCCGGTCGCACCCACGAGGTAAACGTCAGCGCCGGCTCGGGATACGGCGACGGCCTGATTGAGGCCTTTGCCGCCAATGTCATCGCTCATTGCTCCCGCCACGATGGACTCTCCCGGCCGCGGCAGATGGGCCACGCGCAGGGTGGTATCCCAGTTGACCCCCCCCAAAACGAGTATCTTCACATCCGCCGTCAACGGCCTGCAGCCAGCACAGCCCGGGCGCCGGCCACGTCATCATGCATTTGCTCGATCATGGAATCCAGATCAGGGAACTTCAGCTCGTCGCGCAACCGCTCGACAAAGTACACGTCCATGTATTCACCGTAGATGTCTTCATCAAAATCGAAAATGAAGACTTCGAGCAGAGTTTTACCCGTGTCATCCACCGTGGGCCGCGTTCCCACGTTGGCCACCCCTTCCAGAAGCCTGTCGCCGAGTTGCACGCGCACGGCGAACACCCCAAGGACCGCGCTCTTCTGCCGTTTCACGGGGACATTCGCGGTGGGAAATCCCAGCTTACGGCCCAGCTGTGCGCCGCGGACGATGCGCCCCGACATGATGTAGTCGTGACCGAGCATATCCCGCGCCGTCGCCAAATCCCC
>JBFFHS010000027.1:0-39903 GCA_041556855.1 Gammaproteobacteria bacterium
GCAGCAGCTCGTCACGAATCCACGCAAATCCCGGCTCGCGCTGCAGGGCCTGCTGATAAAGTTGGCGTGCCTCCTCCGTGCGCCCCAGCTCAACCAGCACCTGGCCGAGCCGAGCCATGGCATCCCGGTACCCCCAGTGGGGCCATGGCTGGGCGGCGGGCTGGACGGCGAACAGCTCGACAGCCCGCCGCAGCTCCTGCTCCGCCTTCTCCTTACCGCCGCCAAAGGCCTTGGGGGCATTGGCGAACCCGACGCCCCGCTGCAAAGCAACCCGCGGGTTCCGGGGTGCCAGATCGTAAGCCCGTTCGAGCAGTTCGCTGGCCCGGCCACCCAGGCGAATACCGCTCATCATGCCGTCAATGCGATCGCCCAGCACGCTGCCCAACAGCGCCAGAGCTTCGGCATCGCCGGGCTGACGCTCAACCAGCGCCTCCAGTTCCGCCTGCACGCTTTTCAGTAACTGCTTGCGGCGTTTCTTCTCCCCGCCCAGACGCTGGGACAGTCGCCATCCCGTGTAGGACCACAGGTAGACATCATCCGGTGCCTGGGCTGCGGGCGCCTCACCCAGCTCGCCGAACAGACCTGAGAGCGCCTCGGTATCGCCGGTCAGGACCGCCCCATCGAGGCGAACAAGAAAATCCTCAGCGCCGGCCGGTTGGAATACCAGACCGAGCGCGGCCACGGACAACCACAGGCCCATGGTTCTCAGCAGGGATTGGTTCACCAGGGAATAACCTCCCCATCGTAGTTGATGATGGCGCCATCATGGGCGCTGCTCATTGCGGCAATCACGGCACGCATGCCGCTCACGCTCTCGGCGCTGGTCAGGGCGGGGCCGCGATATCCGGAAGCCGCCAGCATACGCGTCTGCACCATACCGGGCGAGACCAGTCCGACCACAATGCCGCGCTCGCGCAGATCGGCGCGCAGCGCACGCATGGCCATATTGAGCGCCGCCTTGCTGCTGCGATAGTTGTAGAAGCGGCCCATGCGGGTGGTCAGCGTCATGGAGCCCAGGCCGCTGGTCAGAGCGACGATCTTTTTCTGCTCGCTGACCGCCACCTGCTCCACCAGCGCCTCCGCCAGGCGCAGCGGACCAAAGACGTTCACCGCCATCACCTGCTGAAAGGCGTCATAGCTCAAGCTGCCGAAGGTCTGCTTCGGCAACTCACCCAGCATGGCGGCATTGTTGAGCAACAGATCAATGGGCTGCGCCTTAAGCTGCTCCGCCAGCGCGGCGATCCGCGCATGATCGGTGACATCCAGTTGCTCCACCACCAGATTGTCGTGGGCCTCGGCCAGCGCGTTGAGCTCCCGGGCTGCAGCCGGCGTCCGGCACGTGGCGATCACGCGCCAACCATCGGCCGCATACTGTCGCGCGAACTCCAGGCCAATGCCACGATTGGCGCCCGTGATGAAAACGGTTGGGCCATCTGCAGCGACTGCGGGCAAAGCGGCAAACACCACCACCAGCAGCATCATCCGACGCAGCATGAGTACATCCTCGAGGGCTGAATGTGCCCACTTTACCTGCTTGGTAAAGTCGCTTCAGCAGCAGCCGCCGCTGGGCGTCCGGTGCGCCGAACTGTTATGGTGCGCCCACATCCCCGGGAGAATGAAAACATGCTGGATTCGGGCAGGTCATGGCTCCCGGGGCTGCTGTTACTGGCTTTGCTGGGTGCCTGCACCCAGCGCGGTGCCGATACCATGGATGCGCCGCCCCATCCACTCGTCGGGCGCTGGAGCACCGACGATGTGCTGGTCTTCTACGACTCCGACGAGCGCAACCTTCAGGCGCGCACATTCCATGTTACGCCCGCGGACTGGAGCGAGGTTTTCGGACTACAACCGCGGCAGGTGGATTTCGCGGCGGATGGCACCTACTGGTCTGAGCAGCGCGGCGTGGACGGCAGCGTCGTGGAGCGTACCGCCGGTCGCTGGGCCGCCAACAAGGGCACCCTCACACTGATCCAACTGACGCCCAGCGAAGCCCAGTTGCGTTATGAGTACAAGATAGACGGCGGCCGGCTGACTTTCGAATCGCAGCTGGACTGGGACAGCGACGGCGCCGAGGACGATTTCTACGTGAGTCGGGGACGCCGCCTGAGTGCTGACTAGGCCACGCAGCTAGCGGGCCGAGGTAGCCTGCTGCTCGCGGAAGACCTGCCGACCCTCCATGATCAAATCATAGATCTCCTGACTGCGGCCCCCGATGATCTTGATCAGCTCGGCGTGGGTGGATCGAGTTGCGTTAATCCACTGCCGCTTCTGGTCGGCCGTCAGCCGGTGCACTTGAAACCCCAATTCATCGGCCATGGCCAGATCCCGCTCGCCCTCCGCCCGCACGCTGGCACGGGTAGCCTCGATGGACGGGAACGCGCTGGTCAGCACGGCGCGCTGGCCGTCGGTCAATCGATCCCACCAGCGCTTGCGGCTGACGATCAATGACATGCCGAAAGAGTGGCCCGTCAAAGTGAGATGGGGCGCTTCTTCGGCAGTCCCGGTGCGGGCATACAAAGAGATGCCGTTCTCCCCCGCCTCGATCAAACCGGTCTGCAGCGACGACACGATCTCGCCGAACCCCAGCGGAATGACATCCGCACCCACCGCCTGCGCAAACAGCCGTGCGCTGGGCGCCGCTGAAACCCGGAAGCGTTTATTGCGCGCGTCGGCGGGCATGAGGATGGGCTGTTTGGAATAGACGTGATGAAAACCGATCTCATTCCACTCCACCAGGTATAGATCCTCGGCACCAAGCAGCTCGCGGAAACGATCCGTGAGGTAACGGTCATAAACGAAGTCCGCTTCCGCCTCCGTCTCAAACAGGTAAGGGGCGTACAGCAGCGCGATCTCAGGAAGCACCGTCGATGTCACCGTTGCGGACAGGTTGGCAAAGTGCACCCGGCCGCGACGCAGACCCGAAACCAACTGTTCCTCGGAGCCCAGCTGGCCATAAATCAACATGCGCAGGTCGAACTCGTCGCCCGCCTGTGCTTTCACCTGGCGTTCGAAGCTCAACCACGCCTCCTCGCCAACAGTCTTGGGAAATGCCGTGCCGCCCACGGTCACCTTGACCGGGTCGGCGGCCAGAGTCGATGCCGCGGCCAGCAGCGAGATCAACAGGACAAATCGAAACACCATCGCCTCCTTCATTGGTTGGCGGCACGTCCCCAGGGCGTGCGCAGCAGCAACGCGCCCGCCAGCATAACAGCCAGAACGGGCAGCACCATGCGGTTCACCGCCTGCCAGCCGGCAAGGTGCAGCAACGCCCCCGCCGCCAGGGATGCCGACGCCATGACGCCGAACATGACGAATTCGTTAATGGCTTGAGCCTTGAAACGCTCGGCGGGCCGGTAACTTTCGGTCAGCAACGTGGTGCCGCTGACGAACAGCAGATTCCAGCCCAACCCCAGCAGAACCAGAGACCACCAGTAATGGTGCAACCCGTGACCCAGTAAGGCGCTGCCCGCGCTGGCCGTGAAAGCGGCCACGCCCAGGCACATCATCACCGTCAATCCCAGGCGGGCAATCAGGAATCCGCTGACCAGGGAGGGCAGATACATGGCTATCACATGACTCTGAATGACCCGCGCGGTCGCATCCACCGAATGGCCATCCATCACATGCATGCTGATAGGGGTCGCAGTCATGACCAGATTCATCACGCCGAAAGCCACGACACCGGCCAGCACGGCAACGCTGAAGGATGGCCGGGCAAAAAAAGCGGACACCGGCGTACTGGAATCGTGCGCCTCCGCTGCCGGCTCTTCCAGCCGAAGTGCGCTCAGCACACGGGCCGCGGCCAGAAACACCAGGGCCAGGCAGAGAAACGAACCGACGTACTCGCGACCCACCAGATCCTTCACGGCGACAGCCGTCAGTGGCGCCAGATAGGCCGCCGCCAGAGTGCCCACCATCACCCAAGACACGGCCTGACTGACCTTGGGCTGGGGCACGCTCTCCGCCGCAGCGAAGCGATACTGCTGGGCGAAGGCCCAGTTGCCGCCCAGCAGAAAGGCGCTGGCACAGAACAGCGTGAAGCTGTGCAGCTGAACGGCCAAGGCGCCCAGCACCGCGGTGGCCGCCGCGCCGATGGCACTGGCGATGAAACTCCTGCGCCGACCGTAGCGGCGCATGGTCAGGGCGGCTGGCACGCTCATGACGGCAAGCCCCACCACGGCAGCCGTGACGGCCAGGGTCGCCAACGCCGGTGTCGGGGCCATGCGGGCGCCGAGGATACCGCCCACCAGGGCCAGGGTGACGTTACCGAACGAGCTCAGCGCCTGAGCAAGGGCGAGCACCAAGACATTGCGCATAAAAAACTGGGATAGCAGGCCGACCGGCGAGGCAGCATACCAGAGGTGCCAGGCCGCCTTGACCATGAAAAGCTGGCGCAATACTATACCCCCGTAGGGTATACCGATGGATCACGCCAGACACGACAAACAGCTGAATCGCCTCCGGCGTATCCACGGCCAGGTGGGCGGCGTGATCAAGATGATCGAGGAAGGTCGCTATTGCGTGGATATCCTGACCCAGACCCACGCCGTCAAGGCTGCCCTGCGCCGCGTCGAGGAGGGCATTCTTGCCAAGCATATCGAGCACTGCGTCGCCGCGGCCCTCGCGAGCAGGAATGCGGGGGACCGGGAGGCCAAGCTGGCCGAGATCCAGGACGTCATGAAACGTTTCACGAGTTAGCCTTTGCCATGGTCACCCGCGCAGCAGCCACCGCGCCCGCCACAGAGCAGCTGGATTTCAAAATTCGCGGCATGACCTGCGGCGCCTGCGCGACCCGTCTGCAGCGTGTTTTCAGCAGGCTGGACGGCGTCGTGAAGGCTGAGGTCAACTTTGCCCTGGAGTCCGGCCGGGTTGAGGTCATTGCAGCGCGCACCTCGCTTGCTGACCTGGCGAGCGCGGCGGCCAAGGCCGGCTTTGAACTGGTGGACCCCCAAGCCCAGCCGGCGGATACCGAGGCGTCGCTGGCGCGGGAACGCTATACGCTCATACTGGCCATCGTCCTGACACTACCGTTGGTCGCCCAGATGACCGCCATGTTCGTCGGCGTGCCACTGCATCTGTCGCCCTGGATGGAGCTGGCGCTCGCCACGCCGGTGCAATTTTACGTAGGTCGGCGCTTCTATGAGGGCGCCTGGCACTCGCTGCGCGGCGGCGCTGGCAACATGGATGTGCTGGTCGCCCTGGGCACCAGCGCAGCCTTTGGCTACAGCCTCTACCTGCTGGCCACGCTGGGCGGTGCCGCCCGTGGGCAGCTGTACTTCGAAGCATCCGCGGTCATCATCACCCTGGTGCTGGCGGGTAAGTATCTGGAAGCGCGCGCCAAGCGCGGCACGACGGAGGCCATCCGCCGGCTGATGAGCCTGCGGCCGGAGACCGCCTGCCTGCTGCGGGACGGCGCTGAGATCGAGGTGCCTGTGGAGCAGGTGGCGACTGAAGACCTGCTCGTGGTGCGACCGGGTGAGCGGATACCGGTGGACGGTATCGTGGTCAGCGGGGACAGCGAACTGGACGAATCGCTGTTAACGGGTGAAAGCCTGCCGGTGTCCAAGGGACCCGACGATCCCGTCACCGGCGGCGCTATTAACGGTTCTGGTCGGCTTATCATTCGAGCCAGCCGCGTCGGACAAGATTCAACCCTGGCCAGGATCATCCGGTTGGTGGAATCCGCCCAGGCTGGTAAGGCGCCCGTGCAGCGGTTGGTGGATCGCATCAGCGCCATTTTCGTGCCCACGGTACTGGGTATTGCCGTGGTGACAGCCGCAGGCTGGCTGCTGGGCGGCGGCAGCTTCGAGCAGGCCCTGGTAGCTGCCGTCTCGGTGCTGGTGATCGCCTGTCCCTGTGCCCTGGGTCTGGCGACCCCTACGGCAATTGTCACCGGCACGGGTGCTGCGGCCCGCTCCGGCATTCTGGTCAAGGATGTGGAGACTCTGGAGCGGGCCCATCGGGTGGCAGCGGTGGTATTCGACAAAACCGGCACGTTGACCGAAGGGCAGCCCGAGGTGTCTTCGGTCGTCGCTCTGGATGGGTCGGAAAGCGAATTGCTGGCACTCGCCGCCAGTGCCCAACAGGGCAGCGAGCACCCACTGGCCAGGGCGGTGCTGCGCCGGGCTCAGCGGGAGAGCATGCCCGTCAAAGAGCTGACCGCCTTTCGCAATGTGCCGGGAAAGGGAATCCGCGCGGAGCTTGGGTCCACCAGGGTCATCATTGGCAACAGCGATCTGCTGGAGAGCCAGGGGATCGCCCTGCACTCTGGCGGGCAGCGCGCCGGCGGAATGATGGCCCGCGGCGAGACCGTCATGTGGATCGCCGCAGACGGCACGCTCAAGGGGCTGATCGGCGTGCAAGACCCGCTGCGAGCGGCCGCCAGTGACGCGATTCGCCAACTGCGCGGACTTGGCATTCGTACCATCATGCTCTCAGGTGACGCACCGGCGGTCGCCCGACGGGTGGCGGATCGTTTGGCCATGGACGAGGCACGCGGTGGCGTACTGCCCGCCGACAAGGCTGCTGTCGTGGACGGCTTGAGGCGGGACGGTGCGGTAGTGGCCATGGTTGGCGACGGTGTGAACGACGCGCCGGCTCTGGCTGCGGCGGACGTCAGCATTGCCATGGGAAGCGGCACCGATGTCGCCATGGAGACGGCTGGCATCACGCTGATGCGCTCTGATCCGCGGCTGGTCGGGGCAGCGCTGGCTCTGAGCCGGGCCACCTGGCGAAAAATTCGTCAGAACCTGTTCTGGGCCTTTATTTATAACGTCATCGGCATTCCGCTGGCGGCCCTGGGGTACCTGAGCCCAGCCGTCGCCGGGGCAGCCATGGCTTTGTCGAGCGTCAGCGTGGTGAGCAATTCCCTGCTACTGAAACGCTGGCGCGCGGGCGTCTGACTACAAGGAGAGCCAAGCGCTATGAGCACGGTCGAGATGAAAGTCGAGGGGATGGTTTGCGACGGCTGCGTGGCCAGCGTCACCCGGGCCTTAAAGGCCACTGACGGGGTCAGCGGGGTGTCCGTCTCGCTTTCGGAGGGTGCAGTTGCCATTGACTTTGATCCGGCAACCGTCACGCTGCCCGAACTGACGGCCGCCATAGAGGCTGCGGGCTTCGACGTCGCTGCCTAGCGGAGCAGGCAGCCTGCCCGGGGATCGAACCGGGACGATGGATCGACCTCGGGCGCCATCTCAAGGTCAGCGCCGACCCGGTCGTAACGGCGATCCAGTCGGCGCTGGTTCCCATCGCCCGGATTCGCCGCAGTGCTAGCAGAAACCAACATAGCCAGCACACCTGCCATAATGGCTGTTCTGTTCATCACACAACTCCCTGTCAACAACATTTCCAGATAGAACTTTCGGGAGTTACAGCGCGGCATGGCTTAGAGCGTTGACGCACGCCGGGCCAAGTCGTGCCCATTACGTCCGGCAAGAGGAGCACAGCCATGGATCACGACATCGAGAGTTTCTGGGCCGCCTGCTGCGCAGCGCGGCCGGAATTGAATCCCACGGGCCCGTATACGGTGAAGACCTACGGCAACACGGCCGAACTGGCCGATCGCCTGCTCGGGCTGATTCGCGCCGGCGACAAGACAGGCACGTTCGCTGTCGAATGGGAGTTCGAAGCCGATCCGAAGACCACGCCTCAACAAGGCGATCACGTCATCGTTCTGGATGGCCGCGGCGTGCCGGGCTGTCTGTATCGCATTGATTCCGTGGTGGAGCTCCCCTTCGATGAGATTAGGGAAGCACACATCGCCTGCGAGGGACCCACCATGCGGGCCCTGGAACCATGGAAGAAGATGCACTGGGCCTACTGGACCCGGGTGCTGGACGGCACGGGCCACCAGCCCACCGAGAACATGCCCGTGCTGATCCAGAACTTCACTGTCCTGTATCCCACCCTGCCCGCGGACGACTAAGCATGGCGGCACCCCGGTGGCCCCAATGGTTAGCGCTCATAATTCTGGTCGCCGCATGGGGCAGCGCTTTTCTTCTCGTTCAGATTGCCGTTGCCAGCCTGTCGCCGACCCAGATCACGGCGGGCCGGATCTGGATCGGCTGCGCCATCCTGGTGAGTCTGACTCTGCTGGCTGGCAAAAGACTGCCGCGAGAGATGAGCCATTGGCGCTACTTCATTGCCCTTGCGGTGTTCGGCAACTGCGCCCCGTTCATGCTGATTGCCTGGGGTCAGCAGTTCATTGCCTCCGGTGAGGCCGGGATTCTCATGGCCGTGGTACCGCTTCAGGTCATCGTGCTGGCCCACTTTTTTGTTCCGGGCGAGAAGCTTCACTGGCGCAGAGTGCTGGGTTTTTCGCTGGGCTTTGCCGGGGTCATCGTGCTGTTCGAGCCCCAGAATCTCGCCGGCCTGTTCACCGCGGCGGCATCCGTTGCCAAGCTCGCGGTGCTGGGCGGGGCCACCTGTTACGCCATCGCCACCATCCTGGCCCAGAAACAGCCTAGCCGAGATCCCCAGCAATCGGCTGCCGGCGTGTTGATTCTCTCCAGCCTGATGATGCTGGCGGTGCTGCTGGGCACTGAGGCAAACATGCCGGAGGACGTGCCACTGGCGGCAATGCTCGCCGTCGTGGCGCTGGGAGCATTCGCAACCGGCCTCGCCACCGCCGTGTATTTCTACCTGGCCAAAACGGCCGGGGCGGCGTTCCTGTCTCTGACCAACTACCTGGTGCCGATCTTCGCCGTTGCTGTGGGCACGCTGGTGGCGGGCGAACAGCTGGGTGTAAACGCCTGGGCAGCGTTGGCTATCATCTTAGTTGGGCTTGCTATGGGCCAGCGATCGCCTCGAGTGGGAGCATGACAGTCAACACCGGTGGTTGTGCCACAACCGCGGTCGATCCGGATGACGCCGCTCTGGCCCGCTGGCGCGGTAGAGATCTCCAGACCCGGCGGGCAAATGGCTCTGCTGAAAAAACCCTTGATCAGGAGGACAGCTTGCCCGCCAGCGTGACGAGCTCGGCCAGCGAGCGAGCGTGCATCTTCTGCATGACTCGGGCGCGATGGATTTCCACGGTGCGCTGACTGACACCCAGGTCCAGCGCTATGACTTTGTTCGCCTGGCCTTTGACCACCCGATCCATCACCTCCCGTTCCCGTGGGGTCAACGCCGCCAGCCGTGCCCGCACCACGCTGCGCTCTTCACAGCTCTGCCGGCGCTCACTGTCCGCCTGTAGCGCTTGATTGATTCGATCCAACAGATCCTGGTCGCGAAATGGCTTCTGGATAAAATCAAGGGCTCCCGACTTCATGGCGTCTACCGCCATGGGCACATCACCGTGGCCGGTGATGAAAATAATTGGCAGCTCGAAACCATCCTTGTTCAGCGCCGCCTGCAAGTCCAGACCGCTCATACCTGGCATCCGGATATCAGCGACCAAACAGCCGTGCTGGTCGGCATCAAAACCCTCCAGAAACTCGACGGCCGATTCGAAGGTCTGGGCCTGGTACCCCACGCTTCTCAACAGCACGCTCAAAGAGTCGCGCACTGCCTCATCATCGTCTACCACATAGACGACGGCGTCCTCGATGGACATACTCAATTCTCCTCCGAGATGGGCAGCGAAAATCCGAACACCGAACCGCCCTTGGGGTTCGCTCGGTAGGTCAGGTCACCGCCATGGCCCTGGGCGATCGTTCTGCTGATCGCCAGCCCAATTCCCAATCCATCGCGCTTGGTGCTGACGAACGGGTGAAAGATGCTGTCCGCCAGCTGGCTGGGCACGCCGTGACCGTGGTCTGTAACGGTCACCTGCGCGGTTTCGTCATCGACCCGGCGGGTGCGGACCTGAATGCCGCGGTCCTTGTACAGACCCTGCTTCATCGCATCCACGGCGTTGCGGGTCAGATTGACCAGCACCTGCTGAAACTGAATCGCATCGCCGCACACCGGCAGCGGATCTGGATCGTAGTCCACATCCACAACTATCCCCTCGGCGCGTGCATCGGCATTGACCAGACTGACAATATCGGCAACGACCGCGTTCAAATCCAAATGATCCTTGTGCACTTCCTGTTTGCGAATGAAGTTGCGTAGATTCTCAATGACCTGTCCCGCGCGCCGTGCCTGATCGGAAATTTTCTGGCACAGCTCTGCCAGATCGGGCGAGACCTCAGCGCCTCCAGCGAGCAGCCTTTTGCCAGCATCAGCATAAGTTGTAATTGCGCTGAGAGGCTGATTGATCTCGTGAGCCAGTCCAGCGGCCATCTCCCCCATGGTGCTGAAGCGGCCCACATGCGCGAGTCGGTTCTGCAGACGTCGTGTTTCTTCCTCGGCCGCCTTTTGCGCGGTGAGGTCGCGGATGATGCCGACAAATCGAGCTTCGGAACCACCAGCCACCTCGCCCACGGATAGTTCCATTGGAAACTCGGTCCCGTCGCAACGCTGACCCTCTACCTGACGGCCAATACCGATGATCTTCGCCTGACCGGTAGCCAGGTAGTTCGCAATATAGTGATCGTGCCGAGACCGATAGGGCTCGGGCATCAGCACCGCAACGTTGTCCCCCATGATCTCCCGACGGGGGTAGCCGAACAGCTTCTCGGCGGCCGAATTGAAGTCCAGGATCAACCCGGCGGCATCGATCACGACCATGGCATCCACCGCCGCCTCGAACAGGGCGCGGAATTCTGCCCTGGCTGACCCGCCCGTGCTGGGCTCTGCCGTCGCGTCTGCCGGCTGGCTGTCAAGAGCCATAGGTAGATACCGAAATTGCGCTCTTCCTGGGAGTCATGAACAGTACAGTTTCACGCCAGTATACTGCACCGCTGATCCCATCACTCAAAAGGCCAAGGCCATGGCGACTGTGAGCAAAATTCTGGTCGTCGTCGACCCGACCAGTGAACGGCAACCTGCCCTGGGGCGAGCGGCTGATCTTGCCCGGCGTGCCGGCGCCAAGCTCGAACTTTTTATTTGCCAGTACGACCAATATCTGTCCGGCGAGCGCTTCTTTGACTCCGTCGGTCTCCAGAAAGCCCGCAACGCGCTGCTCGCCGACTGTCGCGAGCAGCTGGAGGCGCTGGCAGAGCCGCTTCGAGCAGACGGCCTTAAGGTTGCCGTCGATGTGCGTTGGGATCATCCCCTGGATGAAGGCATCGTGCGTCAGGTACTCAGTACCACGCCCGACCTGGTGGTGAAGGACACCCATTTTCATCCGGTTCTCAAGCGCTCGGTATTCTCCAATACGGACTGGAACCTGATTCGCAGTTGCCCGGCACCGCTGATGCTGGTCAAACCCCGGGAGTTCGCTGCCCGACCCACCGTGGTGGCCGCCGTGGACCCGCTGCACGAACATGACAAACCTGCCGAGCTGGATCGGCTCATTCTGAGCCAGGCAAGCTCGCTCACCGAGTTACTCGACGGCGAACTGCACGTATTCCACTCTTTCGATCCGACCCCGGCCATTGCCGGTGCCGCCACGACCATGGCCACACCGATTGCGGTGCCGGTCAGCGAGGTCACGGAGGCGCTCGAGAAACGCCATCGCCGAGCTCTTGATCAGCTGCTGGCGGACTACCCGCTGCCCCAGCAGCAGATCCACATGCACCAGGGCACCCCCCAGGATCTCCTTCCCGCGCTCACCGAAAAGCGCGCGGCTGATCTGGTGGTGCTGGGGGCGGTATCCAGAAGCGGCCTGAAACGAATTTTCGTCGGCAGCACGGCAGAGCGGGTACTGGATCAGCTACCCTGCGATTTGCTGATTGTGAAACCGGCTGGTTTCAAGTCGCGCGTCAGCGCGGCATTCGACGCCGCTTAACGTAGCGGCTGCTAGTGCAGCGACGCGACAGCGTCCCCGTCTGCGGGGAATACGGCTTCCGCGAAGGCGCTCACCAGCGTGTCCACTTCGGCGGCGCCGGGCAGCAGCACGCGCCGATTGAACAGGTAATTCGGTGTCGCCACGAAACCCATCTGCCGCGCCTGGGTCTCTTCCGCGGCGACAATTTTCAGGCGGGTATCGTCGTTCAGTGCAGCCCGAACGGCCTCGCCCGGTAGACCGACCTGCCGCCCCAGTTCGATCAGCACGTCAGGAGCACCAATGTCCCTGCCCTGCTCAAAAAACGCCCGGTACAGCACCTCGGCCAGCTCGCTCTGCACATCATTTTCCCGGCCAAGCAGCATCAACCGATGTGCATTCAGCGTGTTCGGCACCCGTTTCAAGTCTGCGAAGTTGAAAAGAATGCCGTTTTCGGCACCCAGCATCTCCAGCTTCCGGAGGCCTTCCGCCACCTGGCCTCGGCCGCCGAACCGGTCCGCAAGATAAGCATCAAAGGAAACGCCGTCGGCTGGCAGGTCCGGGTTCAGCTGGAATGGATGCCAGACAATGTGCACGGGCCCGGTATAGCTCGCCAGAGCGCGATCCAGCCGCCGCTTGCCCAGAAAGGACCAGGGGCACGCCACATCCGCAATCACGTCAATGTTCAGACTAAATTCCGACATTCCTTTACCGAACGTCTCAATGAACTCATGAAGTGCGGGCGGTTGAGCCCCATTTCAAGGGGCCGAAGCCGGCGCGGCAGACCGGCTTCGGCGAAGGCGTCTAGGCGCCGTCCTCCTGCTGCGGCCCGGGCCGCCGGCGCTCACGACGCTTCTGCAAGCGTTGCTCCCGCATGGTGCTGCGTAACGCAAGCGCTTTCTCCCGCTGCTGCGGCGTCAACACTCCATGCAGTTCGCGACGCATCTCGGCGGTCAACAGCACCAACTGGGAAGCGTGCTCGGCCGCAGCCTGACTGGCCTCGGCCACCACCGTGGCATAGTCTGGGTCGTCCGGCGCGGTTTCCGCCAGCGCCTGTCGGGTATTGCGACTGCTGTCCATGAGCACCTGCAGCTGAGGCCGATAGGTCGCTTGAATCGCTTCCACAGCGTCCCGCTGCTCAGGCGTTAAATCCAGCGCCTCGAACATGACCTCCACCCCTGGCCCGGCGAAAGGGCCCAGCGGACCGCCGCGATGCCCGCCCCATCCGGGCTGCGCCAATGCGAGCTGGCTGGCGAGCCCGGCCAGCAAGACGCTCAGGGCTAAGGAACTCACAAGCATGGTTTTCGTCATGGCTTCTACCTCCTGTCGTCACGCCATGCCGGGAAGTGTAGGCGGGGTAGTTGGCAAGTTGGCTTAAGTTGGGCGAAGGTTGTCTTTAGTTTTCTCAAGACGCCCTGCACCGTGAAGCGGCCGCCGTTATGGTGGATGCTCGCCGGATGAACGAGGAGTCTGAAGAATTGGCCGAAACCTCCGCGCTGTTGCTGGTGGATGACGATGAGAACCTTTGCGCCATGCTGGCAGAGTATCTGGCGCCTGAGGGGTTTGTGATCACCGCCGTGCACTCCGGCGACGCAAGCATTGGGCAGGCTTTGGGCGGGTCCTGGGACGCGATCATCCTCGACGTGATGCTGCCGGGCAAGTCCGGATTCGACGTCCTGCGGGAGCTGCGCGGCCGCGGTGTAACGACGCCCATTCTCATGCTGACCGCCCGCGGCGCGGACGTGGACCGCATCGTGGGGCTGGAAATGGGTGCCGACGACTATCTGCCAAAACCCTTCAACCCGCGCGAACTGGTTGCCCGAATTCGCGCCATTCTCCGCCGCGGACCACCTTTGGATACGGCCGCCGACACTCTGGTCATGTCACCCTACGAAATCCGTCTCAAACAGCGGACGCTGTACCGCGACGGTGTTGCCATCGAGCTGACCAACGCCGAGTTCATGCTGATCGCCACGCTCATGAAAACACCGGGTGAAGTCGTATCGCGCGATGAGCTGGCGCGGGCCGCTCTCGGCCGCACGCCCTTGCCCACCGATCGCAGCCTGGATACCCACATCAGCAACCTGCGCCGCAAGCTGGGTAACGATCCCCTCGGCGGGGAGCTTATCCGCAGCATCCGCGGCAGTGGTTATCTGCTGGCACCGCCGGAGTCCTGACATCATGGGCCGGCTGTTCTGGCGTATCTTCCTGTCTTTTAGTGCAGCGATAATCATCACCCTGATCATCGCCGTCGCCGTGACGTTGCAGTTGGCGGGGAACAGTCGCCCGAGCGACTCCCTCGGCGGGCGCGCCGCTGCCGTGCAGGCGGCTGCCCAGGCGCTTGAGACCGGTGGCCGCGCAGGGCTCGTTAACTGGCTGCGCCGCAACCCGCGGCTTAACCCACGGGTTGAGCTATTGATCATCGACGAGAGCGGCGCGGACATTCTGGGCCGTCCCCTGCCGCGCCGGATGCGACCCTTGTTGCGCGGCAGCCCCCGCCGCGAAGGCCCGCCGCCACCCCGAAACTATCGACCGTCCCGATTCACGCCACAGCTCATCGCGCCCGATGGCACGACCTTTCGGCTGATCACAGCGCCCGCCGGGCCGAGCATGTTCGGCGTGCTGTCCTGGCCACGGGCGCGGCTGATCTGGCTCATGACCGCCCTGCTGATCACCGGCCTGGTCTCCTGGCTGCTGACCCGCTATCTCACGGCACCCATTGGTCAGCTACAGACGGCCAGCCGGTCCCTGGCAGCCGGGCGCCTGCACACGCGGATCGGCCCCCGGCTTGCCCAGCGGCGCGACGCCCTGGGTGATCTCGCCCGGGATTTCGACCAGATGGCAGCCCAGCTGGAGCAGCTGATCAATCAGCGGGAAATCCTGCTGCGGGACGTCTCCCATGAGCTGCGCTCACCCTTGACGCGGCTGCGCGTGGCGCTGGCCCTGGCCCAGCGGCGGGATACGGGGGCAGCGGCCGTCGAGCTGGAGCGCATTGAGCTTGAAGCCGAACGACTCGGCAAACTCATCGACCAGGTTCTGGATCTGGCCAGGTCAGATGGCAACGATCCGACGACGCGCCAAAAGACCGTTGACCTGGCGGCGGTGCTGGACGGCGTCGTTGCGGACGCGCGCTATGAGCACCCGGATAAGGATATTCAATGGCAGGGTGCGGCGCCGTGCGGGATCAGCGCGGATCCCGAAACCCTCACCAGCGCCATCGAAAACGTGGTGCGCAACGCGCTGACGCACAGCCCCGGTGATCAGCCTGTGGAAATCTCCCTGGACTGCTCAGCCGACGGCGGGGTGCAGCTGTGCGTGAGCGACCGGGGGTCCGGCGTACCCGACAGCGATCTGGATAAAATCTTCGAACCCTTCTTCCAGATCAAACCCAGCCGCGGTCACGACACTCCCGGCTTCGGCATCGGCCTGGCGATCAGCGCGCGCATCGTTCGCGCCCACGGCGGACGGATCGCGGCCCACAATCGAAGCGGCGGTGGCCTGCAGGTATGCATCACGCTGCCCGTGGTCGCCGCCGGCTGAACGCCCCCGGCGGACCCGCGCTGAGACTACTGGTTGTAGGCTCGCTCTTCGTGAAGCACCAGGTCCAGACCCTCCGTCTCTTCGTCTTCAGCCACCCGCAGCGGCACGATCAGGTTCACCAGCTTGAGCAGAACAAAGGAGGCGATACCACACCAGACCAGCGTTGCCAGCGCACCAACGGCCTGAACACCCACCTGGCCGGCGATGCTGACCCCCTCATCCAGGCCCACACCGCCCAGTGCGCTCGCGGAGAATACCCCTGTCAACAGCGTCCCCAGCAAGCCGCCAATCCCGTGCACGGGGAAGACGTCCAGTGAGTCATCGATCTCCAGCTTGCGCTTCACCAGTTGGGTGGCCCAGAAACACACCACGCCGGCAAGCAGACCGATCACCAAGGCGCCCATCGGACCAACGAATCCCGATGCCGGCGTGATGGTCCCGAGCCCTGCCACCATGCCCGTCACGATGCCCAGAACGCTGGGCTTGCCGAATTTGGTCCACTCAGAAAACATCCAGGCCAGCGATCCACCCGCGGCCCCGATGTGGGTCACCAGCATAGCCATGCCGGCCGCGCCGTCTGCGGCCAGAGCGCTGCCTGCATTGAAACCGAACCAGCCTACCCAAAGCATGCAGGCCCCCGTGACGGTCAACGGCAGGTTATGGGGTGGCATAGCCGTGGTGGGAAAACCCCGCCGATTGCCCAGCACCAAGGCAGCCACCAGTGCCGCTACGCCAGCGTTGATATGCACCACCGAGCCACCGGCGAAATCCCGGAACCCCAGGTCCCCCAGCCAGCCGCCGCCCCATACCCAGTGGGCCACTGGAATGTAGACCACCACCAGCCAGAGGGCTGAAAACCACAACATCGCAGAGAATCGCATGCGCTCGGCAAACCCGCCGACGATCAGCGCCGGGGTGATGATCGCGAAGGTGAGCTGGAACATCACGAACACGGTCTCGGGTATGGTGCCGACAACGCTGTCTGCGCCGACGCCGCTCAACCAGGCCTTGCCGAACCCACCCACCAGCGCGCCGACGGCGCCACTTTCAAAGGTCATGCTGTAGCCAAAGGCAATCCACAGCACGGTCACCACGCAGCAGATGGCAAAGCATTGCATCAGGATCGACAGCGCGTTGCGGCTCCGGACCAAGCCGCCATAGAACAGCGCCAGACCGGGTAAGGTCATGAACAACACCAGCGCGGTAGACGTGAGCAGCCATGCTGTATCACCCTTATCGATACCGGCTTCCTGAGCGACCGCCCCCGCGGGCAGGCAGGCCAGCGTCAACGCCGGCAGATACGCCTTTTTCACGGACTTCCCCTTGCTTGTTCTTAAAGTCTTTGGTTGTGCTCTATATCGCCTGATCGCCGGTCTCACCGGTTCTGATGCGGTGCACCTGCTCCAGCGGCGTGACAAAAATCTTGCCGTCACCCACCTTGCCCGTCTTGGCAGACTCCACAATGGCTTCTATGGCGCGGTCCACCAGATCATCGCTCAGCGCCACCTCCAGCTTAACCTTGGGCAGAAAATCCACCACGTACTCGGCACCCCGGTACAGCTCCGTGTGACCGCGCTGGCGGCCGAATCCCTTGACCTCAGTGACGGTCATGCCCTGCACGCCCACTTCCCCCAGCGCGTTGCGAACGTCATCGAGGCGGAAGGGTTTTATTATTGCTGTTACGAGCTTCATAGGATCTCCAGGAGGACTCCGCGCCGCGGCCCATCCCGCCGGCGGAGCGTCATTTTAGCGCCTTTGGCTTCAGATGCGAGGGTCGCCCAGGCCTGCTGAGCGATCCAGTTCGCGAAAAGCCCGCGCCAGCTGCTCGTCCGTCAAGGACGCAGACTCCATGCCCAGTTCCGCCAGCAACTGCCGGGCCGCCGCGGTCACGCTCACCCACTCCGCCCGATGGTTGAGCCACTGGCGCACCTTCAGGCCGTCAAACCAGGCGAAGAAGCGTTGGCAGTAGGTGGCGGGCGAAGCCGTGTTGGCGCGAATCTCCGCCAGGCGCACGGCGCAGCGCTTGCTGATTAGAAACTCCCGCAGCCTGGGGTCGACACCGGCCAACAGCCCGGCGGTGGAATCGCCGGTCCGGACACCCTCAAACAGCGGCTGCAGCAGCTGGAACCCGTCCAAGCCGGGTGCCCGCAGCGCTCCCTCGTGGACGTGCGCCCTGAGCGCCCGCCCGGTGCCGAAGGGGGTGCGCGTCGATAGCCGCCCATCCGGCCGCACCGTCGTAGCCGTCATGTCGTGGAATTCGCCCAGCAGCATCAGCTTCTTGAGGAAATAGAAATCCTCCCCCGCCTGCCGCCGGTTCATGCCGCCAACCGCGCAATAGGCCTGACTGGTGGTGGCCATGGCGGAACCGATGGTGTGGTAGGCATGGGGATGACCGATGGCGCGCAGCGCGTTCCGGCAATAGCGCATGTAAAGCTCGTATCGGCCGATTGGCGTGGCCGCCGTGTGGGCGTCGTCATGCTCGAAATAGATACTGGCACCGACGCTGCGAGGGTGATCGCGAAAGTGGCTGGTCAGCGCGCGCCAGTAGGAAGGGTCGACGCGACAATCCGCATCCAGGGCGCAGATCAAGCCGCCACCGGCGCGGCTGCCGGCCAGGCGCCGAACGGCCTCGTCCATCGCCAGCTTGCGCGCCAGGCCTACGCCCGCCTGACGATCGGCCAGATTGGCCAGGATTCCGTGCACCCGCCGCCCCCCATCACCGCACGCCGCGTCAAAATCCCGGGCCTGATCCAGCAGCTGCTGGTTCCGCTGGTGGACGGCGCGAGGGTCGCTGGCGCGAGCGTTGATCAGCAACAGCACCTCAAACGCACCGGCGGGGGGCGCAGCGCGCCAGAGGCTTTCCAACAAGGGCAGGATGGTGGGCTCGTCGTGGCAGGGCACCGTGGCCACGACCGTGAGATCGCGCGGTACGGGCGCCTGCACCAGAGCGTCGCCGCACGCTTGCTTGGTCAGGTAGCGTCGGGCCTGGTACCTTAGCGGCCCCGCGACAGCAACGCCGGACGCTTGCAGCATGGCGCGCTTATCCATCCAACTCAGCACAGCCACGGAGCGAGCCTGGGGCGATTTCATCGCGGCACGCTTCGATGAGTTTCTGGTTGATCATGCCAACTGTGAGCGCAAGGCCTCGGCTTTCGCCATGGGGTTGATTGTCAAGTATCCGGATCGGCCCACCCTGACAGATGCCCTGATCAGCATCGCCCGCGAGGAGTTGGAGCACTTCCATCAGGTTTTTAAGCTCATGTCCGCGCGCAGTCTGACGGTCGGCCCCGACCAGCCCGATCCCTATGTGACCGCGCTGAACGGGCTCGCGCGCCATGGGCGCGACGAGCGGCTCATGGACCGTCTGTTGCTGGCCGGGATTATCGAGGCCCGCGGCGCAGAGCGCTTTGCCATCGTGGCCGAGGCGCTCAAGGACGCGGGCCTGCAGCAGTTCTATCATCAGCTCGCCAAGTCCGAGAAGAAACACGCGCAGCAGTTCATCTTAATGCTCCGACCGCTGTTTGCTGAATCCACGCTGGCTGTCCGGCTCGAACAGTTGCTTGCGGCCGAGGGCGCCATAGCGGCTGGGCTGCCGTGGCGGGCGGCTCTGCACTAGCGCAGCGAAATATATGTGGCCCACGCCGGGTCTACGGAACCAGACGCGACAGATGTGAAGGCCACAAATGAACCGACGAATGCTATTGACCGCCCTGCTGGGCACATCCGCTCTGGCGTTGCCGCGAATGCTTCGCGCCGCGCAGCGGCCCCGAACCATGGCTGACATTACGATGCTGCAAAACAGCTGGCGGGATTTTGTTGCTGCCGATCTGGAATTGCCCTCGAACGCGGAGCGTCTCGAGCTCAGCCCAGACGAATGGCGTGGGCGGCTGGACGAGATGCAGTATCGGGTGCTGCGGAAAGAAGCCACGGAGCGCCCCTTCACAAGCCCGCTGAACGACGAGAAACGGGATGGCCTCTATCTGTGCGCCGGCTGCGATTTGCCCCTGTTTACGTCGGCCATGAAATTCGACAGTGGCACGGGCTGGCCCAGCTTCTTTACGACCATCCCGGGCGCCTTCGGCACTAAGAAGGACTTCAAGCTGATCCTGCCCCGCACCGAGTACCACTGCGCGCGCTGCGGCGGGCACCACGGTCATGTGTTCAACGACGGCCCTGCGCCCACCAATGAACGCTGGTGTAATAACGGGGTGGCGCTTTGGTTCGCCCCCCTGGCGTAAATCCAAGAGGGGTGTGGCGTACTTAATAGACGCGGAAACCACCGTGGCGCCGACGGCTCAAATAATCCAGCCACCACAACCCGGCTAAAAATCCGCCCACCAGCGCAACCAGAACTGCCAGACCGACCCAGGTCAGGGGCATACTGCCCCGATAGCTGGCAAGCCGTTTCTGGAAAGTGGCGTTCTCATTCTGCAGCCGCTCAAGGGTTTCTTGGGCAGCTGCTTGGGAATTCACTGTGCTGGACAGGGTCGCCTCCAGCTGGCTGGCCCGCTCTTCGGCCTGGCGCTGGGCATCGCGTGCTTCGTCCAGCTGGCCCTGAAAGTCGCCGTAATCGGCCTCCATCTCCGCAACCCGCAGCCGCGCAGGCTTTTCGCTGACCAGATAGGCCGCTTTGACCCAGCCTTGCCGGCCGTCGTCCAGACGGACCAGGGCATAGTTGGTGGCGCGCTCGATGACCTCCACCTGGGTGCCGCTCATCAGCATGCGAAACGGCCGGTCGCTGGTATCAGGCGCCTGGTGAATACCCAGGCGCAACAGGTCCGTGACATACATGGTTTCAGCCCACACCCATGGGGACTGGGCCGATCCCAGGACAATCAGCAGGCAGGTCAGCGGTCTCATGGCTATTGTTGCCCCTGGCGAGCGGTGCTATTTAACAGAATAAGAATTATAGGCCCAGCAGGCACGCCAGGCTGCGAACTGTGCATGGTTCATAACCCGCTGTTTTTGTATGACTAAAGTTTTGCCTCTGTCGCTCACAGGACCCGGTCGTGGCAGCTGAGCGCCCCGGGGTCCTATTCCTGTGCACCGGCAACTCCGCCCGGAGCATCCTGGCGGAGGCCTTGCTGCGGCATCTGGGGCGGGGTCGGTTCTTTGCCTACAGCGCCGGCAGCCATCCGCTTGGCACGGTAAACCCGCTGGCGCTTGAGCTTTTGGCAGCGCACAAGATAGACACCGCCGGCCTGCGCTCCAAGTCCTGGGATGAATTCGCCGGATCGCAAGCACCGCGGCTGGACTTTGTCTTCACCGTCTGCGGCAACGCTGAGCGGGAGGTTTGTCCCATCTGGCACGGCACGCCGTTGCGCGCCCACTGGGGCATGCCGGATCCCGCTGCAGTGCGCGGCAGTGACGCGGCCAAGCGCATGGCATTCACCACGGCCTATGAGGTGTTGGCACACCGAATTGAGGCGTTTATCAGGCTACCGTTAGCGGCCATGAGCCGCCCTGAGGCGCAACGGGCATTGTCCCACATCGCCTGCTAAAGCGCGTGGGCCCAGCGCAGGAGCGCGTTCTGCAATTCCTCGCCGGGGCCCCGATGCACATCCCGGGCATTGATCAGCGCAACCACGACGTAGGTTGGACCCGCAGGACTGTGCACGTAGCCTGCTACCGCGGCCACGTGATCGAGCCGGCCGGTCTTGATGTGCAGGCGACCGGCCTCGGGTCGGCCCCGGAAACGACGCCGCGTCGTACCGTCCAGGCCGGCGAGAGACAGGGAGGCGAGAAACTCTGGCATGTGGGGGCTGCCGTAAGCGGTCAGCAAGATGTCGGCCAGCAGGCGCGCCGAGATCCGCGTCTCCCTGGACAAGCCGGCGCCGTTGGCCATACGCAGGCTGTCCGCCGACAGACCATGAAAATCAAGGCGCGATTTCACCGCCTGAATACCCGCGCTGTCAGTACCCGGCGGTCCGCCGTACTCGGCGCCCAGCGTGTATAGAAGCTGCCGCGTCATGACGTTGTTACTGAACTTGTTGACGCTGCGAATCACTTCCGCCAGAGGTTTTGAGGTCCAGGTCAAGAGCGGCTCAACGTCCTCGGGGGCCAGATCCTTGCGCACCTGGCCATCGAAAATCCCACCCAGCTGGTTCCACAGCGCGCGGAACAGCCCATACAGATACGTGTGATGCTCGAGCACGGTCCGGCTCATGGCGTAACGTTGGCAACCGCTGGGGAAGTTACCCGAGAATGTGGGCATAGCGCCGGTCTGCCGATCCGGAATGCTGAAGCTGATACCAGCCTGATAGCCGCGGCAACGGCCCGTCGCCAGGCGCAAGCGGTTGCGAATCTCAAGGTTCGCAAGCTCCGGGTCGGCGGCAATCCGCACCTTGCCGTCCGCCGCTGGGAAGAATTGAAAGCGCACCGCTTTGAAATTGGTCAGCAACGCATTGGGGACCACGTTATAGGTGCGAAACGGTTGGCCATCGAACGCCCCGGGATCCTCAAAGGGCACCGCAAAATAGCTGTCATCTATGAGCAGATCGCCGGTGATCTCAGCCAGACCTCCCCGGCGCAATTCAGCCAGGAGCTTCCAGAATTCCTCGGCCACCAGATAGGGATCGCCGTAGCCTTTCAGCAGCAGATCACCATCCAGCACGCCATTGTTGATCTCCCCCAGGGCGTAAACCTCTGTCTTCCAGGTATAGGCCGGGCCCAGATAATCCAGCGCAGCCCACGTGGTCAGAAGCTTGACGGTTGAAGCAGGGTTACGGGACTGGTCAGGATGAAACGCCAGAACAGGCTTGTCAGCACCGACGGCTTGAACGATGAAGCTCACCTGATCCGTCGCAATGCCGTGACCATCGATCACTCGCTGCACGGCCGCGGGTAGCTCCGCGGCGCCGCAGGTTATGCTGTAAGCGATGAGCGCAACAAGTGAAATCAGTCCCGCGGTCTTCATGGGGCGGCATTGTGCCCAAGCCCTGATGGCCACACAAACGGCGCCCTGGCACGGCCCGGTGCGAGATGTTCCTGAGCATTGATCAGGGCGGGCACGCCAGTCGTGCGATTCTCTACGATCGGCGTGGCGACATCGTCGCAGAGGCCATGCGCCCCGTGGCGACGACCCGCAGCGCCGGCCTGAGAGTCGAACAGGATCCCGGCGAAATCCTGGGCTCCGTGCGGGACGCGGTGGACGAGGTTATTCGCCGTGCAAATGTCCCAGCAGCAGAGATTGACGCGGCCGGGCTCGCCACCCAGCGGTCCAGTCTGATCTGCATGGATCGCACCACAGACGAGACGCTCACGCCGGTGATCAGCTGGCAGGACCGGCGCGCCGCTGACTGGCTGGCCGCCTTCGCCGAATCCGCCGACCTGGTCAAGGCACGCACCGGGCTGCCACTCTCGCCTCACTACGGCGTCAGCAAGCTGGCTTGGTGTCTGGAACACGTTCCCCGGGCCCGCGACGCATCCCGGCAGGCACGACTGATTGCCGCCCCGCTGGCCACCTTTCTGATACACGGCCTGGTGAAGGAACGGCCCTGGCTGGTCGACCCCGCCAACGCCTCCCGCACTCTGCTGATGAACCTGCGCACCCTGGACTGGGATCCCCGTCTGCTGGCCCTGTTTGGTGTCACCGCAGCTGACCTGCCCCGGATTACGGACACCTGCGATACCTTCGGCGAGCTGCGCAGCGCAGCTGTTCCCTTGCGGGTGGTAAACGGCGATCAGGCCGCCGCCATTTTCGCCTGGGGCGACCCGACTCCCGGCACCGCCTTTATCAACATGGGCACGGGCGCCTTTATCCAGGCCGTAGCGGGCGACCAGCCCATCCCGGATCCGGCGCTACTAACGAGTATCGTTCAGGTCGTGGATGACCAGCGTCTGTATGTCCTGGAGGGTACGGTGAACGGGGCGGGCAGCGCTGTGGATCAAGTCGGGCGCGAGCTGGGTCTGTCCGATGGCGCGTTGCGCGCAGCCGCGGCTGATTGGTTAAGCGGACTGCAGCCGGAGTTGATGTACCTGAACGGCATCGGTGGCCTGGGATCGCCGGACTGGGTGCCCGATCTCCCCAGCCGCTTCGTGGGCAGCGGGCCACCAGCTGAGCGCATGGTGGCCGTCTACGAGAGCATCGTCTTTCTGTTGCTGCGCAATCTGGATCGAATGCGCCAGCGGCTGGCCATCCGCCGCCTTGTTGTCAGCGGTGGCCTGGCCACCTTGGATGGACTGTGCCAGCGCCTGGCAGACCTGTCCGGGAATCCGGTGACGCGGCCGGAGAGTCAAGAGGCCACGGCCCTGGGTACCGCCCGACTCTTGGGTTTGCGCCCGCAGCAGCCACCCGCCGCCCAGGTATTTCACCCCGCCGAAAATCCTGCCCTCAAACAGCGATATCAGCGCTGGTCGGCAGCACTGCAGCGCCATATCAACGACTGGGGCAGTTAGGCCCGCTCAGACAAAACCCGCGAAGCGCGCAATCGCCGCAACCATGCAGACGGCAACCACCAAACCGAGCACCACGACGCTCGCTTCCAGATCCAGTGGCTCCCGCTCTTGGTCCATGGGTCAATGATTCGGTGCTGGCAGCCGTCCGGCTAGCCGGCCACGACAACCTCCCGAGGGCTGCTGGCCACCAGATCGGCCAGGACGTTATTGAGGGGCTGGGGTCGGCCCAGATGGAACCCTTGACCGTAATCCACATCAATCTCGCGCATCTTGGCGGCGACATCTTCGGATTCCACATACTCGGCAATGGTCCTCAACCCCATAACCTTCGCGACCTGGGCAATAGCCACCACCATCGACTCGGAAATCTGATTGGCAGCGGCCTCGCGGACGAAGCTGCCGTCAATTTTCAAAGTCTGAACCGGCAGATTTCTCAGGTAGGCAAAGGAACTCAGGCCGCTGCCGAAATCATCCAGGGCAAACTGACAGCCCAGATCGGTCATGGCCCTGATGAATTGCTCGGCCTGCTCTAAATTGGCAACGGCGCCGGTTTCGCTGATCTCCAGGCACAGGTGGTTTGGCGGCACTCCGCTGCTGCGCAGGTGACTGACCAGAAACTGCAGGAAACCGTCACTGCCCAGGGACTGGCCGGAGATATTGATGGCAAAGCTGAGGGCGCGGTCGCTCAGGACAGGCACGTAGTCCTGGAGGGCGCCCAGCGTCTTGCAGAATACCCAGCGATCGATAGCGGGCATGAGCTGATAGCGAACTGCCGCCGATAGAAATCTGTCCGGTGCTACCAGCTTGCCGTTCCCATGCTGCAACCGCACGAGCACCTCGAAAGCCACCGGATCCAGACTGGCCGTTCGCAGATCGCAGATCGGCTGTGCATACAGCCGGAACTGATTCTCGCGCAAGGCGTCTTGCAGGCGAGTGAACCAGTACATGTCGTTGTGCCGGTTGACAATGGACACATCGTTATCTTCGTAGACCTCGACACGATTGCGGCCCCGGTCTTTGGCCGCTTTACAGGCCACCTCCGCCACCGCCAAGGCATGAGAGAACCGCTGCCCTCCGCAAGCACAGGGCGCCAGGCCGATGCTGACCGAGATCGGCACAGTGCGATCACCCTTGAGGTAACGCAGGCTGCCCGCAGCCTCGCGCAGACTCTCAGCAAGGCCCCGACTTTCCTCAAGGCATCGATCGACCAGCAAGATGGCGAAACGATCGCCGGCAATCCGACCAATCAGGTCTTGATCGCCGAGCTGATCGCGCAACACATCGGCGAAGCGCCTGATGACGTCGTCCCCGGCCTCAAAGCCGAAGGCGTTGTTCACCACGTGCAGCTTATCGATGTCGATGTAAAGCAGGCAGTGCGCGACGCGGGTCGGGCTCTCATCCAGCCGAGCCTGCACCTGGCGCTCGAAGGCAAGCCGATTCAACAAGCCCGTGAAACGATCGTAACTGCTATCCAGCAGGCTGATCGCCTTGCGGCTCAGCAACTGCAGGATGCGCTCGTCCCGCTGCTGGAAGTCGGCAGCCAGTGGACTGCGAAACATGCCCAGGATGCCCGTTACCCGTTGGTCGAGATCGTGAATCGGGCAGCACAGAATCTTGTAGGCGGGCGCAGCAGCTCCGGGCTGCTCCAGGACCCGATTCACGACCATGGGCCGGTCGTGGAGCCGCGCCCAGGCCAGCAGGTGCCGGTAGGTTCGGGTCAGGACGGTTGCCGCGACATCCTGGCTGACCGTGGTGCCATGATGGCCGCAAATGGTCAGTTTCTGCTCGGGAAGCACCAGGCCGCCCATCTCGCAGTCCAGGTGCTCCACGCAACCCTGAACCAGCTGCTGCAGAGCGTTGTGGGTGCCCGCGGCGTGGTCGCCAACGGCCAGCAACAACTCCAGATCGGCGCTGTCGCTGGCGATCGCAGTCGCCTGCGGCGCGCTCAGGCTGCGCACGTTGCGTTCCAGATTCATACGGCTTTCTATGCAGACCACCACCGGCTGCAGCAGGCTTGGAACCAGAGTGCTCGGGGTCGCCCCCTCGCCCAACTCGACTGCCAGCACGCCCAGCAGGGTCTCGTCAGCGCCGCCGCACAGGCGAAACAGGCAGACCCGCTCGCCGCCCTGAGTGGCCATGACCCGACCAGTGCGCGGAATCTGCTCGGGACCCTCCTCCAGCAACTGCGCCACCAGCGCGTGCGCGTCCAGTCCCTCGCACCCGTAGAACATCCAGATCGGCACTGCGTCAGGGCCGTACAGGCCCACGTTACCGGCCCGCGGCAGCAGCATCTTGATGAGTTGGCCGAAGGGGCCGAAGGCGTCGATGTCAGGGCCGGCGGCGTTCAAAACCACCACCCAGGCTGGCCGTGGAGCATGTGTGCTGATCCAGATTAATTCAAATCCGGACTATGCCCAGCGGGCCTCAGGTAATCTTTGATGAATGTCCCAAAGCCGGGAGATAGTTGGGCTTCAGCGCCCCTGTTCGGCCAGGAAACGGGGCAGCTTGACCGCGCCGCCGTTAACCACAGTGAGCCGCTCGGCGGGCCCGCCGCCGTCGCGAACCAGCTCTGCATAGATACGCACGATGCTGGCGGCGTAACCGTCTGCCTGCTCAATAGACATTTTGCGCACTGTCGCGCGCACGCAGGGCTCGCTGCCTAAGGGCTCTACCCGGTGCAGAGCCCTGCGCAGGTCTGCGAAGCTGTCGCGCACCGATTCGGGCAGTTCGCTGTCCGCCAAATCATCCAGATGTTCAGCATATGCAGCCGCAAGTCGCTGTTTTACCGGCCCTTCACTCACCAGTCTGAGTACTGCGGATTCGAATCGCTTTGCCAAGTAGGACATTGGAGCGCCTCTGTTGTTATTATTTTTGCGCCGAATGACCAGGGCTTACTTATTTGGATCAACGCCCTATGTGCATAAGATATACCAAATTATGGGAAGGCGGTGCAACTTATGGACCCATTTGTCAAGACTCTGCCAAGCCTGGGTGACGGGCGAACCACGCAAGCACGTAGGCCACTTTGGTCATAATCTGGCTGGGCCGCGCGCTAATGCCGTGGGACGCTCCGGGAAAACGCACCAGTACGCTGTCCACACCGCGCAGCCGGAGCGCCTGATAGTACTGCTCCGCCTCCCCGGTGGGCGTGCGGTAGTCGGCCTCGCCGGTCAACAGCATGGTCGGGGTACGGACCGCGTCCACCAGCGCCAGCGGCGAGCGCCGCCAGTAATGCTCGGGCACCCGCCAGGGCAGGTCAGGAAACCAGTATTTGGCAAAGAAGTTTGGATTGTCCGTGGTCAACACAAAGCTGGTCCAGTTGACCACCGGCTCTTGTACCGCCGCGGCTTGAAACCGATCGCTCCTGCCGAGGATCCAACTCGCGATCGTACCGCCGCCGCTGCTGCCCGTGATGAATAAACGCCTCGCGTCAACAAAACCCAACTCGATGGCAGCGTCCACGCCTGAGAGCAGATCATCCGCGTCCTGGCCGGGATAGTTGTGGTGAATCAGGTCCGCAAACGCCTCACCATAGCCGGTGCTGCCGCGCGGGTTGGCAAACAAGACGACGTAGCCCGCAGCAGCGTAAAGCTGCGGCTCTACGGCGAAACGTGGTTCATAGTGCTGAAAGGGGCCGCCGTGGACCTCGAGTATCAATGGGTAACGGCGCTTCGGGTCAAAGTCCGGTGGCAGCAAAAGCCAGCCCTGAATGGCCCGCTGGTCGACGCTGGATTCCCAAGTCAGCGCCTGCAAGTCTGCCAGATCGCGATGGGCTAGCAGATCCTCATTCAAGCGGGTGACCGTGAGGGTCTCAGCGCCGCGCAACACGGCCACATCCGCCGGTCGATTGGCCGCCGCCCGCACGTAGGCAATCGTGCCGTCGCGGGCCACGCTGAAAGACCCGCCGCCATAAGGCCGGGCCAGGCTGGTGCCTCCCAGGTCCTGCACCCGCGGCACCACGCCACCGTGCAATGCTGCGCGGCCCACCATGCCGCGGCCGTGATCCTGATACTGCAAGTACAGATGCTGACCGCGGCTGTCCCACACGTGGCCGCCAATACTGCGATCCAAGCCGGTTTCAATCATGCGCGAACGGCCGCTGCCGCGATCCAGCAGATACAGATTCAGCTTCTGATAGCTTCGCAATCGATCATCAAATCCCAGATAAGCCACCTGCGTGCCATCCGGGGACACGACGGGCGCCACGTCCGGGCCCGGCCGATCGGTCAAGGCGGTGATCCGACCCGAGTTCAGGTCCACCTCGTACAGCTCAGAGTTCAGCGGCTCCCGTTCCCAGTCGTCGCGGCGGTTTCCCGCCACTACCAGGGCGCTGCCATCGGGCAACCAGGCGGGCGCGCCGCTCAGATTGTAATCACCCGCGGTCAGCTGACGAGGGTGACCGCCCGCAGCGGAAACCATGAACAGGTGATGGTAACCGTCGCGCAGGTAACCTCGACCGTCGGCACGATAAACCAGCCCATCAATCACCCGGGGTGGCGGCGCCCATGCCGCGCCTTCCGGTTTCCCAGGGAGTGTCGTCAACGGCGCCTTGCTTACGGGCACGAACTTCAGAAAAGCGATCTGGCGGCTGTCCGGTGACCAGACCAGGTTGCGGGGCGGATTGCGCAGCCGCGTCACCTTATCGGCCTCGGCGGCGTCCAGCGCCCGAACGAACAGCTGCGCCACAGCGCCTTCGCCGCCCAGGTAGGCCAGTCGCGAACCGTCGGGCGAGAACCGCGGCGAGCGATAACTGCCCTCACCGCTGGTCAGGGGCCGGTGATTGCTGCCGTCGCTATCGACGATCCACAAGTGGGACCGGCGCCGATCGGTCAGCCGGTCCATGAAGTTGCGCACGTAAACGATGCGATCGCCAGCGGGTGCAATCTGGGGGTCCGTTGCCCATTCCAACTCGAAGATGTCGGACAAGCTCAGGGCGTCGGCATCGAGAGGTCCGGCCAGGACCGCCCACAGACCGACCAAAGCAAGGCGCGACACGCTATTCGTTCTCCAGAATAATTTTGCCGAAGTGTTGCCGGTCATCCACCATTTGATGGGCGCGGGCAAGCTCCGCCATGGGCAACACGACAGAGACCGGGGCTTTGAAGGTGCCCTCTGCAAACAGGGGTATCGCGATTTCGCGAAACTGGGGCATGGTGTGCGTGAGGAAGCGCCGGCTCGTGGAGATGCTCATGCTCAGCAGCGCCAGATTGCGACTGCCGATGGCCAGATCGAAGCACACCTGACGGCCACCGGTACTGCCGTACATCACCACTTTGCCGTCCATTCCCATGGCGGCGAGCAAGCTGGCCGCAGTTTCCTCGCCGATGGTCATCAGACCCACATCGACGCCCGCGCCGCCGGTATCCCGCTGGACCGCTGCCAGGAGGTCATCGGTCTTGTAGTTGTAGACCGCATCAGCGCCCCATTCCCGGGCAACGGCCAGCTTCGCGTCCTGACTCGCCGTGCCCGCCACCCAGCAGCCGCGCCACTTGGCGATCTGCAACGCCGCGCTACCCACGCTGGAGGCAACCGCCTCAATCAACACCCGCTGGCCTGCGGCTACGGCAGCGACCGTCTCCAACGCATGCCAGGCGGTCAGCCAGCCCACGGGAATGGCCGCACCTTCAACGAAAGACAGCTGGTCCGGCAGCGGCATGAGATGATCCGCATCGAACAGCACGGCTTGCGCATGGGAGCCCCGGGCACGACCGAAGACCCGCTGCCCCTCGCTGAACTCGGCCACGTCACTGCCGCAGCGCACCACGACGCCGGCGGATTCCATCCCCATCACAAAAGGCAATTGCTGTCCGCCGTAGGTTCCGGCGCGCATGCGGGTTTCGGCAAAGTTGATTCCCGAAGCGTGCACCTGCACCAGAACCTGGCGCGGCCCCGGGATGAGTTCCCCCAACTCGCCCCACCCCATAACCTCGGGCCCGCCGAATGCCTCAACCCGGTAACCGTACATAGGCAATCCCCCTATCTGGATAGTGCGCTAAGGACGCTGTCCGGCCAGGCGACGCTCCACCTCCTCCACCTCCAGACCGGAGGGCAAGGGCTCCAGCAGCAGGTAGAACAGTCCCGCCAAGACCAGTGGCACCGCCACGAACAGCGAGAACGCCTGGTTCCAACCCAGCCGTTCCACGGCGGTCAGCACCAGCACCGGGCCGATAGCCGTTCCAAAAGTTACGGCCAGGGAACTTGAGAAGGCAAGGCCAGTGGCACGCAGACGCGTGGGAAACACCTCAGCCACGAAGGCAAACTTTACGGCGGCGGCGCCGTAAAAGAACATGGACATGACCGCGAAAGCGACGATGCTGGATGCGAAGCCGGTGGTTCCCCAGATCAGCCACATAAAGGCCGCCGCGCCCGCCAGGGTCCAGATCACGACCGTAGTGCGCCGGGTGAGCACGAACTCGCCCACCAGGGCGGCCAGCAAATAACCGAACACCGACAGGCCGTTGCCTAACCCCACCAGATACGCCGAAGAGCCTATCGCGTAGCCGCGTGCCTCCACAAAATAGGTGGGAAACAGCAGCGCTGATCCGCCGTAAGCGATGACAAACAGGAACTGGGCGATGAACAAGGTCACGGTGCGGCGCCGCATTACCGGCGTAAACAATTCCTTGAAACGGCCGCGTTCTGCAGGCTCCGAAGCGCTCTTAAAGCGGTCGCTTTCCTGTAGATAGCGGTGAATCACCCAAACGTACGGAATACTGATCAGACCCACCAGAAACAGCGCCCGCCAACCCACGATCACCAGCAAGGGCGCGGCGAACAGCGAGGCGACGAACCAGCCCATGGGATAGCCCGTTTGCAGCATCCCAGTAAAAATCCCGCGATAGCGAGCGGGCGCCTGCTCTGCCACTAATGCGCCGCTCACGGGGTAAGAGAGACCGCCCGTGGCGATGGACAGCCCACGCAGCAGCGTCAATGTGATGGGACCTGTCGCCAGAGCGTGCGCGGTGATAAACATGGAGGAACTGAGAATGGATACTTCAAGCATCCGCCGCCGCCCGTGGCGGTCGCTGAGCAGCCCGAACCAGACCAGCAGCACACCGCCCAGCGCAAACGAGAAGAACAGTACCCAGCGCAAGTCGCCCAGGCTCAAACCCCATTCCGCACGGATAACCGGCAGCGCGTAGCCGAACAGCGCCAGATCCATCTGGCTGAACGCGTAAGCCACCCACAGAATCCCGAACGTTCTGGATGTAGCGCGGATGGAAGCTTTGTCAGTCAGGGTCTTGCGCTCCCATGGTGGCTGGTTGGTTTCTAGGCCACAAAGCCGGCTGTCATCAGGGTCCGGGCCAGCAGCAGTGCCAACCAGAATACGGCAAGGGTGAGCTTGGCCGCCATCTGTTCTTGGACAACCGCCCGTCGGCCAATGACGGCCAGGCCTGCGGCACCCGGACAGGCACGTTAGATGACGGGTTTAAGGCTCAGCGCGCAGCAACGTGCCGACCTGCTGACGTTTCCAAATGGGTCGTCTAATCCGGCTTGATCCGCAATCCGGCGTGGCTCGACCCCTTTGCCGGGCCGCCGGCTGCATCCTCACGCGTCCATTGCCTCCCGGAACGGTCGCAAGGCGCTGAACAGAATGAGGGCGGCTAGGGGTGCGGCGAGGCCTGAGACAATCGCAATCGAATACCCCACTGCCATGTCGTCCTTGAACACATAGTCGGTGAACAGGGCCGCGATCGTAGGGCCCCAGGCAATCCCACAGAGATTGACGGCAAACAGGTACAAGGCTGAGACCTGACCGCGCATCTGGTTGGGCGTTACCAGCTGCATGGCGGCAGCTGCCGGGCCGAAGGGAAAGCTGGAAAAAAACAGCAGTGGACACAGCAGCACCAGGGACCAGACCGGATCAGGCATAAGCGTGGCGGTGGCAGCGAACGGGGCGAGGGCTACAGTACCAATGGCGGCAGCCCGCAGCGGCGCATCCCGATAGCCGCGCTCGCTGAGGTGGTCGCTGAACCAGCCGCCGCAGACGATGCCGGCGCTGCCAAAAACGAACACTAAAAGCCCGAGGGAAATGCCGATCTCCGGCGCCGTGTACCCGAACTTGCGAATAAAGAAGGCCGGCGTCCAGGCCGTTAAGGCGTTGAATAGCAGCGCGACCAGCGAGAAGCCTAAAAAATGGGCACCGAAGATCCGCCGCTGCTGCCATAGAAAGCTGAACACTTCCGCGATGCTGACTTGGGGCGTGGGGGCGCCTTTACGCAGCAGCAGCCCCCGGCGAACCGGTTCGCGAACGGTCAGCACCAGCAGAGCGACCAGCAGGCCCGGCAAGCCGACGACGAAGAAGGTGAGTTGCCAGCTGCGTATGGAGCCGATCACCGGCAGGGACACATTCGGCACGGCCGCCACCAGCTCAATGACCAGGCCGCCGATCACGTAGGCCAGGCCAGCGCCCAGATACACACCCATGGAATAAGTGCCCAGCGCGCGACCCAGCTTATTGGGCGGAAAGTAATCTGCGATCATGGAGTAGGCTGCGGGAGACAGCGCAGCCTCACCCACACCCACGCCGATGCGAGCCGCAAACAGCTGCCAGAAATTCCGTGCCAGTCCGCAGACTGCCGTCATCAAGCTCCAAGCAGCAACGCCAACGGCAATAATGATGCGTCGGTTGCCGCTATCCGCAAGCCGTCCCAGGGGCAAGCCCATGAGCGTGTAGAACAAGCCGAACGCCAGCCCGTGCAGCAGACTGAACTGGGTGTCGCTGATGTTGAGATCGCTGCGTACCGGCCCCACCAGCAATGACATGATCTGCCGATCGATAAACGAAAAGGTGTAGGCCACCATCAGGACGCCGATGACGTACCAGGCATAGCGGCTGTTGGGCCAGGGGGGTTGTTCTTGTTGTGCAGCCAGCTGCCAGTCCTCGGCTGGAACAGGACGGCTATGGTATCGGGGTGGGGCCGCCGCCGCCAATGGTTAGCGAATCAGGCGCGTTGCTCAGCGGCGAAGGGCTGTAGCAGCAGCTGGCCAAGGGTTTGCTGCTGGGGATCGCGGAACGCCGTCAGCCCGATCGTCATGTCCTGATGGCCAGCCGCCGGTTGGGCGCGATAGCTGCCGAACAAGCGATCCCACAGGGAAAGATTGAAGCCGAAGTTGCTGTTATGCTCCGCCGCCGCCACGGAGTGGTGCACCCGATGCATGTCCGGCGTAACCAGCACGGCCCGAATGGTGCGCTCCAGGAGAGGGGGAATTTTGAGATTGGCATGATTGAACAGCGACGTGCCATTGAGAATGACTTCAAACAACACCACAGCCAGCACGGGCGCCCCGATAGCAAGCACCAGACAGACTTTGATCAGCATGGACGCGACGATTTCCACCGGATGAAACCGCACGCCCGTGGTCACGTCGAAGAAGGGATCCGAGTGGTGCATGCGATGAAAGCGCCAGGCCAAGGGCCACCAGTGAAACACGCGATGCTGCCAGTAGATGGCCAGATCCAGCAGCAGGACAGCCAGAACGATCTCAACCGCCGACGGCAGAGCCAGCAGACTGAGCAGGCCCCACTGGCTTTGAGCGGCAATCCTGGCCGCGTCCACCGCCAGCAGAGGTACACCCCAGCGCAGCAGCAGCGTGTTCAGGGTGACCAACCCCAGATTGATTGCTTGACGGGGCCAGCGCGCGGGTACGTCTGCCCGCCGCGGCATGAACCACTCAGCGCTCCAGAAGGCCGCAGCCAACAGCGCAAAGCTGCCCAGCCGCAGCCATGGTTCCGCGTCCAGCATCGGCGGATCCCCTCAGCGCCGCGCCGTCGCGGCGGGCGTGCCGGGGCGGGCAAGTTTGAATTTTTTCATGCGATCAGTCAGCGTGGTGGGTTTCAGGCCCAGCAGCCGGGCGGCACCGTTGGGACCGGACACGCGCCAATTGCAGGCCTCCAGCGCACGCCGCATGTTGGCTTTCTGCAGACTCACCATTTCCGCTTCCGTGTGGATCCGCTCGGCCGCTGACGCGGCTTCCGGGGGCGGTTCGGAGACCCGCAGCGAGTCCGCCATCGCCAGGTCGAGGCGCAGCACTTTGCCGCCGGACAGGATCACGGCGCGCTCGATGACATTCTTCAGCTCGCGCACGTTGCCGGGCCAGGCATAATTCTGCAGCAGCGCCGCCTGCTGTTTGGAAAGCAGCAGCGGCTTATGGCCGAAGTCCTGGCAGGCCCGCTCAAGAAAATGGCGCGCCAGCTGCACCACGTCGGCGCCCCGCGCTCGCAGGGGCGGCACCTCGATAGGGAAGACGCTCAGCCGATAGTACAGATCCTCCCGGAAGCGCCCCTGTTCCACCGCGTGCTCGAGATCCTTATTGGTCGCTGCGATCAAACGCACATCCACTGTGCGAGTCTTGTCGTCGCCCACCGGCTCGAACTCGTTCTCCTGCAGCACCCGCAACAGCTTGCCCTGAAGCTCCAGTGGGATCTCCCCGATTTCATCAAGAAACAAAGTACCGCCGTCAGCCAGCTGAAAGCGGCCGACCCGGTCGCGGTGGGCGCCGGTAAACGCACCCTTGACGTGTCCAAAGAACTCGCTTTCGAACAGCTCCCGCGGGATGGACGCGCAGTTGACCTTGACCAGGGGGCAATCCCGACGCGGGCTGCGCGCGTGCAATACATGGGCAACCAGTTCCTTGCCGACACCGGACTCGCCCGCAATCAGAACATTGGCGGCAGTTTCCGCCACCGCTTCCAGCCGCGCCAGCATCTTTTTCAGGGCCGGGCTCTCGCCGATGATCCGTCCGTAGTTCATGGACAGCTCGACTTCCTCGCGGAGGTAATCCCTTTCCAGCTCCAGCTCGGCTCGCAGTCGATCGTTCTCCGCCGCCGCCGCGCGCAGCTGGCGTTCGGCTTCGTTGCGCTGGGTAACGTCTTTCAGGGCCACCAGCATGCGTTCGACCTGGCCGGCGCTGCCGCGCTCTGCGACAGCGGAGACCAGCACCTCGATCACTTCGCCGGATCGGGTAATAAACTGGCGCGGCTCATTGTCCAGCTCACCGCGGGCGATCGTGTCCCGCAACAGGTCGCCCGCCAGCATGGCGCGGCTCTCTGTCGCCATGAAGTCGGTGATCAGTCGGCCCAGCACAGCGTCACGGGTATAGCCCATCTTTTTCAGCCAGCGGTCGCTGACATTCAGCAGGTGCCCGTTGGCATCCACGGTATACAGCATGGCCGGGGTCGCTCGGTACAGATCGCGGTAGTGGCTTTCGATCCGCGCCCGCTCAGTCACCTCCGTGTAGACCACCACCGTACGGAGGTAGTCGCCCTGCTCGCCGCGCTCGACGATGGCGCTGGCCAGGCATTGGACCGTCTCCTCCGCCTGAGTGCGTAATTCAATCGGCACGTTGCTCAAGCGGCCCGTGCGACGCAGCAACGGCAGATAATCCTCCTCGATCAACCGCGCCGACTCGGACGTGGCCAAATCCTGGGGTCGCAGCTGCCGCAGACGGGCGCGCTCGTAACCAAAGCGCCGCAGCCAGGCATCGCTGGCGTCCAGAAACAAGCCGTCCTCGCTCAGGGACGCGGCCAGCACGGGAATCTTGCGGAATAACCATTGATAACGATCGGATGGCGCCATAGACACTGATATTACGGATAATCGTGAAACTGTCAAACGGAAATCCGTTAAATCACGGAAACACGAGACTTGCACAATGCACTAAGGTAATGTTTCAAAAGAAAATCATGGTTGGCATGGAACGTGCAAAGACTTTTTTGAGGTGGAATGAATCTATTGGCGACACGGTCGCGAAAAATCGTCAAGGAGGACAACGACGATGATGACACAACTTAACCATGCCATTCGCCGGGCACCTCGTCTGGCCGCCATCAGCGTACTTCTGTTGAGCCATGGGCTCGGCAGCGCAGCGGCCCTGGCAGACGACGGCGTGGTGGCCTATGCCGCCACCAGCGCTCAGGAGCAGCGAGCCGCGCGAGCGGCGCTGGAGCAGGCCATCAGCGGTGCCGCGGTCGAGGCTAACGCCGCGCTGACCGCTCACCTGCGCAGTGCACTTGAAGATCGAGTTCGGAGCAAGTTGCGGCTCGCCGGCACCCCGGCAATGACGCGGGGCTAAAGACGCGCAGCAACTTTCAGCGCAGCACCCGCACCCCCCCCCACTGCGGGGCTGCGCGACAACGGAGCCTGACCAGGCTCCGCTTTAGGGGACCGGAGTTGAGGCTCGGCCTCGGCCGGATCGGTGGACAGGGATGTCCCGCTCCGGCTCCCCTTCCTTTACGCTTGCATTTGCGCGTGCCACCGGACACATTGCGCCTATGACCGAAATGCCCCGTGCCTTCCCCGCCGCCACCGTCGCGGATTTCGAGCAGAGTGTGCTTGCGGCCTCCCGGGAGAAGCCCGTCCTGGTGGACTTCTGGGCGGACTGGTGCGGCCCCTGTAAAGCATTGGAGCCGATCCTGGAGCGTATCCAAGCCCAGCTGGGCGATCAGCTGAGCATCGTCAAAGTCAATGCGGACGAGGAGGCCAGCCTGGCCGGGCAGCTGGGTGTTCGCGGACTACCCACCCTGCTGCTGTTCAGCGACGCGCAACTGGTCGGGCAGCTGGTTGGCGTCCAACCGGACGGTAATATTCTTGCCCTGATTGCGCCCTACCTGGTATCCACCGCGGACAAGTTGGTCCGCGCAGGCCTTGACTGCCGTGAGCGGGGCGAGGTTGCTGAAGCCCAGCGGCTGCTGGGGGAAGCGATCGCTCTGGAGCCTGACAATTCAACCGCCCTGCGCGCGCTGATCCCCCTGGAGGCCGTCGCCGGCAACCTGGAGCAGGCTCGGCAACTCCACGGTCAGCTGATCAGAACCGATCGGGAAAGCAGCTGGGGCGAGGCGCTCGCAACCCTGATCGAGCTTGCGCAACGCGCAGCCGACCAGCCAGACCTGGGCGCGCTGCGCACCCGCCTGGATCAGCAGCCCAATGATCATGATGCCCGCAGCGCGCTGGCCGCCTGCCATATGATGGGCGGCGATCACCGCCAGGCATTGGACGATCTCCTGGAGCTGTTGCGCCGCGACAAAGGCTACGACAACGATTTACCGCGGCGCGGCCTGCTGGCCGTCTTCGAGCTGGCGGGCGAGCACAGCGAGTTAAGCAACGACTATCGACGCAAGATGGCCGCAGCCTTGCACTGACGGCGCGGCCATCAGAGCAATATCAAACGCCTTCCGCCTGCAAATGGGTGCGAAGAAATTCTACGGTGCGAGTCCACGCGTCCTCCGCAGCAACAGCGTCGTAATTGCCGCCGGAAGGATTGGCAAAGGCGTGATCCGCGCCCGGGTACACGTGAATGGTCGCATCCTTGCCCAGCCGTTGCAGGGCGCTACGAAAATTGTCCACGTCCGCCACTTTGATCGCTCGGTCCTGACCCGCAAACAGTCCCAGCAGCGGGGTTTGGAGCCCATCCAGGGTGGCCGCATCGGTGATAACGCGACCGTAGTACATGACCGCCCCATCAAGCTCCTGGCCCAAGGCCAGCGCGCCCTGTAACGCCCAGCCGCCACCGAGACACCATCCGATGGCAGCCACGCTGGGCGACAGGGCGTACGCCTTCAGATAGTGGTGGGCCTGACGCAGATTATTCACCCCAGCGTCCTGATTGGCCATGAGCTCGCCCATGAGCGCCTGGGCCTCCGCCGGGGTGGCTGCCACCCGACCGTTATACAGATCAACCGCCAGCGCGATGTAGCCTTCCCCCGCCAGCCGCTCGGCGGCCGCACGGATGTTGTCATTCAGACCCCACCACTCGTGAATGACGATCAGGCCGGGCAACGGTTCCGCCGCATCAGCCGGCATGGCCAGATAGCCCATCAGGTTGTGATCGTCCGCCTCGCCGTAGGCCAGCACGCGGCTGACGATGGCAACCTCCGGCTCAGTCTGGGCAACCGGCGAAGGCTCGGGCGTATCCGCAGCGTGCTCGGAAGCCGTGCTTTGTAAAAATGCCTGGTCAGCATCAGGCGCCTCGGTAGATCCGCAGGCGACCAGCGCAGCAACAGCGCCGGCCCACACCAGCCACAAACCTCTCGCCATTGCCCGCCTCCAAGGTCTTGGGGAAAACTTAGTGCATCACGGCGATTTGGCGAAAGCAACCGTCCCGACACAACGCGACCCGCGCTTGGAGCGGAGCGATCTTCGCGAGTAGGCTGGTGCCCTCTCTGCTCACGCCAGGCCAACAACCATGCTCCAGGAAGCCCTGATTTTCTTTGCCGCCGCCGTCGTCTGCGTGCCGCTGGTTCGCCGGCTGGGTTTCGGCTCAGTGCTGGGCTATCTGCTGGGGGGTGTTGTTATCGGTCCTTCCGGGCTCGCACTGGTGGGCAACGTCACCGACATCATGCATTTCGCCGAGCTTGGCGTGGTGTTTTTATTGTTCATCATTGGCTTGGAGCTACAGCCGGCTCGCCTGTGGGTGCTGCGCCGACCGATCTTCACCCTGGGTGGACTGCAGATGGTATTGACCACCGCGGTCCTCAGCACCATCGGCTATCTCCTCGGGTTGCCTGTCAGCGTGGCGCTGGTGTGTGGCTTGATCCTGGCGCTGTCCTCCACCGCCTTCGTGCTGCAAATGCTGGCCGAGCGCCATGAGCTGACCACCAATCATGGCCGTTCCGCCTTCGCTATTCTGTTGCTGCAAGACCTGGCCGTTATCCCGCTGCTGGCGCTGATTCCCCTGGCGGGCAGCAACCTGGGCAGCCGCTGGGATGTTGGTACGCTCGTCAGCGGCAGTCTGGCCTTGAGCGTCGTGCTCGGCTTCGTGGTGCTGGGCCGTTACGTGCTGCGCCCGGTTTTGCGTCTCGCCGCGGGCTCGGGCGCCACGGAGATCTTCACGGCGACCGCGCTGCTGGTGGTGATCGGCGCAGCTGTCCTGATGGAGTGGGCGGGATTGTCCATGGCCCTGGGCACCTTCCTGGCCGGCGTGCTGCTGGCTGACTCGGAGTACCGTCACGCCCTGGAGGCCGATATCGAGCCCTTCAAGGGCCTGCTGCTGGGTCTGTTCTTCATCTCCGTAGGTATGTCCTTGGACCTGGCCTTGTTGGGCAACGCACCGCTGCAGATCGCCGCGTTGACGGCACTGCTGCTTGCCGGCAAGGGCGTTGCGATCTACGCAGCTGGTCGCCTCTACGGCCTGGCCCACACGGTGTCCCGATCCCTGGCCCTCGCCCTGCCCCAGGGCGGCGAGTTCGCCTTTGTGCTGTTCGGCGTCGCGGTGAGCGCCGGAGTCATTGCGGGCGAACTGCAGGATCTACTCATCGTCGTGGTGACCATGTCCATGGCGATCACACCGCTACTGGTACAGCTGAACGCGCGTCTCAGCGGGGGCACTGGGAAACCGGAGCGGCCCTACGATGCCATCCAGGAAAGCAACCCCGTGATCATCGCCGGGTTCGGTCGCTTCGGGCAGATTGTGGGTCGTATCCTGCGTTCCTGCCGGATCCCGTTCACTGCACTGGAAAGCTCCAGCGCGCAGGTGGACGTGGTGCGGGCATATGGCAACAAGGTCTTCTACGGCGATGCCGCCCGTTTGGACCTGCTGCGCTCCGCGGGCGCCGATCGGGCGCGGTTGTTCGTGCTGGCCGTGGAGGACGCAGAACAGTCTGTTCGCATCGTGGCAACACTGAAGCAGCATTTCCCGAACTTGCCGATCCTGGCCCGGGCGCGGAACCGCCAGCACGCCCTGGCCCTGATGGATCTGGGCGTCACGGATCCGGTGCGCGATACATTTTTCTCCGGCCTGCGGCTGGCTGAGGAAACGCTCACCCAGCTAGGGATCGCGCGCGCGCAGGCGGAGAATACCGTGGCCCGGTTTGCCAAGCACGATCAGGCGTTGCTGAAGCGCCAGCAGGCCGTACATCACGATCCGGCGAAACTGCGGCAAAGCGCCTTGGAGGCCGCGACGGAACTGGAGGAACTGCTCAGCCGCGATCCCGCCGACGAGCAGCGGTCGCCGGACTAGGGCCGGGCCAGACCCGCTTCCGCGCGGCGCTTGGTCAGGCGCAGCATCTCACGACGGATCAGGCCACTGGCGGGCCGAATCAGATACCAGTAGATGCGGAAACGACGCCGCGCCCGCGCGTCCGTGCACCAGACCCGGGTCTCTGTGCGCAGTCGACAGCGCCCTGGCGCGCCGGGCTCGGTGCTGAACGACATCGCCAGCTTTGCAACCCCCGGTGCCTGGTAAGCGCGAAAGCTATCAGCATCCACGGCTACGACGCC
>JBFFHS010000028.1:0-39442 GCA_041556855.1 Gammaproteobacteria bacterium
GACGGCCGTGCTGCTGATGGTGCTGCTGGGCACACCGGGCCTGCCGGAATGTCTGCGCCTGCGGGCACTGGGCTTTGCCGCCTTAAGCTACGGCTTCGCTGCCGTGTTCGGCTACCTCTTCAATGAGCCGGCCTTTGTGCCCCGCGCGGAGGTGGCCCGCGCGGTCGTGGTCGCCTTGGCGCTGGTGGGCACCGCCGTGCTGAGCCGAGCATACACGCGCTTGGAGGAGCGCCTGGCGGCGCGCGATGGCTCCCTGAAGCGAGCTGCGCTGCGTCTGAATCGCTTCCGCCAGCGGGACACCGTGACGGAAACTTACAACCGCCGTTTTCTGTTTCAGATTCTCGATCGGGAAAAAGCGCGAGCCGATCGCCTTGGGCAACCGTTCTGCGTAGCGCTGCTGGACATCGATCATTTTCAGCGGGTCAACGACGCGTACGGTCATGCATCCGGCGACCGACTGCTGAGCGCCTTCGCGCGGCGCCTCAAAGACGTCCTGCGCGGCGCTGAGTGGTCCACCCCGGCTCGGGTGCTGGGCCGCTTCGGCGCCGAGGAATTCCTGTTGCTATTGCCGGAAACCCGGCTGCAAAGCGCCGAGCAGAAAGTGGACCGACTGCGCGCCCAGATCGCCCTGCGGCCCTTCGCCGCCGGGATCAAGCTCACCGTGTCGGCAGGCATCGCTGAATATCGTCTTGGGGAATCGCTGGAAAATACCCTCAAGCGAACCCAGCGGGCCCTGCACCTGGCCCAGCAGTGGGGCCGCAATCGCGTCGAGGTCGATCCCGCTGGCGGTGCTGAAATGCTCGTGCCCGGCGTCGTGGTGTCCCTGGCAGAGCACCGGGCGCGCAACGCTTAGCCGCCATCTGCAGGATCCGCGTTCCCGGGGCGGACCCAGTACACCATTTCCATAGGCAAACCGTGACTGTCGCTGGGCGGCGTCGCCGGCAGCGTTCGCAGTTGCCTGGCCGGCTGGGCGGCGACTAGGGCCAGCGCCAGCGCATCCACCACGTCGTCCCGCGCCAAGCGCGAGCGCGGGAAGTCGGCGAGCGCCGCGCCAACCGCAGCTTCAGCATCCGGCCAATGGGCGCCCAAAGTGGCGAGTCGTTCGTCAAAACCCGCCGCCGTTTTCTTGTTGGCAGCCATGGGACGGCACCCGTTGAGCCCCCAGAAGCACACTTCGGGATGGGCCTCTCTGACCACCGCGCGAGCAGCCAGGTCCCGTTGCAGCAGAGTGTCCAGCTCGGCAATCCGCGTCATGATGTTGAACGTCTGGCGGCTTAAGCCCCGGCCACTGAGTTGGCGGGAACGGCGGTTCGCGGTGGCGTAATCGGACTGCCCCAGCACGGCCCGTATGGGCGCATTGAACACGCTGGCGTGTCTGGGCCCGAGCAGGGCGCGGGCGAGCCGATCGCAGCCTCGTGGGGCGCCGTCTTCATCATGCAGACCGATCGGCATATCAATCAGGAGGCGTCCCGGCTCGTCTTGTTCCAGAATCTCGGCGACTGTGGGAACCAGACCGAAACTGTACCGGCGCCCCCGCAACGCGAAAAAAAACCATCCGCCGCGGCAACCGTCCACACCCCAGCCCGCGCAAGCTCCGCTCATAACCACCCGCACGATGACGCCAACCGCCGTCCGCCCGAACAAACGCCGATGGTCAACTGAAGCAGCGGGTGTGGTGCCGTGACAGCCCCTTGAGCAGAATGACGCAGCGGCGGGTCATCTGGCGGCTGTCACCAAGACCGCAGCGATTCTGCCGCGGGTGCCGCGCGTCAGGCCGCGAGCGCCCGCTTGATGGCATCCTTGAGCAGATCGTCCTCAGGCGTCACGTCCGGCGAAAACCGGCCCACCACCTCGCCATCACGGCCAACCAGGAACTTCTCGAAGTTCCACAGGACGTCTGAATCGTTGTCCGGCGTGATGCCGTAGCCCGCGAGCTTCTCCTTGAAGTCGCTGCCCGGCTTGTCCGCCGCCCGCGGCTGGGCATCGATGAGGCCTGCGTAGAGCGGATGTTGATCGTCTCCTTTCACGGAGATCTTCTCGAACATGGGAAACTGGACACCGTAGTTGGCGGTGCAGAACGCCACGATCTCCTCGTGGCTGCCCGGTTCCTGACCGCCGAAGTTGTTGGCAGGAAACCCTAAAATCTCCAAACCCTCGTCCCGCCGCTGCTCATAGAGCGCCTCCAGACCCGCGTACTGGGGCGTAAGGCCGCATTTCGACGCCACGTTGACGATCAACAGCACGCGGCCCTTGTAGTCGGCCAGTGAAGTGGGGGAGCCGTCGATGCGGCGCAGGGGAATATCCAGGACAGACATGGGAACCTCCTTCGATGCGGGTGCCAAGGGAACCCTGCCCATGAGCGCGGCACGACGCCCTTTGACAGCGCCCCCGAGCGCTGTCGGGACAGTGTCTTGGTGTATATTGGGGGTCTAAGGATAACAACAACTGTTTCAGGGGGATGACATGAAACTCAACGCGCTGCGTTACGTCTTGGCGCTGGTCCTGCTCCTGCCGGCTTTGGCTGGGGCCGACGAACTCACCCAAATGGTCCAGCAGGACCTGGTCGCGCTGGGCTATGAGCCGGGCGCCACCAACGGCGAGATGACCACCGCCACCATCGTCGCCATTTCCAAATTCCAGGCCGAGCATGAGCTGGAGGTCACGGGTGAGGTCACGCCGCAGCTCGCCGGCGTGCTCAAGGCCACCATCAAGAAGCAGAGTCAGCCGGCCGCAGCCGCGGCGGCGCCGGTTCAGGCCAATGCCGCACCGCCGGCGCCAACCCAGGCTGAGCTGCAGGCTGCCCAGCAGGCCTGTCTGCAACAGAAGATGGCCGAGGCTCAGGCCGGCCAGCAGAAAAAGCGCGCTTTCGGCCGGATGATGTCAGCGGTCACCCGGACGGCCTTTCGCACCGGCAACTACGACCTGGCCCGCACCGCCAATGATGTCTATGCCGCCAACGCCACCGCGGACGACCTGGCGGCCGCCGCCAAGGACCTCGGCCTGACCCAAGACGCGGTAGAGGCCTGCCAGAATCCCTAGCCGCGCGACCCGAGGATGGGCCCACTGACCGGCCGTCACCGGCGACCGGCACTGCTCTGCGCGGGGCGAAGAGGTATGTTATCTACTCGTCCCAGGCCTCTGGGCAGCAACGGGAGGGCGTTGGTGGTTGGGAGCGGGCTAAAGCGCCTTGAATAACCCAGAAGAGGGGTACAACGCGATGGAACAAGACAACAGCCAAGAGAAACCAGCCGCAGGCGAAAACCCCGAACCGGGGCGCGGCGAGAGTGGGTTCACGCTGGATCTCAACCGCACGCTGGCCCTGGTGCGGGGTGCCCTGCTCGACCCGGAGCCCACCTGGCGCAGCTATCTGTCGGAGGCCGGCGACTGGCAGAGGACCGCTGGGTTGCTCACCGGCCCGCTCATCATCGGCGCCACTGTGGTGGCCTATCTGCTGGGCCTGTTGAGCGGTGGCGGCATGTTCGGGCTGGGGCGCCCCACCCTGGGCTCGTCCCTGATGAATATCATCATGGGGGCCATCGCCGCCGCCCTGGTGGCCTTCATTGTCAGCTGGCTGGCTGGCGCCTTCGGCGGCAAGCGCAGCTTCGCCCACGGGCTCGCGGCGACCTCCCTCGCCTTCGTGCCCGGCTATCTGGGGCAGGCGCTGGCGCCCCTGCCTTTGATCGGCGGCTTGTTGAGTCTGGGTTTGTCGATCTATGGTCTGGTGCTCTTGTGGCGGATCATCCCCAGTTACCTGGACGTGCCCGACGGACGCCGCGCGGGGCATTTCATCGTCTCGCTGCTGGCAAGTGTCGTGGCCATGATTATTCTCGGGAGAATGTTGGGTGGCTTCGGGGCGAGCCCGGGATCCGACTTCGACAGAACCGCCGAGGGGGAGGCCTCAGGCAGCGCTACCGGTGGCGTTTTCAGCGGCATGGCCCGTCAGGGGGAGCTGATCGCAGCGGCCGAAGAAGACAGCTACGCGCCGCCCCGGGACGGCAAGCTCAGCGCAGACCAGGTGGAGGAGTTCATCCGGGTGATGGAGCGCGCCGCCGAGATGCGGTCCGGCCAGGAACAGCGCTTGCAGGAGATCGCCGAGAAAGCCGACCAAAAAGAGGGTTTTTCCATGAGCGATTTCGGCGACGTGATGAGTAGCGTCACCAGCATGGCCGGTATCCAGACAGCAGAGCTCGAGGTGGTCAAGTCCTCAGGCGGCAACTGGGCTGAGCATGAGTGGGTGCGGGAAGCCCTGCGCACCGCATGGGTGCAGAAGGACATCAACGAGGCCGTGGCGCACAATTATGCGCTGTATCAGAGATACCAGGACCAGCTGGTCCAGCACGTGGAGCGCTAGGCGGCAGCCTTTCCCCGGTCACCGGCACTGCCTCCTGCCGCAAGCTATGAACGGTCTTGCGAACCCCCGGCTACTTTCCAATACAGAAGTTGGCGAAGATCTCGCCCAGCAAATCTTCGCTGGTGAACTCGCCGGTAATTTCCGCCAGCGCCGTCTGGGCGTCCCGCAACTCTTCCGCAGCCAGCTCTAAGGCGCCGCCGTCAAACTGGCGACGGCCGCGTTGAAAGGCGGCTTCCGCCTGGGCCAGGGCATCCAGGTGGCGGCGCCTTGCGCTGAACGCGCCACCCACCTCCGCCTGAAAGCCAGCAGCGCTTTTCAGATGCTCGCGCAGCAGGTCCAGGCCCGCACCGGTCAGCGCCGACAGCCATACCACGGTATCCCCGTCGCGTGCCTGCATGGACGGTGGCGCGTTGAGCAAATCGATCTTGTTGAGCACCAGGGTCACCGGTAGGCCCGCCGGCAGGGTCTGACGAGCCGCACGGCGCGCGTGGTCTGCGCCGGCGGCCGCCTCCGCCACCCACAGGGCTCGATCCGCGCCCCTAAGCTCCCGGTGAGCCCGGCGCATGCCCTCAGCTTCGATCACGTCGCCGCTCTCCCGCAAGCCCGCCGTGTCCACCACGCTCAGGGGCATGCCGTCGATGGCGATGTGCTCACGCAACGGATCGCGGGTCGTGCCGGGGATATCCGTCACAATCGCTGCATCCTCCCCGGCAAGTTGATTCAGCAGGCTGGACTTGCCGGCATTGGGCGGGCCGGCAATCACCACCGCCAACCCGTCCCGCAGCACCTTGCCCTGGCGGGCGGCGCGGCCCAGCTCGCGGAAATGCCGCTCCACCCACGCCAGGCGCCCGGCCAGCTCCTGATCCTCGTGCAGGTCCAGCTCATCGTCCGGAAAGTCGATCCCCGCCTCAATATGCACCCGGAGCGCCGTCAGCGCCTGCAGGAGATCGTGCACGGCATCCGAGAAGACGCCCTCCAGGGAGCGCAGCGCGGCGCGAGCCGCATCCCGGGAACCGCTGGCAATCAGATCGGCCACAGCTTCAGCCTGGGCCAGATCCAACTTGTCGTTCAGAAACGCTCGCTGGGTAAACTCCCCGGGTGCCGCGGCCCGGGCACCCAGGGCAAGGGCGGTGTCCACCAGCCAGTCGCACACCACCGGACCGCCGTGGACCTGGAGCTCCACCACGTCCTCGCCCGTAAATGACCGGGGCGCCGGGAAGAACAACACGATGCCCCGATCGATCAGCTCACCGAGTGCATCACGCAAATCGCACAGGCTGGCGTGGCGAGGCTTGAGCTTGCGACCGGCGATTCGTTGACCAAGAGCGAATGCGCTGGGTCCCGACAGGCGCACCACGGCGATACCCCCTTCCCCGGGTGGAGTGGCCAGAGCAACGATGGTGTCATCGGTGTGTGTCATGCGGGCTGCCGGTAGCCGGTCCGTGGCGCAGTGGATACCGATCCCTGTGGTTCAGGGCCTTTGCCGGAGGGTCCCGGAATCCGGGAACTCTGGTCGTTGCAGCGGCATCGATAATCCCAGAGAAAGAGCAACCCGCCGCCCCGGACGGCGCAACGCTGGCCTGACACGTGCAGCGGACGAGCCGGCTGGCCGATCACTTGGGCGGCAAGTGCCGTGACCTGCGGGGCTCACCCGGTTACGCCCGGCGGCGTCGCGCGGATGGGCGAATACCTGGTCAGGCTTTCAGCCGTTCCAGCTCGTCCGTGATGATGCGCATGATGCGCCCCACATAGTCCTCGCGCCACTCGGCGCGCTCAGCTTCCACCGGGTCTGGAGCCTCGAAGGCCTCCACCTGGGCACCGCTCGCCCAGGTTTCCACCTCGGCCAACCGCTCGTGGGTGTCAAGACGCTCGCGCAGCACGGCCACCTCGCTGACCAGCGCCATCAGCATGGCCACCAGCTTGTCCAGGTTCGGGTCGGGGAAAAAGTAGGGCCGCTGGCCCTTTGCGGTGCGGATCCGCTCCAGGTCGGTTTCCATGGGCGATGCCGGCGCCGTTTCCTCCCGGGTCGCGCTTTGCTTCTCAGTATCCTCTGCCATCAGACGACCGCCATGCGACTACTTCTTCGCGCCGAAAAACTGTACCCGGCCGATGCCGCCGCGGGCCGACGTATGCAACTCGTCGAAGGGTTTCGGGAAGAACTTGAAGTTACCCTCGTGATCCCGGTCGGCCCAGGCATCGATCACCCCGTCCTTGTCGAAGCCGCCCCAGCTCATGAAATCTGCCCGGTCCCAGGCCGTCCACTGGCGCCAGAAGGGTTCCGCATTGAAGTAGCAATCCCAGTTCAGCATGAACTGCTCATGCAGGTTGTACTCACCCCCATAGGGAATGTCGTAGTTCATGCTGACCCCGCCGGGCTTCAGCACCCGGTAGATCTCCTTGATGATCCTGGGCGCCGCCTTCTTGGAGGTCTCGTGATACATGCCGCCGCTCATCACCAGATCGAAGTGCCCGTCCGGGAACTTCAAGTCTTCCCCGTTCATCTGGTGAAAGTGCACGACCTTGCCAAGACCTTCGGCCCGGGCGTGGGCGTAACGCATGAAAGCCTCGCCCACGTCGATGCCGTGAACTTCTGCCTCGGGCCAGGCGTCGACGAGCGGCACTGTACTCCAACCGATGGCGCAGCCGACGTCCAGAATGCGCTTGGGCTGCAGGTCGGGGTAAAACTCCTTGACGGCGTTGATGAGCGCTTGGGCCCCGCCCTCGCCCCAGCGACCTACCATGCCGCGGGTGTAGTAATAGGCACCGCGATCATAAACAGCGGGGGTAAACAGATCGTCCTCCGACCGGCTGGTGGGATAGCCCCCGGGCATGGCGTGGATATCCACGGCGCTGACATAGCGCGGCATTTCGAAGTCTGGATCCAGAGTCACCGAGCCCTTGGCCTTGCGCGTGAGCGCCTTGGCCTCGGCCTGCATGCGCGGCATCTCGTGCTGCACGATTTCGCCCTGGTTGTCCCAGAGCATCTCCTGCAGCGTGCGCGCCATGGAGCTCCACATCTGGGTATAGGGCTCATCCATCATCAGGTGATGCACTTCACCACAGTCCTTCGGCTCGCGGCCATGCTCCTTGACGAATCTCTGCTTGGCCTGTTTTTCATAGACCAGCTCATCGTTGGGATAAATGTTGTCGGACATGAAGTGCTTGACAGCCGCGATGATGTTTTCCCGAGCATGCTCGTCGTGAGTCGCGCGGGGCATCATCCGGTGGGGATAGGGTTCTTTGATGTTCAGAGCCATGGCTATCTCCTTGTGTAATCATCCCAGTATAGCGCCGCCCGCTGCCGCAGCGTAAATCCCTGGCCGCAAAAGCGCCGGGCCGGAACCTCGCCGCTTGTCCCGCCAGGGCACGCTTCGGCCCCGCACCACGGGTGTTGCCGGGGCTTGGGGTGACGCCCAGTGGCGACCTTGCTGCTCAAGAGCGGCGTGGCCAGGGCGACAATGGTGGCAGTGGCGGCGTAAATCCTGGCGGTCATCAAGCGGCTTGCTGCGGCGGCCGCGCCGCCAGCTAAGAGTCTCTGCTGGTGAGCGGCATAATCGAAGCAGCCGTGTCGTTGAGGAGCCATTCATGACCCAAGAGAAAGTGGAATTCACCAATCAGGACGGCGCAACGCTCGCCGGACACCTGCACCATCCCCTGGGCCGGCCGCGGGCCTTCGCCCTGTTCGCCCACTGCTTCACCTGCACCGCCAACATCAAAGCGGCGGTGAACATCGCCAGGGCGCTCACGGAACAAGGCCTCGCCGTCCTGCGCTTTGACTTCACCGGCTTAGGCAGCAGCCAAGGGGATTTTGCCGACACCAATTTCTCTTCCAACGTGGACGACCTGATCGCTGCCGCGGCATGGCTGGCACAAGCCCACGAGCCGCCCCAGATCCTGGTGGGTCACTCTCTGGGGGGCACGGCCGTTCTGGCTGCGGCCCCGCGCATCGAAAGCAGCCGGGCCGTGGTAACCATTGGCGCGCCAGCCGCCCCTGCCCATGTGCTGCATCTGCTGGGCGACGCCCAGGAGGACATTGAGCGCTCAGGCGCAGCCACCGTCAGGCTGGCCGGCCGCCCCTTTCTGATTAAGCGCCAGTTCCTGGACGACGTCACGGCCCAGGCGCTCCCCGATAGCCTGGGCGCCCTGCGTAAGGCCCTGCTGGTCATGCACGCGCCCCGGGATGAGCTTGTCCCCATCGACAACGCCGGCCGGATCTTTGTCAGCGCCAAGCACCCCAAAAGCTTTGTCAGCCTGGACGGCGCGGATCATCTTTTGAGCCGGGAGACGGACGCCCGCTATGCAGGCCATGTGCTGGCAGCCTGGGCGGCGCGCTATGTGAGCGATGCGGGCGCGCGGGCCACCACGCTGACCCAGAACGGCAACGAGGTGGTGGCGGAAACGGGCGCCGCCGGCTTTGTAACCGAGATCAACGCGGCCGGCCATCCGTTGCTGGTGGACGAACCCACCAGCGCGGGCGGCACCGACTTAGGACCCTCCCCCTACGATCTGCTGAGCGCGGCGCTGGCGTCCTGCACCAGTCTCACTCTGCAGATGTATGCCCGGCATAAGCAGCTGCCGTTAAAGACAGCCACCGTGCGCGTCAACCACGCCAAGATTCATGCCGCGGACTGCGAGCACTGCGAGACGGCGAGCGGCCGCATCGACCGTTTCGAGCGCGTCGTCGAGTTGGCGGGCGACCTGGATGAGAGCGATCGCCAGCGGATGTTGGAGATTGCCAACAAGTGCCCGGTGCACCGCACCCTAAAAAGCGAGATCGACGTGCTGACGCGGTTGCGGCCTGAGCCTGGCGATTAGTCCGCGCCGATCACTTTGTTGATGCGCCACTGCTGCAGGATGGACAGCGACGCGTTGGTCAGCCAGTAAAGCACCAGACCGGCCGGAAAGAACGCGAACATCACCGAAAACGCCACGGGCATGAACTGCATCACCTTGGCCTGCACCGGATCCGGCGGCGCCGGGCTGAGGCGCTGCTGGAAATACATGGCAGCGCCGTTCAAAAGCGGCAACACGAAGAACGGGTCGCGCACGGATAAGTCCGTTATCCACAGCATGAAGGGTGCCTGGCGCATTTCCACACTTTCGATGAGCACCCAGTAAAAAGCAAAGAAGAACGGCATCTGAATGAGGATGGGCAGACACCCGGCGGCGGGATTGACTTTCTCCCGCTTGTAGAGGTCCATCATGGCCTGGCCGAGCGCCTGACGGTCCTCTTTGTAGCGGTCCTGCAGCGCCTTGATGCGCGGCTGCAGCTTGCGCATCTTGGCCATGGACCGGCCGCTGGTGGCGGTGAGCTTGTAGAAGGCCAGCTTGATCAAAACCGTGACCAGCACAATGGCCCAGCCCCAGTTCCCCACCAGGTCGTGCACCCGGGACAATAACCAGAACAGCGGCTGTGCCAGCAGGGTCAGCACACCGTAGTCCACCGTCAGCTTCAACCCCGGGGCAGCAGCCTCCAGCTGGTCCTGGAGTTTGGGCCCTACGAACAGCGTAAAGGGAAAGCGAGCCGTCTCGCCGGCGGCGACCGTTTGCAGCGGCGTCACGGCCGACATGACATACTGATCGGCCCGAACGCTGGCTTGATACTGCACCGACTCATCTGCCGGCGGTACGACGGCCGCCAGGAAATGATGCTGAATACTGGCCAGCCAGCCGCCCGTCAGAGTGGCAGTGAGAGCGCTCTCGGCCAGGTCTTCCACGTCCAGCTTGTCGTACTTCTCGCCGTCAAACAGCACCGGCCCGCGATAGGAATAGGACTCCACCGACGTGAAGGAGCGTTCCACCGGTTGGTGACGTCGCAGCAACTGGGCATAGGGTGCGCCGCTCACCGGCTCAGTCCCCTGGTTCTCCACGACCAGCTCCAAGTCGATCTGGTAACCGCCGCGGCGGAACGTGAATACCTTGGTGGCAAGCACCCGGCCGTCCGCAACCCAGCGCAGGGGCACGGTCAGGGTGTCCTGACCATCACTGAGCCCATAGGCCGTCTGGGCTGCCTGATAGGTCGCCAGGTGATTCGGTTCGACCCCGCCCGCGCTCGTTCGCAGCCCCGTCTGGATCAGAAAACGCTCACTGGGCTCGTAGTCCAGCAGCCGCACCGGGACATCCGGCTGATCCTTCTGGCGGGGATAACGAGTCAGCTCGACCCGGGCCAGATCGCCACCGTTGAGGCTGATCTCCGCCTCCATGACGTCGGTGCGGACTCGCACGGTCTCTACGGTTGGCTCTACGGCAGGCAGCGGTGCTGGTAAGTCCGGGCTGGGTGCCTCCTGGGCCACGGAGTCGGGCAGCGCAGGCAGATCCAGGTCCGGAACCGGCGCAGGGACAGCCTGCGGCGCAGTCGCCTGAGAAGGCGCAGAGGGCGGGTAATCCTTGACCCAGGCCTCGTAGTTCAGCCACACCATCAGGCCGATGGCCAGCCACAGGAACAGTCGTATGTTATCCATCGAGCTTAAAGCTGTTGTTCTCGTTGCGCCGCGCCAGCCGCTGCCAGTGTCGCTCCAGGCTGGTGCGCAGTGTACTCGAATCCGCCGTTCGAGCGGCGGGTCGAGCAATCACCACAATATCTCCCGCCGGAAGCTGCGGCGCCTGCCGAAACGACTCCCGAGCAAGCCGCTTGATTCGATTGCGATCCACCGCCCGGGGCGCAGCCTTGCGCGAGACGGCCAGCCCAAGGCGGGGCTGGCCCGCCATGGCAGTTGCCGCCAAGACCGTAAAATACCGGTCGGCCGACCGCGCCGCCTGTTTGAACACCCGCGCGAAATCCTCCGCCCGGGTCAGGCGATGGCCGCGGGGGAATCTGTTGTGGGGGCTGGCGCCAGTCGTCGTCGAGTGCCCGGGTCTTCAGGGCGTCAAACGCGCGCGGCCTTTGGCACGCCGTCGTTTGATCACCGCACGTCCGGCCTTGGTCGCCATTCGGGCCCGAAAGCCATGCGTCCGTTTGCGTTTTAAATTCGAGGGCTGGAAAGTGCGTTTCATGGCGGGTGACCGTGCAAAGCGCGTCGAGTGTCAAAGAAACTCTTCGCAAAACAAGAAGATGTGCCTGGCGGCGAGAGGCGGCAACTCTACGCGGGCGGCTTTTGAGTGTCAATAGTCAGGGACGTTGTTCACAAGCGTGACTGCCTGTGGATAACTGCAAAGTTCCGGTATAGACTCCGGAAGGCGCGCTGCGCACCAGAGTCCACCATCAACGCTTAACAAAAGTAACAGCCGTGGCCGACAACCAGGCGGTTCACCCGTCGCTGTGGAATCGCTGCATGCGAACCCTCGAGGGGGAGCTTTCCGAACAGCAGTTCAATACGTGGATCCGTCCTCTCCAGGCGGTGGAGGATCCCGGTGTACTGCGTCTGCTGGCACCGAATCGATTCGTCGTGGATTGGCTGCAAGAGCACTGCTTAACACGCATTTCGGAGGTCGTGACAGCCATTCCGGACGCGCAGTCCACCGAGGTGGTCCTGGAGGTGGGTACCCGCGAGCGGGCCTCAAGCAGCGCCGGCACACACATTCCGGCGGCCATTGCCGGCCCCCGCCAGCCGGTGGTTGGGGGACGACTGAACCCCGGTTTTACCTTCGAAAGCTTCGTCCAGGGCAAAAGCAATCAACTGGCTCGGGCCGCCGCCCTGCAGGTGGGGGACAACCCGGGAAAGGCCTACAACCCGCTGTTTATCTATGGCGGGGTCGGGCTGGGGAAAACCCACCTCATGCACGCCGTGGGCAACGCCATCCTGGAGCAGGATAACGGCGCTAATGTGGCCTATGTGCATTCGGAGCGGTTCGTGGGCGATATGGTCCGCGGTCTTCAGCACAACACGATCGACGATTTCAAAAGGGCCTACCGATCCCTGGATGCCCTGCTGATCGACGATATCCAGTTCTTCGCGGGCAAGGAACGCTCTCAGGAAGAGTTTTTTCACACTTTCAACGCCTTGCTGGAGGGACAGCGGCAGATTGTGCTGACCTGCGACCGCTATCCCAAGGAGGTGGATGGTCTGGAGGAGCGGCTGAAGTCCCGCTTTGGCTGGGGCCTGACGGTGGCCATCGAGCCCCCGGAGCTGGAAACCAGCGTGGCCATTCTCATGAGTAAGGCGGCCCAGGAGGGCCATGGGATTCCAGAGGAAGTCGCTTTTTTCATTGCTCAGCGCATTCGCTCCAACGTGCGCGAGCTGGAAGGCGCTCTCCGCCGAGTCATCGCCAACTCACAGTTCACCGGACGACCGGTGACGCTGGAGTTCACCAAGGAAGCCTTGCGGGATCTGCTCGCGCTGCAGGCCAAGCTGGTCACGATCGACAACATTCAGAAAACGGTTGCCGGCTACTTCAAAATTCGCGTGGCGGATTTGCACTCCAAGCGGCGCAGTCGTTCCATTACCCGACCCCGCCAAATTGCCATGGCCTTAGCGAAGGAGCTGACCAATCACAGTCTGCCGGAAATCGGCGACGCCTTTGGCGGTCGCGACCACACCACGGTACTGCACGCCTGTAAGCGCGTTAAAGCGCTGCGAGAGGAGGACGCGCGGGTTGCGGAGGACTATGCAAACCTGTTGAGAACCTTGACAGGGTGACGTGGACAGCCTGTTGAAAACTTTACGGGGTATTTTTATCCACAATCCATGCACAGCAAGGCAAGTCGCTACGCACCTGTTTTGGTATCGCCTGTATTAGATTAAGTTATTGTTTTTATTTATTTTTTTTGATTAACCCACAGTTCGGCGATGCCCTAATAGTAGTAGCAATAACCTAAATATATATTTTTATACTTAATTAAAGATCGGGTGCAGGCATGAAGTTCAGCGCGCAGCGGGAAGCTATTTTGAAGCCCCTTCAGGCAGTCATCGGCGTGGTCGAGCGTCGGCAAACCATGCCGATTCTCTCCAACGTGCTGCTGGTGGCACGGGAAGGCGAACTGGCGATTACCGCAACGGATCTGGAGGTAGAGCTTGCTGCGCGCATGGCCCTGGACGTGGAAAATCCCGGCGAAATCACGGTTCCGGGGCGAAAGTTGCTGGACATCTGTCGCGCGTTACCCAGCGATGTCGCCGTGACCATGAGCGTAGAGGGTGATAAAGCGACGGTGCGGGCTGGCCGGAGCCGTTTTCGCCTGACCACGCTGCCCGCGGGGGATTTCCCTACCGTGGATGAGATTGCCACGCAGCAAACGCTGATGCTTGAGCGCAAGGACCTCAAGCGCCTGCTGGACAAGACACATTTTGCGATGGCCCAGCAGGATGTGCGCTACTACCTCAACGGCATGCTCCTGGAGACAGAGGTGGGTGCGCTTCGGGCTGTGGCCACGGACGGGCACCGGCTGGCGCTTTGCGAGGTCCCACTGGCCTCCGGCAGCACCAGCAGCGAACAGGTCATCGTGCCCCGCAAAGGCGTCCTGGAATTGCAGCGCCTTTTAGACGGCGAAGGGAGCGTCGAGATCACCATCGGCAGTAATCACGTTCGAGTCGATTTAGACGGAATTCGCTTCACTTCGAAGCTGATTGACGGCCGTTTCCCGGAATATAGCCGGGTGTTGCCCAGTCATCCAACTAACGTGGTGACGGCCGATCGGGAGTTATTGCGCCATGCGTTGCAGCGCGCCGCCATCCTGTCCAACGAAAAATATCGGGGCATTCGGCTCGATCTGGGCAGCAACACAGTCACGATCCAAGCCAACAACCCGGAGCAGGAGGAGGCTGAGGAAGCCTTGGAAGTGGAATACGGCGGCGATCAGATGGAAATTGGGTTCAACGTCAATTATCTGCTTGATGCGCTGGGCGCCGTCGATAGCGAACAGGTGGAACTGGGCCTGGTGGATGCAAACTCCAGTTGCCTGATCCGGGGCCCGGCGGGCGAGGGAGAGAAGTTCGTGGTCATGCCCATGCGGCTCTAGGGAACACCTGCGCGGCCGAAATCGCGCCTTCAGTGAGCCTTCTTCGCCTGCGGATCAAGGATTTCCGCTGCCTGGCAAACGCGGAACTGACGCTTCATCCCCAGCGCAATTACGTGTTCGGTCCCAATGCGTCCGGCAAAACCAGCCTTCTTGAGGCGATCCATTTCCTGAGCCGCGGCAAATCCTTCCGGACACGACGTAGCCGCAGCCTGGTTCGGCACGGCCAGCCTGCCCTCGCGGTTTTTGCAGAGGTCCATCGGGATGGCGTGGGACACCGTCTGGGCGCTAGCCTGGGCGCAGAGGGCTTGCAGCTTCAGGTGGATGGTACCCGCGGGGTGGGGGCGGTCGAGACCAGCAGGCTGTTGCCGGTGCAGGTGATCGATCCCGAGATCCATAGGCTCATCGACGGCGGTCCAGAGGGCCGGCGTCGCTATCTGGACTGGGGAGTGTTCCACGTGGAACAGGGTTACATCGACCACTGGCGGCGGTTCCGACGCGCGTTGAGTCAGCGGAATGCTGCTCTCAAGACAGGCGCAGCGAATCTGGGGACCTGGGATGAGTCGCTTCTCCTGAGCGCCGCGCCCGTTGATGAAGCGCGCCGCCAGTACGTGGCACGTCTGGCACCGTTATTGACAGAGCTGGGGGCCGCGCTGCTGGGCCGCCCCATAGACATCAGTTATCGACGCGGGTGGGCGGCTGAGCTGACTCTGGAAGAGGCGCTCGCCCGGTCCAAGGAGCGGGATGAACGCCTTGGGAGCACCCAGGTGGGACCCCACCGGGGAGAGCTCAAGGTTCAGCTCGGGGGAGAGCCGGTGCGAGAGCAAGCCTCCCGGGGCCAGCAAAAACTCATTTCGGCCGCGCTGACGCTGGCCCAGGCTCGCTTATTCGCGGCCGATCAGGGTCGCCAGTCTCTGTTGCTGGTGGATGACCCCGCGGCGGAGCTCGCCGGGGATTATCTTGGTCGGTTCTTGGCGGCGTTATGGGCAGCCCCGGCCCAGCTCGTCGTGACCGGGTTGAGTGCCCGGGTTTTGTCGCCGCCGGAAGGTTTCCCGGTGTTCCACGTGGAACAAGGCGAGATCCGCAAAATGGTATAATGGGTCGTTTAACTTTGAGCGCCAGCGTATGACCCCCAGGGACGACTATAATTCCAGTAATATCAAGGTCTTAAAGGGCCTCGAGGCGGTTCGTAAGCGGCCCGGAATGTACATCGGGGATACCGACGATGGCACCGGTCTGCACCACATGGTTTTCGAGGTGGTAGACAATTCCATCGACGAAGCCCTGGCGGGTTTTTGCAGCGCGATCAGCGTCAGAATTCATCCTGACGAGTCCATCACCGTGGCCGATGACGGCCGCGGCATTCCTGTCGACATCCATCCGGAGGAGGGCCGCTCTGCCGCGGAAGTCATTATGACGGTCCTGCACGCCGGGGGTAAGTTCGACGACAACTCCTACAAGGTGTCCGGCGGGCTGCACGGTGTGGGCGTGTCGGTGGTCAACGCGCTCTCGGAGCAGTTGCGGTTGACCATTCACCGCTCTGGTGAGATGCATGAGCAGGCCTATGCCATGGGCGAGCCCCAGGCGCCGCTTAAGTCCGTGGGCAAAACAGACCGCACGGGCACCAGCATTCACTTCAAACCCAGCGCGGCCGTCTTCTCCAACATCGAGTTTCAGTACGATGTCCTGGCCAAGCGGCTCCGGGAGCTATCATTTCTGAATTCCGGGGTGCGCATTGAGCTTGCCGACGAGCGGGACGGCCAGCGGGACGTATTCGAATTTGCGGGCGGTATCCGCGCCTTCGTCGAACATCTGAACCGCAACAAGACGCCGATTCACCCGTCGGTGATCTACTTCCAGGAGACCCGGGAAGACATTCAAATCGAGCTCGCGCTGCAGTGGAACGACGGCTATCAGGAAGGCATGTTCTGCTACACCAACAATATTCCCCAGCGCGACGGGGGCACCCATCTAGCCGGTTTTCGCAGCGCCCTGACCCGGACCCTGAATAACTATATTGAGAAGGAGGCTGCCGGCCGCCGTGACAAGGTCGCGACCAGCGGTGACGACGCCCGCGAGGGTTTGACGGCGGTGCTCTCAGTGAAGCTGCCTGATCCTAAATTCTCGTCCCAAACGAAGGACAAGCTGGTGTCCTCTGAAGTCAAGGGCGCGGTGGAATCCGTTGTTGGTCCTCAATTGGATGATTTCCTGCTGGAGCATCCCAACGAAGCCAAAGTCATCGTTGCCAAAATCGTTGACGCCGCCCGAGCCCGGGAGGCAGCCCGCAAGGCCCGCGAGATGACGCGGCGCAAAGGGGCTCTGGACGTGGCCGGTCTGCCGGGCAAGCTGGCCGACTGTCAGGAGAAGGACCCGGCGTTGTCCGAGCTGTTTCTGGTCGAGGGCGACTCGGCGGGGGGCTCGGCGAAACAGGGGCGGGACCGCCGTACTCAGGCTATCCTGCCGCTCAAGGGCAAGATTCTGAATGTGGAAAAGGCCCGCTTCGACAAGATGCTGCAGTCCCAGGAGGTAGGTACCCTCATTACGGCACTGGGTTGTGGTATCGGCCGGGATGATTTCGATCCCGATAAGCTGCGCTATCACCGCATCATCATCATGACCGACGCCGATGTGGACGGTTCCCACATCCGAACCCTGCTGCTGACGTTTTTCTACCGTCAGATGCCTGAGCTGATTGAGCGCGGGCACGTGTTTATCGCGCAGCCGCCCCTGTACAAGGTGAAGCGTGGCAAGCAGGAATATTATGTCAAAGACGATGCCGAATTGGACGCCCTGCTGCTGGCCAGCGCCATGGACGATGCGCGACTGTTCGTATCTGCCGACGCCCCGCCCATCCAGGATGCGGCGCTGGAAAACCTTGCCCGACACTACATGGAGATTAAAGCCATCATTGAGCGCTGGGGTCGTCGCTATGACGACAACGTGCTGCGGGCTCTGATGTGGTTGCCGGCGGTGGATGCCCCACATCTTGCGGACGAAACCTGGTTGACCGACTGGAGCAACCAACTGGAGTCCGAACTGCGCCGGCACAACGGCGCGGGCCCGCGCTATCAAGTCAGCCTTGTCACTGAAGAGGGGGAGCCCAGCATCCGGGTGCGTCGCGAGCATCATGGCGTGACCACCGAGAAAATCATTCACGCCGGTTTCTTCCAGTCTCCCGAATATCGGCGCATTGCCGATCTGGGCGCGGAACTGCAGGGTCTGCTGGAGGAAGGTGCCTACGTGGTGCGCGGCAAAGAGCAGCGCGATGTGGTGTCCTTCCCCGACGCCATCGATTGGCTGATGGATCAAGCGAAGCGGGGCCAGAACATTCAGCGCTACAAGGGTCTGGGTGAGATGAATCCCGATCAGCTGTGGGAAACAACGGTAAATCCGGAAACTCGCCGTCTGATGCAGGTGCGCATCGAGGACGCTGTTGCGGCGGATGAGATCTTCACGACTCTGATGGGCGATCAGGTTGAGCCCCGCCGGGATTTCATCGAGCGCAATGCGCTGGCGGTGGCGAACCTGGATATCTAGGGCACAACGCCGCTAGGGCGGCATATTGGCAATCGTCGTCTCGATCCAGTTCTGTGCCTGAAGGTTGATATCCCTTGCCGAGCGGCCGCGGGTGTCAATGGGCGGGCCAATAGCCACGCGGATCGTGCCAGGTCGTTTCAGCCAGCCGCGTCGGGGCCAGTAGTTTCCGGCATTGTGGGCCACCGGCACCACCGGCCGCTCGTTGGCCTGGGCCAATAACGCTCCGCTGACGCCATAGCGACGCGTCTCGCCAGGGCGCATTCGAGTGCCCTCAGGGAAGATCATTACCCACAATCCCGCCTGCAAGCGATTTGTGCCCGTGGTGATCACCTGGTCCACCGCGGTGCTGCCGGCGCGGCGATTGATGGCGATCGGATTCAGCGCCAGCAGCGCCCAGCCAATAAAGGGCGCCCACATCAGTTCGCGCTTAATGACCCAGGTCTGAGGGGGAAAGATCTTCATTTCAACGAGCGTTTCCCACGCCGAAGAATGCTTGAGCAGCACGACGGTGTTCTGCTCGGGGATGTTTTCTTGACCCGTTACCTCATAATCGAGTCGACAAAGCACCTTGAGCAAGTAAAACACGCCATCGACCCAAGTCAGCACCAGCCGATAAGCTATGGCCCGCGGCAGCGGCAAGGTTGTCGTTACGAGCGCAGACCAAACGATGGCTGAGATGGAAAACAACAGCGTGAACAGGATGGAGCCAATCCACTGACGGGCCAGTTCCACGGCTCAAGCAGCCTCTGCGGTCAGCTGCCTTGCCACCGCTTGCAGGTCATCAAACACCTCCACACTGCTGCCCTGGGCCAGGCCCTTTTCGGTGGCGGAACCGTTGCCGGTGCGCACCAGGATGGCCCGAGCCCCCACGGCGCAAGCCGCGTCCAGGTCACGCTGCGAGTCGCCGACGACAATCAGCGCCGCCGGTTCGGTGCCCAGGTCCGCGGCCAGGCGCTGGAGCAATCCCGGCGCCGGCTTGCGGCATTCGCAACCCGCATCCGGATGGTGCGGACACACGTAGATCCCGGTCAGCTGGCCGCCGGCCTGTTCCACCAGCCCGATGAGCTTGTCGTGAATGGCCATCAGGGTGTGCTGATCAAACAGGCCTCGGCCGACGCCGGACTGATTGCTGGCGATGACGATGCTGTAACCGACGGTGGTCAGCTGGGCAATGGCCAGGAGACTGCCGGGCAGTGGTATCAGTTCAGCCGGGCTTTTGATGTAGTCCGGCGAGTCTGCGTTGATGACGCCGTCGCGGTCGAGCACGATCACGCGACCCTGGGTCACTTGAGATTCCTCAGGCCACATGCAGGCAGGAGATCTCTCCCACGCCGTTATACAGCTCGCGAATCGAGCGCAGCAGCCCAAGGCGATTGAGCCGCACGGCGCGGTCTTCCACGTTGACCATGACGTCGTCGAAAAATTCGTCAATCACGGTGCGGGTTGCGGCCAGCTCTGCCATGGCGGCGCCGTAGGCCCGCTGGCGCAGCGCCGCCTGGACGGAATCCCGCAGAGCTTCGAGGGTTTCAAACAGCCGCTGTTCGGCGGGTTCGCTCAGCAGGTTCGGATCCACCTCAGCGGGCAACGCCTCCTCGCTCTTGCGAAGAATGTTTGCCACTCGCTTGTTGGCTGCCGCCAGGCTCTGGGCGGCGTCGTGGCGAGCGAACTCGGCGAGGGCCTTCAGCCGCAGGTCGAAGTCCAGTGGCGATACCGGGCGGTGACTGACAACGGCCTGGAACATCTCAGGCGTCACGGCTTCCCCCCGCTCCCGGTAGTAGCCCGGCAGCCGCTCGATGATGTAGTCATACACCTGCTCCGCGAGCGCATCGGGTATCGGGCTCACGGGCAGCTGCAGCGCAGCGACCCGAATCAAATGGGGTAAGTCAATATCCAGCTCACACTCGATCGCAATACGCAAAAGCCCCAACGCCGCGCGGCGCAGCCCGAAGGGATCCCGGGTGCCGCTGGGCGGTTGGCCGATCGCAAAAATACCGGTAATCAAATCGATCCTGCTGGCCAGCGCCAGGCACTGGCCCGTCGGCGTCGTGGGTAGCCCGTCGCCAGCAAAGCGCGGCCGATACTGCTCCGCCAGCGCTCTGGCGACGTCCTCATCCTCGCCATCGTGGCGGGCATAGTGCATCCCCATCACCCCCTGCAGCTCGGGGAACTCGCCCACCATGTCGGTCACGAGATCGCTGCGGGAAAGCGCCGCCGCCCGCTCCAGCTGGGCCTTATCGAAGCCCTGGCTGTCCGCCAGGATGCCGCACAGGTGGCCAAGTCGGTCGGTGACGTCGAGCAGTGAGCCAAGCTTGGCCTGGAACAGCACCTTACCGAGTTGCTCGCGCCGGGCCTCAAGGCTGTTCCGGCGATCGGTGGCAAAGAAGAAGGCCGCATCTGCGAGCCGCGGCCGAACCACGCGCTCGAACCCGGCCTGCACCTGGGACGGCGCGGTGCTGATGAGATTGGCCATGGCGATAAAACGATTCAGCAGTGCGCCGTCGGACCCGCGCACCGGGAAGAAACGCTGATGGGCCTGCAACGTCACCACCAGCACTTCCTCGGGCAGCTCCAGATAGACGGGCTCGAATGCACCCGTCATGGCCACGGGACATTCCACCAGCGCGGTGACCTCGTCCAGGAGGGCGTCGTCATACACAGCCTGGCCACCCAGCTTCGTCGCCGCCTCGTCCGTCAGCGCCTGGACGCGGTCCCGGCGCTGGTTGAAATCCGCCAGCACCGCGCCGTCCTTCTCCAGACGCGTGGCGTATTCATCCGGGTGCCCCAGCTCAAGGGGTTGGGGACAATGGACCCGATGCCCATGGGTTACCCGGCCCGCCTCGAGGCCGAGAATGACTGCCGGTACCACGTCGCTGCCCAGCAGCATCACCAGCCAATGCACCGGCCGGACAAACTCGGCGTCACCCGCGCCCCAACGCATCAGCTTCGGTATGGGTAGCCCGGCCAGGGCGTTTGCGGTGATTTCAGGGAGCAGCTCAGCGGCGGCTTGACCTTGCACCGTGGCCCGGTGTACCAGCCAGGCGCCCTTATCCGTTGTTACTTTTTGCAGAGCATCCACGCTGACGCCGGCTCGCTCCGCGAACGCCAAGCCGGCGCGGGTCGGGGCACCGCTGTCATCAAAAGCCACCTTCAACGGGGGACCGCGCTGCTCCAGCGCCTCGTCAGGCTGGGCCAGTGCCATGTCTCGAACCCGCAGCGCCAGCCGGCGCGGCGACGCAAAGCGCTCGATCACCGCAAAGCTGAGCCGGGCATCCTCCAGGCCACGTTGGAAATTTTCGGCGAACGCTGCCGACAGGGTCTTGAGTGCTTTGGGCGGCAACTCTTCGGTTCCCAACTCGACAAGAAAGTCGGCGCGCGCGGCCATCCCTATCGGGTCCCGTTCAGCATGGGGAAGCCCAGGGCCTCGCGCGCAGTGAAATAAGATTGCGCTACACTGCGGGCCATATCCCGCACCCGCAGAATGTAGCGCTGCCGCTCCGTGACAGAGATGGCGTGCCGGGCATCCAGCAGATTGAACGTGTGGGAGGCTTTTAGCACTTGCTCGTAAGCGGGCAGCGTCAGGCCGGTTTCGACCAGTCGCTTGGCATCCCGCTCCGCCTGATCAAACGCGCCGAACATGGCATCCGTGTCCGCCTCCTCGAAGTTGTAGCGGGACATCTCCACCTCGTTCTGATGAAAGACGTCGCCGTACGTGACTGCACCGAGCGGGGCATCGGTCCAGACCAGGTCGAACACGCTCTCCACACCCTGCAGATACATGGCGATGCGCTCCAGCCCGTAGGTGATCTCGCCGGTGACCGGCTTGCAGTCCAGACCGCCGACCTGCTGAAAGTAAGTGAACTGGGTCACTTCCATGCCGTTCAGCCACACCTCCCAACCGATACCCCAGGCGCCCAACGTGGGCGATTCCCAGTTGTCCTCCACAAAGCGCACGTCGTGCACCCCGGGGTCCAGGCCCAGGCTGCGCAGCGATTCCAGATACAGTGCCTGGATGTTCTCCGGGGATGGCTTGATGACGACCTGAAACTGATAATAGTGCTGCAGCCGGAATGGGTTGTCGCCATAGCGCCCGTCGGTGGGCCGCCGGGACGGTTGTACGTACGCAGCGCTCCACGGCTCCGGTCCGATAGCCCGCAGGAACGATGCGGGATGAAACGTGCCGGCCCCCATTTCCATATCGTAGGGCTCCAAAATCACGCAGCCCGCGTCCGCCCAGAAACGTTCCAGGGCGAAGATCAATTCTTGAAAGGTAGCGGGGCTGGTGGCTCGCTCGGACGCGGTCACGGGCTCGGGCCTCGGCTGAAAAGGCGACCAAGTATAGCGGCTGCCTCCCCGGAGTGGGGAGGCTGCACGATGGTGCAATTCAAGCCGGCAGCCGTAAAATCTGCCCCAATGTCGAGCGCACCGCCCTGTTTTGGTGCAGAATACAGGCCGCGCGCACCATAACAGTGCGCCCTGGGCAGTGCACGGGTCGATCAACCGAACAAAATCAGTCTGTTGGTGAACCACTAGACCTGGCACGAATTCTGCAACGCGTACAGCCTTGGCCCACGGCCGGTGCATTTGAGCAACGGTCCGGCGGCCAGATCACAAAACACAACAACACTGGAGGTAAGTTCCCATGTCCCCTGCAGACGTTCTGGCCCTGATCAAAGAAAAGGGCGTGAAGTTCGCCGACCTGCGTTTCACCGACACCATCGGCAAGGAACAGCACGTTACGGTACCTACCCACGTCCTCGACGAGGGGTTCTTTGAAGAGGGCAAGATGTTCGACGGCTCATCCATCTCAGGCTGGAAGGGCATCAACGAGTCGGACATGATTCTGATGCCCGAGGCGGGGACAGCGGTGATGGATATCTTCAGCGAAGAGCCCACCGTGAACATCCGCTGCGACGTGATCGAGCCGTCCACCATGCAGCCCTATGAGCGCTGCCCCCGGTCCACCGCCAAGCGCGCCGAGGCCTACCTGCAATCCAGCGGCATTGCCGATGTGGCGTATTTCGGACCCGAGGCCGAGTTCTTCGTGTTCGACGATGTGCGCTGGAGCGTGGAAATGCGCGGCGCGTTCTATGCCATCGAGTCCCAGGAGGCCCATTGGCATTCGGCGCGGGAGTATGAGGATGGCAACATCGGCCATCGCCCCGGTGTGAAAGGCGGCTATTTCCCGGTGCCGCCGGTGGATTCGTTGCACGATATCCGCTCCGCTATGTGTCTGGCCCTCGAAGAAATGGGCCTGGTCGCCGAGGTGCATCACCACGAGGTAGCGACAGCGGGTCAGGGCGAGATTGGCGTGAAGTTCGATACTCTGACCAAGAAGGCCGATGGTGTGCAGATCTACAAGTACGTCGTTCACAACGTAGCGCACAGCTATGGCAAGACGGCCACCTTCATGCCCAAGCCACTGGTGGACGACAACGGCAACGGCCAGCACGTGCATCAGTCTCTGTTCAAGGGGGGTGAGGCACTGTTCTCCGGTGACAGCTACGCTGGTCTGTCCGAGACGGCGTTGTATTACATCGGCGGGATCCTGAAGCACGCGCGTGCCATCAACGCCTTCACCAATGCGTCCACCAACAGCTACAAGCGCCTGGTGCCCGGCTTTGAGGCCCCGACCATTCTTGCCTATTCAGCCCGCAACCGTTCTGCAGCGGTGCGTATTCCGTACGTGGCCAATCCGAAAGCCCGTCGCATCGAGGTCCGTTTCCCCGACAGTTGCGGCAACCCGTACTTCGCTTACACCGCGATGTTAATGGCGGGCCTGGATGGCATTCAGAACAAGATTCACCCGGGGGATGCCGCCGACAAGGATCTTTACGATCTGCCTCCCGAGGAAGAGGCGGAACTGGAGACGGTGTGCTTCTCTTTGGAGCAGGCCCTGGATCACCTGGATAAGGACCGCGGGTTCCTCAAAGCCGGCGACGTCTTCTCAGACGATCTGATCGATGGCTATCTGGCGCTGAAGGGTGAAGAAGTCACCCGGCTGCGCAAGACCACCCATCCGGTGGAGTTTGACCTCTACTACAGTCTGTAGACGTTTTGTAAAAAGGCGCGGGAATTCGTTCCGAATTCCCGCCCTTTATCTTGGGCGTGCGCCACGTTTGGCGCTAAGCTTGCAGGCATGCGTGCATGGCTAGTCACGATCGTTCTGCTGCCGGTGGGCCCGGTCTTCGGGGCGGCTTACAAATGGGTGGACGAGCAGGGCCAGGTTCACTACTCGGATCGACCGCGGGAGGGGGCCGAGGAAATACAGCTGCCTCAGTCCCCGGCGCCGCTGCCCCGGGCCGAGGCGTCCACGCCGGAGCCGGCGTTGGCGGCAGAACCAACGACCCTGACGGTCGAGGGGTACGAGCGGATTCGGATAACCAGTCCCGCGCAGCAGCAGACGCTGTGGAATATAGAGGGCAATCTGGACGTGACCGTGGAGTTGTCGCCAGCCCTGCGCTCGGGTCATCGGGTGGCCCTGTACGTGGACGGCCAGCTGCAGGATCTCCGGCCTCCGGGCCTGAGCTTTCAGGTGCCCAACGTCTATCGGGGGATCCATACGCTGCAAGCCCTGGTGCTGGATGCGCGGGGGGACGAACTGATTCGCTCGGAGCCGGTCACCATCATGGTGCAGCAGACCTCCATTCTGAATCCCCAGCGGGCCCGTCGGGCCGGGGGCTGAAGCCCGCAAATCCGCAACAGCTCCTGGATAGTCTCTCCACAGCCGTGGTGCTGGTGGATGCGGACTGCCGCGTGCTGTATCTGAATACCGCCGCCGAAGTACTGCTGAATCTCAGCGTGCGCAAAACGTTAGGACGGCGGCTTGCCGAGCTGCTGCTCGCCGCGGACGATCTGGAGATGCTGGTCGAGCGCACCCAGGGCACCGGGCTTACCTTCGCTCGTCGCGAGCTGGAACTGGCCGTTGGCGATCATCGCGCCGTGGTCGACTGTCGCGCCAGCCCCTGCGGCGCGAGCACGCTGCTGGAGTTCGTCGACGTGGAACGTAATCTGCGCATTCAGCGAGAGGCGGAGCTGGTCGCGCAGCAGCACCTCAGCCGGCGCATGCTGCGCCAGCTGGCCCACGAGATTAAAAACCCCCTCGGCGGCTTGCGCGGCGCGGCACAGCTGCTGGCTCGGCAGTTGCCAGAGGAGGTCGATAAGGCCTACACCCACGTCATCATCGGCGAGGCGGATCGTCTGGCTGCGCTGGTGGATGGTCTGCTGCGCCCGGCCGACCAGCCCAACAAGCGGGCGGCAAACGTTCATGAGATTACCGAGCATGTGGCTCAGCTGATCAGTGCGGAGAAACCCGCGGGCGTCGTTTTGCACAAGGATTACGATCCCAGCCTGCCGCCGGCACTGCTGGACGTGGATCAAATGATCCAGGCGTTTCTGAATCTGGCCAAGAATGCGCTGCAGGCTGTCGGCAAGGAGGGGCGTCTGACCTTCCGTACCCGGGCGCTGACCAACTATACCCTCAACGGTCAGCGCCACCGGCTGGTGCTCTCCCTGGAGGTTGAAGACGACGGGCCGGGAATTGCGGACGAGCTTAAAGCCACTATTTTCTATCCGTTAGTCACCGGGCGGGCGAGCGGGACCGGCCTCGGATTGACTATCGCCCAGGACCTGGTGAGCCGAAACGGCGGCCTGATCGAATTCAGCTCGGTGCCCGGCCGCACCCGCTTCCAAGTCTGCCTGCCCGCTGATGCATCCCCGGCCGCGCCGGCATGACCAGCGCGCGCCCCCTTTCCGTCTGGGTTGTGGACGACGACGAGTCGGTGCGCTGGGTGCTGGAGCAGGCTCTGCGCCAGGCCAGCATGCAGGCCCAGGCTTTTGCCTCGGGGGACGATTTTTTTCGCGCCCTGGATAGGGACCGGCCGGATGTGCTGATCAGCGATATTCGGATGCCCGATATGTCCGGCCTGGAGCTGATGCAACGTCTGGATCGACAGGAGCCGGGGATTCCAGTGATCGTCATTACGGCCCACTCGGACCTGGACAGCGCCGTGGCGGCCTACCAGAGCGGCGCCTTCGAATATCTGCCCAAGCCCTTCGACGTGGACGAGGCCGTGGAGCTTGTGAATCGAGCGGCCCGGCAGGCTAACGGGCAGGGTGAGGCCGGCGCCAGCCCGCGGGTATTTCCAAAACTGATTGGTCGCGCCCCTGCGATGCAGGAGGTGTTCCGCGCCATCGGTCGGCTCTCCCGCTCCAGTATGACGGTGCTGATTACGGGCGAGTCCGGCACCGGCAAAGAGTTGGTTGCCCGCGCCCTGCACGAGCACAGCCCGCGGGCCGATCAACCCTTTGTGGCGCTCAATACCTCGGCCATCGCCTCTGAGCTTTTGGAGTCGGAACTGTTCGGCCATGAGCGCGGCGCCTTCACCGGTGCCAGCGAACGCCGCGTGGGTCGCTTCGAGCAGGCCGATGGCGGCACCCTGTTCCTGGATGAGATTGGCGATATGTCGCCGGCGCTGCAAACCCGTTTGCTGCGGGTATTGGCCGAGAGCGAGTTTTATCGGGTCGGCGGCCAGACTCCGATCAAGGTGGATGTGCGGGTCATCGCCGCAACCCATCAGGACCTGGCCCGGGCGGTGCAACAGAATCGCTTTCGGGAGGATCTCTTCCACCGCCTCAACGTGATGCGCATCGAGGTGCCACCCCTGCGTGGTCGCCGGGAAGACGTGCCGGCGCTGCTGGATTTCTATCTGCAAAAGGCGGCGCGCGAGCTGAGCGTGCCGGCCAAGCGGGTCGATCCCGCAACGGCGGCGGCGCTGGCCAGCTATGACTGGCCCGGCAACGTGCGGGAGCTGGTGAACTGCTGCCGGCGCCTGACCGTCACCGCCGCCGGCCGAGAGATCGGCATCGACGATCTGCCCGCGGAGATCGCCGGCACCCCGGCTGATGGCGGCCGGCCCGATTGGCTGGAGGGGCTGGATCGCTGGGCTCAGCAGCGCCTGGAGGATCCCGTCGGCGCACCCCTGTTGGATGATGCTCTGCCCGCCTTGGAGCGCACCCTCATCGGCGCCGCCCTGTCCCACGCCAGGGGGCGACGTCAGGAGGCCGCAAAGCTTTTGGGCTGGGGCCGCAACACGCTGACCCGCAAAATTCGCGAGCTGGGCCTGGACGATTAGGCTAACCGCAAAGGGCCTTGTCGTCGCTGGCGCTTAAGTCCAGCGAACCTACCAGGTCGGCGACGCCATTTAGCTGATGGCGTTGGAGATAATCGGCGATGCCGGCGTTGATCTTGCGGCACAGCAGGGGGTCGTAGAACAGCGCGGTGCCGATCCCCACCGTGAGGGCGCCGGCGATGATGAACTCCAGCGCATCCGCGACCGTGTGAATGCCGCCCTGCCCGATGATCGGGATATTGTGGGCTTTCGCTTCCTGATAAACCTGGTGCACTTTCAATAGTGCGATGGGCTTGATGGCAGGCCCGGACAGGCCGCCCTGCACGTTACCGATCACCGGCCTTCTGGTTTCGGTATCGATGGCCATACCCATGATGGTGTTGATCACCGCGAGTCCGTCGGTGCCGGCCTCGATGCAGGCGCGCGCATTCGCCTGGATATCCGTCTGATTAGGCGACAGCTTCGTGATGATCGGCTTGCTGGTGACGGCTCGACAGGCGCTGACGACCCGCCCCGACATGTCCGGATAGTTGCCGAAAGCCACTCCGCCTTCCTTGATGTTTGGACAGGAGATGTTGATTTCGATGGCATCGATAGGCGAGTCATCGAAACGACGGGTGACCTCCGCGTAGTCCTCGATGGTGGAACCGCAGACGTTGGCGATAAAGCGGGTCTCTGCGAAATCCAGGCTGGGCAGAATGTCTGTTACCACAACGTCCACGCCCGGGTTCTGCAGGCCGATCGCGTTGAGCATGCCCATGGGCGTCTCCCATACCCGGTGGGGAGGATTCCCAAGCCGCGGCTCCAGCGTTGTACCCTTGAGCACCACCGCGCCCACATCGCGATTGGAAAAACCCTCGATGCGGGTGTACTCCTCGCCGAATCCGACGCAGCCGGATAGAAGCACGATGGGGGAATTCAGCCTCAGTCCGCAGAAATCAACGGCCAGGGGGTCGGGCAGAGTGTTCGAGGCGGCAACCATGTTCCATATCATAATGTATCAGCCGGAAATCCCGCCGAACACGGGCAACGTCATTCGCCTGTGTGCCAACGCCGGTGCCGAGCTCCACTTGGTCCATCCCTTGGGCTTCAGCATGGATGAGCCCAGGCTGCGGCGTGCGGGGCTCGACTACCACGAGCTGACCCGGGTGAGCGAGCATCCGGATCTGGACAGCTGTCTCACGGATCTGGATCCGGCGCGCGTGTTCGCGGTTTCCACCAGAGGCGAGCAGGCCTATCAGGCTGTGAGTTATCGCGCCGGCGATGCCTTTCTGCTGGGACCGGAGACCCGGGGACTGCCCGAGCAGGTCCTGGCCCGGTTCCCCGCCGAGCAGCGGCTGCGGATTCCCATGCGGCCGGGCAACCGCAGCCTGAACCTCTCCAACGCCGCGGCCGTGTTGGTGTACGAGGCCTGGCGGCAGCTCAGTTTTGCCGGCGGGGCTTGATTACTCGGGGGTGATGGGTCGGCTCATGAGGGCGCGCACCGCCTCGGTAGGTGCCGCCCCTTCATGCACCACATGATAGATCTGTTCCACGATGGGCATATCGACGCCGAGCCGCTGAGCCACGTCGTAGACGGCTTTTGCGGCGTAGTAGCCTTCCACGACCTGGCCGATGGTGTCTCGAGCTTCCGAGGCTGTCTGACCGGCGGCCAGGGCCAGCCCGAAGCGCCGGTTGCGGGACTGATCGTCGGTGCAGGTCAGCACCAGATCGCCCATGCCGGATAGCCCCATGAACGTGTCCTTGCGGGCGCCCAGGGCCAGCCCCAGGCGGGTCATCTCCACCAGTCCGCGGGTGATCAGGGCTACCCGGGTGTTGGCGCCAAAGCCCAGGCCATCGGAAATCCCCGCGCCGATGGCCAGGGCGTTCTTCACGGCGCCGCCCGCTTCCACGCCGATCAAATCGTCAGAGGTATAGGCACGGAAGTTTTCGGTGGAAATGGCCTGGGCCAGGTGCATGCAGTAGTCCTGGTTGCGTGCAGCGATGGTCATGGCGCTGGGGAGCCCAGCCCCCACTTCATTGGCGAAGGTCGGTCCGGAAAGGACCGCCATGGGCGTGCCTGTGGGGAAAATCTGTTCGGCGACCTGGTGGGGCAACAGACCACTGCTGATCTCAAAGCCCTTGGTGGCCCAGGCCAGGTTGGCGGGTGGCACCGGGAGATCGCGCAGTGCCTCAAGCAACTCCCGAAACCCATGACTGGGCACCACCACGAGCACATCAGCGGCGGCGGAAACCGCGGCGCCCAGATCGGTGCTGATCTCAAGCCCATGGGGCAGCGTAATTCCGGGCAGATAGCGATCGTTGACCCGGACCGTGGCAATGGCCTGCATTTTGGCGGCGTCGCGACCCCACAGCAGGGTCGGTCTGCCGGCGCGCGCGAACTGAATGGCCAGGGCGGTGCCCCAGGACCCGGCGCCGATGACGGCCACGGGCGCACTGGCCACGGCCGTACTCGTCGGCTTGTCAGGCACTGCCGCCGTTACCCTCGGCGGGCTGTTGCTGCTGGGCCTGGGCGTAGAGGGCGTCGAAATTGATGGGCTGCAGCAGCATCTGGGGAAAGCCCCCCTTCGCAACCACGTCCGAGACTGCCTCGCGGGCGTAGGGGTACAGCGTCCCGGGACAGAAGCTTCCCAGCAGCGCCCTTTGCTCCTGGGTCGAATAGCCGCTGATCTGGAAAATGCCGGCCTGTTGGAGTTCCACCAGGAACAGGGTTTTGTCATTCACCTTGGCTTCGACCGTGATGGTCAGCACCACTTCCTGGGTATCGCTGCTGATTTCGCGGTTGGAGCTCTTCAGATTGAGCTCGGTCTGCGGCTGAGGGTCATCGGTGCCGAAGATGCCGGGTGAATGGGGTGATTCAAAGGAGAGGTCCTTGATATAGATCTTGCGCAAGAACAGCTCCCGCTGCAAAGGGTCCGGGGTGCCGTTTCTCTCTGCCATGACGTTGTACCTTGTCGGGCTCCGTGGCCCTTAAGTGCTGGGTGAGGTCAATAAGTTGTCCAACTCGCCACTTTGCTCCAATGCGTTGAGCTCATCGAAGCCGCCTACGTGATGCTGATCAATAAAAATTTGCGGCACCGTGTAGCGACCGCTGCATTGTTCCATCTCGGCGCGCTTGTCGGGCTGCTGGTCCAGATTGCATTCCGTATAGGGTATGCCCTTGATGGTGAGCAATCGTCGGGCTGCCATGCAGTAGGGGCAGTAGGTCGTGCTGTACATCAACACGTGGCGCGCGGCTGGGGCGTTATGGCTCATGGCCCATTACTTCACCAGGGGCAGGTTTTCCTGCTGCCAGCCGCGCAACCCGCCCTTGAGGCTGAATACGTTCTCATGGCCCGCTTTGCGTAACAGGGCGGCCGCTCGGGAAGAGGCCATTCCTGTGTCGCAGACGGTGACAAGAGTCTTCTTGCGCTGCTTCTTCAGCGGCTCTTGTTCGGCTTGGATCTGTGCCAGCGGCACGTTGCGGGCGTTGACCAGATGGCCGTTGGCAAATTCCGCCGCAGGACGCACATCCACGATCATCGCGCCTTTGTTCATGAGCCGCACCGCATCCTGAATCCCCAAGCTGGTCAGTCCCTGGGACTTTAGCCGGATTTCATAAGCCAGCAGTGCAAAAATCGCTGCCAACAGTCCAAGTACCAGCAGCGGGTGGTTAGTGGCGAATTCGGCCAGCTGGCCCATGTCTCGTTCCGGCAGTGAGTTGGTTGCAGGGGCGCGGGATTATAACAGCGCCGCACTACCCGACGCCCGCACATAGCCCCTAAACTACGTCCTTGACGCTCACCCTGTCATGGATGCGATGAGCCGCACCACATCCCTTGCCATGCTGATCACCCTCTGGGCTGTCCTGGCGGCGCAGACTCTGCCGGCTCAGGTGCCGGGCGAGGAACAGGCAGCGCTGGACGACGTGCGCCGCCGTATCTCCGCACTGGGCGAGCGCGTGACCCGCAAGCACGCTGAACGTCAGGGCACTACGCGAGAATTGCGCCGCGTGGAGAAGGAACTGGGCGCTGCCGCGCAGGCCCTCGCAGAGCTTACCCGGCGGCGCCAGGCCGAGCAGCGCAGGCAGCAGGCGCTTGCGGCAGACATCAGCGCGGCCCAGGCCAGTCTTGGGGAGCAGCAGGATAGCCTGGCCCGGCAGATTCGACTGAGCTATATGAGCGGGCGGCAGGAAGCCATGCGCCTGCTTCTTAATCAGGAGAGCCCGGCTCGGCTGGGGCGGATGATGGTCTACTACGATTATCTGAATCGTGCCCGCAGTGCCCGAATCGAGGAAGTCGATGCCCAGGTCAGGGATCTGGAAGCCTTATCCGAACAGGCTCGGCAGGTTGCGGCCGAGTTGGCCCGCCTGGCGGACCTGCGGGAGCTGGAAATCGCCCGTTTGGAGCAGGCGCGAGTGGAGCGCCACGAGGCCTTAGCGGCCATTGAAGAGGAGCTCAGGTCCGCTGACAGTCAGCTGGCCGCTTTGAAGGCCGAAGAGGACGCCCTGGTGGAACTGGTCGAGGAGCTTAAGGAGGTGCTGGCCAGTTTCCCGGTGCAGTCTCAGGAGCCCTTCGCCAGCCTCAAGGGCAGTCTGGCATGGCCCCTGCGAGGTCGGCTGCTGCGTGACTTCGGCGACCGAAAAGGCGGTGGCGGCCTGAAGGCCACGGGTGTGCTGGTGGGCGCAGCGGCCGGCTCGCCGGTTCGGGCGCTCTATCACGGGCGGGTTGTGTTTGGCGACTGGTTGCCGGGGCTGGGACTGCTGTTGGTGGTGGATCATGGTCAAGGCTATATGAGCCTGTATGGCCACAACGAGGCTTTGCTGAAGGAAGCCGGTGATTGGGTGACTCCGGGCGAGGTCATTGCCCAGGTTGGCGATTCCGGCGGCCAGAGTCAGCCGGCCCTGCACTTTGAAATTCGCCGCGACGGCGCGCCCGAGAATCCCCACAGCTGGATCAATCGCCGCCTGGCGGAGCGGTGATGGGAATCCAACATAATGGGGGCCACGAAGCTTTGGAGTGGGTCAGATTCCCGCTCCTGGGCACCTGTGCTAAGGTGAGTTTGGCCCGCATGGGAGGGGATTTTTGAGGCCCGTATGTCGCTGAAAGTGAGGAGTGTCCTGGTCCTGGTCGTCGGCACCGTGCTCGGCCTGACCATCTCCCTTGGTGGCGGCGTGCTGGCCGAACGACAGGTGAAGCGCCCGCCTGATTCCCTGCCCCTGGACGAGGCCCGGCTGTTGGCCGAGGTGCTGGAGCGGGTCCGCCGGGATTACGTGGAGGTGGTGGACGACCGGCAACTCATCGAGAGCGCCATTCGCGGCATGATCGCCGACCTGGATCCCCACTCCCAGTTTCTGGATTCCCGGGAATACGAAGAGATTCGTATCTCCACCACGGGCAACTACTCCGGAGTCGGCCTGGACGTCAGTCTGGATGACGGTCGCGTCACAGTGGTGGCGCCCATTGATGGTACGCCGGCAGAGCGGGCGGGCATTCTGCCTGGTGATGTGGTCATTTCCATCGACGATCTGCCGGTGCAGGAGGGGAACCTGAGCGAAACCATCGGCCGAATGCGCGGCGAGGCGGGGACTCAAGTAAGCCTCGACGTGTTGCGGGACGGCACGGACAATCCGCTGCACTTTGCTCTGGTGCGCGCGCAGATCAAGGTCAACAGCGTTCGCAGTCAGCTGCTGGAACGCGACTACGGCTACCTCAAGGTGACGCACTTCTCTGAGACGACGCCCAGGGACCTGCATCGAGCCATTACCAGGCTGAAGCGCGAGGCCAGCGCGCCCCTGCGGGGTCTGGTGCTGGACCTGCGAAATAATCCGGGGGGCGTGCTGGATGCTGCCGTTGATGTCGCCGACGCCTTTCTTGAGCGGGGCCTGGTGGTGACCGGCAACGGTCGTATTCGGGACGCGCGGTTCGAGCGCTACGCCCGCCCGGGCGATGTTCTCGACGGGGCCGAGCTGGTGGTGCTGGTCAATGCGGGTTCCGCATCGGCGTCTGAGATCGTGGCCGGCGCGCTGAGGGACAACGGCCGCGCCCTGGTGGTCGGCACCCGCACCTACGGCAAGGGCTCCGTGCAGACCGTGATGCCCCTGTCCGATGGGCGCGCCATCAAACTCACCACGTCGAAATATTACACGCCGGCCGGCGAATCCATTCATGACCGCGGCATCGAGCCGGACGTGCCGGTGGCCATGGCGCCCGGGCTGACCCGCATCTTCCGCGGTCCGGGCAGTGGGGTCGAGCTGGTGGACGACAATCAGCTCCAGGAGGCCCTGCGCGTGCTGGGCTATCGGCCGATCATGCAAAGCAAGGCGCCGTGATCCAGCTGCCCCAAGGCAGGCCATCGCTTTCTCGAACGTTGCTTATCCTCGCCCTGACAGTGGTGGGGTTGAGTGATGCGTCCAGCGCCCCGCCTGAGGACCTGGGCCCCGGACCCCATCGCGAACTGGCCATCATCATCGACGATTTGGGGAACCAGCGTCGCCTGGGCCTGAAGGCCCTGCAGCTGCCGGGCCCGGTGGCCATGGCCTTCCTGCCCCATACGCCGTTTGCCAGGGAACTCGCAGACCGCGCCCATGCCCAGGGTAAGGAGGTATTGTTGCATTTGCCGATGCAGGCCTCGGGCGATGAGCAGGCAATTGACCCCGGCGTCGTCCGGCTGGATCACACGCGCGCCCAGTTTGCCCAGGTTCTGGCGGATAACCTCAGCGCCGTGCCGTACGTCAGCGGCGTGAACAACCATATGGGCAGCCTCATCACCCGCCACCCGGGGCACATGGGTTGGCTGATGGAAGAACTGCAGCAGCGCCCGCCGATCTTTTTTATCGACAGTTACACCACGCACCACAGCGTGGCGCTGCAATTGGCACGGGAATTTGCGGTGCCCGCCCTGAAGCGGGATGTGTTTCTGGACCGGAGTTTGGACCCGGCCGCCATGGCGCGGGAACTGAACCGACTGAAAACCCTCGCCCGCCAGCAAGGCTTCGGCGTCGGCATTGCCCATCCCCATCGGCAGACCCTTGATTTCCTGGCCGACCAGCTGCCGCTGCTCGAGGAACAGGGCTTCAGCCTGGTTCCCCTGAGAACACTCTTGCCCTATGCCGCTCGGCAGAAGGCCAACTCCTGGTCGGCTTATTACTCGCCCTAGACCCGCCGCCCTGCTCAAGCGTCGGAACTGTGCCGCTGTTCATGGCGGAGGAGTGCTATTTCGCTCAGGATCTAGGGTCTGGGCGGCCCCGCCGGCCGCCCGATGTACGAATTTCAGGGGCACGACATGGCGGCAGATTCCATCGGTCTTCCAGGGCGCGGCGGCTCCGACCCGCTGAAGGGGGCGGTGGAGATCGACCAGGCTGAGCTGAAGGGCTTCGCACGCAGTGTGACGGAGGTGGAGTGGCTGCTCTTGATCCTGGTCCTGCTGTTTCTGTTCGTTACCGATCAACCCACGGTGCACCGGGAAATCATCATCGTCACCCTGGTGGCGTTCGCGGGTTTTATTTTGCTGTTTCGCTACAGCGGGTTGCTCAAGCGGCAGACCCGCTTCAAGCTGGGCCTCGAGGCCCTGGCCATGGTGGCCTTTCTGACGGCGGTGCTGACCCAGACCGGCGGCGCTCAGAGCCCGCTGATCAATCTCTATCTGCTACCCATCATTACCGCGGCGCTGACACTTGGTAAAGAAGCGACGGTGTTGGTGGTGACCTTAGTCTGTGCCTGTTATCTGATGCTGGCAACCTGGGCCGGCGGCGTCGATGCGCTGTCGCTGGGTTTTGTTGCCGAAGCCATGGGTACCCTGTTGCCGTTTCTGCTGGTCGCCTTTCTCACCACCCTGCTGGCCGAGAACATGCATACGGCGAAGGGCAGGATCCGCGCCCTCTCCGATCGGGACGAGCTGACCGGTCTGTACAACATGCGCGCCTTCACGCGCCTGGTGCAGCGCGAACATGAGTTGGCTGCCCGCTCTGATCGTCGCTACGGCATCCTGATGATCGACATCGACAACTTAAAGGCCATCAAAGATGATTTTGGCCACACGGCGGGCAACCGCGCCATCGCGCTGGTCGCTGACAGCTTGCTGCGGGTGACTCGCGGTACCGACGTCGTCGCAAGGTACGGCGGCGACGAGTTCATGGTGTTCCTGGGCGATGCCGATCAGTATGCCGCTGACGAGGTTGCACAGCGGGTGCGCAACGTGGTCTTCGCCAGCACGCTGGAGATAGGCGATTCCATGCAGCGGATTTCTGCCAACGTGGGCGTGGCAGTATTTCCAGGTGCCGGTGAGGCTTTTGAACAGGTCATAAACGCCGCTGGGCGGGCAATGTATAAAGCTAAGAAACGCCATCGCATGGCCAAACGCAAGCTTCAGACGGTCACAAGCTGAGCCCCTTGAGAGCCGTTGCCCGGCGCGGTGGTTATCGGTCATAGTGGGCCGCCACTGCCGTTTTCCCCACCACCATGCCTCGCTACCAGGCCATCTACGCCATCGTGGCCACCATTCCCGAGGGACGCGTGGCCACCTACGGGCAGATCGCCCGCATGCTCGGTATGCCTCGCCACGCCCGCCAGGTGGGCTACGCGCTGGCTGCCACGCCCGCGGAGCTGTCCATCCCGTGGCATCGGGTGGTGAACGCCCGGGGCGAGATCAGTCCGCGGCGCAAGTCCGGCTACGACGAGTTTCAGCGCATTCTGCTGGAGGATGAGGGGGTGGTGTTCGATGCTGGCGGACGCATTTCCCTGCAGCGTTTTCAGTGGCGGCCCGCCAGCGCACCCTGAGCGGTGTACCCGCTTCGTCTTGGCGCTATAGTGAACAGCCCGAGGAATCCAGGAGCCTGAATCGTGACCTATCTGCCTGAAGGGTGCGCCCGCCCTACCGAGGACCAGCTGAATGATTTCTGGAACGAGGCGCGGGCCGCGCGGCCGGATGCCGGGCTCGGGGCCAACTACCAGGTGCGCTGGATCGGGCTGGACGACGAGACCACACAGCAGATCTTTGAGCTGATTGCGGCCGGCGATAAGACGGGTACCTTCACGTTACCCTGGATTCTCGAGCGGACCGGCCAATCGGATCCGGCTGTCGGCGACTGCATCATACTGATTGCCTTCGACGGAACACCGACCCAACTGGTGCGGCTGACCCATATCGAGCAGGTGCCTTTTGGCGAGATCACCGCCGACCACACGGCAGTGGACGGCGCGCCGGTGCGCGCGCTTGAGATATGGAAGCCACTGCACACCCAGTACTGGAACGGGATGCTTGCGCCGTTTTCGCTGACAGTGAGCGACGACATGCCGGTGTTGATCGAGAAGTTCGAACTGCTCCACACCCAGGTATCGGAGCCGGATTGATGGCGCTTGAGATCCGTGTCGCGACCAGCGGCGATCTCGAGCAACTGATACCGCTGGTGGAGAGCTATCGGCAGTTCTACCAGCAGGACGCTGACCCGGCCGGGGCACGTGCCTTTCAACAACAACGGGCGGCCAACCAGGAGTCGGTAGTGCTGCTGGCCCTGGACCAGGATGAATGCGCGGCGGCCCTTGGTTTCATCCAGCTGTACGCCAGCTTCGATACGGTCGATCTGGCGGGCGTGTGGATACTGCACGATTTGTTCGTTGCGCCGGCCTATCGGCGTCGCGGTGTGGCGCGAGTGCTGATGAGGGCCGCGGCGGACTTCTGCCGTGCCAGCGGCGCGACTCGCATCGATCTGTCCACTGCTGTGGATAATGCGGCGGCGCAAGCGCTCTATCACGACTTGGGGTATCAGCGCGACGCGGCTTTTTATCATTATTCGTTGTCGCTGTGAGGATAAAGGGTGGTTAGCATGCGCGCCGGCCTTGGGGTCGATCCAGCTCACTGAAGCGGCCGCGAACGTGGGGGTCTATTCCAGATACGTACTGCCCCGGGTGATCGATGTGGTCTGTGGTGCCAAGCCCACCATGCGGCAGCGGGAGAAGCTGGTACCCGGTGCCCGGGGTCGGGTCTTGGAGATCGGGATCGGCTCCGGTCTGAATCTGCCCTTCTACGACGCCGCCCGGGTGTCGGCCCTCTGGGGTCTGGACCCTTCCCGGGAGCTTTGGTCCCTGGCCCGGCAACGGGTCGCTGAGATGCCGCTGGCGCTTGAGTTTCTCGAGGCGGGCGCCGAGGACATTCCCCTGCCCGCGGATAGCATGGATACGGTGCTGGTGACCTATACCCTCTGCTCGATTCCCGACGTCGCCCTGGCCCTCAAGGACATGCGGCGGGTCTTACGTCACGACGGGCAACTGCTGTTCTGCGAGCATGGCGCGGCGCCGGACGCGGGCGTGAGGAAGTGGCAGGATCGTCTCAATCCGCTCTGGCAGCGAATCGGCGGGGGTTGTCACTTGAATCGGGATATCCCCGGTCTGCTGGCCGCCGCCGGTTTTCGCATCCGCGCCATGGAAACCATGTACATACCCGGTTTCAAGCCTGCCAGCTTCAACTATTGGGGTGCTGCGGATTAGCCTTGAGTGCTTACCCACCATGACATCAGGCTGCGGGCGTCGGCGCAAAAGGACTATCATGCATGGCTGCTACTCATTCTGGATGAATAACTGCCATGCTGTTGGCTGCACACAACCGCTGGAGCCCGTCGGCCTTTGACTGAGCCTGAACGTATCTGCGTTTTCGCAGGCTCCAACCCCGGAGCGCAGCCTGGCTTTGCGGCGACAGCACGTGCCTTGGGCGCTGCCCTGGCGCAGCGTGGGTGCGCGCTGGTCTACGGCGGCGGTCGGGTGGGCTTAATGGGCGCATTGGCTGATGCGGTCCTGGATCATGGCGGCCAGGTGATCGGGGTCATACCCCACGGACTGGCGGTCAAGGAAGTCGCCCACGACGGTTTGTCGGCGCTGCACGTCGTGGACTCCATGCATGAGCGCAAGGCGATGATGGCCGAGCTGTCCGGTGCCTTTGTGGCCCTTCCGGGAGGGCTCGGAACCTTGGAAGAATTGTTTGAGGCCCTCACCTGGGCCCAGCTGGGTATTCACAGCAAACCCTGCGGCGTATTGAACGTGGCAGGCTATTTCGATGGCTTGCTCGGCTTTCTCGACCACGCCGTCGAGCAGGGTTTTGTGCGCACGGCGCACGCGGACATGTTGCTTGCGGCCTCAGACATCAATGCGTTGCTGGATGCTATCGAGCAATACGCCCCGCCGCCGGTGGAGAAATGGCTGGATCGAAGACAGATGTGAACCGGAGCGCGCAAAAGCGGCCCTGGATTCTGCGTTGGGGATTTCTTGCCCTGCCCATCGGCGTGGTGTGGGGCATGATCCTGGGGGCGGTGATCGGCGGGGTGCTGGGTAATCTGGCCATCGGCGCTGCGATCGGTGCGGCGCTGGGTGTGGGACTGGGATTGGCGTTGTTCGCCGCCGCGGTGGTGGCATTCGCTTCCCAGGGCTACTGACGGGACGGACCGGTGAAGCCTGTTGGATCACAGAACCCGGCGAGCACTTCCCTGGCTCTGCATGCTGGGACCGGCCACGCACCCGGGCCCCTGAGCGCGACCCTTTACCGACAGCTGGACCGGAACTGCGGCGGTTTCGACGGACACGGTGTCTTGTCCACGCACACCACCCGCGCCGACGGTTGCAGCATGCTGTGCATCACGCGGGGGCACGGCATGGAGAACCGCTTACGATGAGGCTCGCGTGCGTGGCAATCCTGACCCGGCTCCTGTTGGGAACGAGCCTGCTGGCCGGCGGCGCGTGGGCCTGTCCATGTGTAGATACTGCGGTGGTGCGCGTGATCGAGGAGGAACGGCGCTTGATGGCTACGGTCTCGGAAACCTCCCGGGTGATGATCACCGCGGCGCTTTATGAGCTTTTATTGGAGGAAATCCAGCCTGTCTATGGCGCTTGGCTCAGCGATTGGCGGGTGAGCTTCTACACCACCGCCACCGCCGCTGCGCAGGGTGAGGGCAGCGCGGCCGGCGAGCACGTGGCGGATTACGATCGCGCCCGACGCAGTCTGATCCTGTGGCCCCGGCTCACGGAACGGCGCGAGGAAATCGAGCTGGAGATCCAATAGGGAAGACAGCGGGCCGGCTCAGGCCGCACGCGCTTACCACCATCGCAGCAGTCAAGGCCGGGGCCGGCGCAACTGAGCGCATCCGAACGTGGAGCAACGGGGGGAGGCCGTCTGCAGTCTCGCCGGCAAACGCCCGCCACGCCATAGCAAGTCTCCGGCGCGGCGACCGGCGGTCACCCGGCCGGTTAGAATGCGCGCTGAGCCGTCAACCCGGGAAGACCCGATCATCCATAATGAACTTCAAGCGCCTGCTGAATCCGCGCAACCAGCGACGCGTGCACAGTGGTGGGTCTATATCCTGCGCTGCGCAGACGACACGTTGTATACGGGCGTCAGCAACAACCTGCCTGCTCGTGTCAAAAGCCACAACGCGGGTCGGGGCGCGCGATACACCCGCAGCCGCCGTCCCGTGGAACTGGTTTATCAGGAGGCGGCGGAGGATAGAGGTGTCGCCCAGCAGCGCGAATATGCCATCCGCAAACTCAATGCCCAGCAGAAGCGAGCGCTGATTGC
>JBFFHS010000029.1:0-38416 GCA_041556855.1 Gammaproteobacteria bacterium
AGGAGGCCATTGACGCCTTCGCCTTCCACGGCATTCGTTACGATTGCGGCAGCAAACTGGGTTACCTGGAGGCCAACGTGGAGTACGCGCTGCGCGACCCGTCAGTGGCGAAACGTTTCCAGGATTACTTGACGCGTTTGGATGAGCGCCCGGTGAGCTGAGAGCGCGGTTGGTACCGCGACACCCAGGCAACCGAAACAGTTGGGCTTTGCGGCCGTGGCTTAAAGTGGCTCCCCGGGCCGGACTCGAACCAGCGACCAATCGGTTAACAGCCGACCGCTCTACCAACTGAGCTACCGGGGAACCGTTGCTCAAGGGCGTGCGGATTCTCCCCGATGCCCCTGGGCAAGTCAAGAAACGCACCGCCCGTGATAGACAGAAAGGTATTTTGCGTCAGAGGGTTAGGTGTCCATGACTGCCGCAATGCGAGCCATCGCCTGCTGCAGCGTTGCCATGCTACAGGCGAAGGACAAGCGCACATGCCCAGGGGACCCAAAGGCCGCGCCCGGGACCACCGCAACCTCGGCTTCTTCCAGGAGCAGCGTCGTCAACTCGGTGTCGTCGCGTAGCCCTTTAGCGGCAATGGCCTGTGTGACATCAGGAAAGGCGTAAAACGTGCCATCGCCGGGCTGACAGGCAAAGCCGGGCACGGCGTTCAGAGCGTCAACCACGTAGTCATGGCGATCCTTGAAGGCCTTTCGCATGTCAGCCACGCAGGTTTGATCCCCGTTCAGTGCCGCCGCCGCCGCCGCCTGGGAGATCGTGCAGGGGTTTGACGTGCTTTGACTCTGGATCTTTTTCATGGCCCCGATCAGTGTCCTGGGACCGCCCGCGTAACCGATTCGCCAGCCCGTCATGGCGTAGCATTTGGACACGCCGTTGATGGTCACGGTTCGGTCGTAAAGGTCGGGGCAGGCGGTTACCAGACTGCAAAAGGGGTGTTTACCCCAGTAGATGAGCTCATACATGTCATCCGTCGCGATGGTCACCTGAGGATGAGCCCGCAAAACTTCGCCCAGGGCCGCCAGCTCGGCCCGGCTATAGGCCATACCCGAAGGATTGGAAGGGCTATTCAGGATGAACAGTCGGCTGCGTTGGGTAATGGCGGCTGCCAGCTGCTCCGGTGCGATTTTGAAATTTTGCTCCGCCTGGGCCCTGATGATGACCGGCTCGGCGCCGGCCAGCTTGACCATATCCGGATAGGAAACCCAGTAGGGCGCCGGGATGATGGCTTCGTCGCCGTCGTTGAGTAGCGCCTGACAGACGTTGAAGCACGTTTGCTTGGCGCCTGAGGAGACCAGGATCTGGTCCAGGTCGTAGGCGAGCAGGTTATCGCGCTGAAACTTGGCCCGGATGGCCTCCTTCAACTGGCGGGTTCCGTCTACCGCCGTGTATTTCGTCTCGCCGTTCTCGATGGCCGTGACTCCGGCAGCCTTGATGTGGGCCGGCGTGTCGAAATCGGGCTCTCCGGCGCCAAGGCCAATAACTGGCTTGCCGCTGGCCTTGAGTTCAGCCGCCAGGGCAGTAATGGCCATGGTGGGGGACGGCTTGACGCGCTGGACGCGGTCGGAGAGGCGTACGTTCAATTGGCGCACCTATATAATATTGTGTTGGCTCTGCGCGCTATGGTAGGCGACAAGCTCACCCTCGCCAATGGCCACGAGTAAGCCGGCAAACAGATGCATAGATCCCTTGAACTGGTCGCTGACTACCAACCCGCGGGTGACCAACCCCAGGCCATCGGCGATCTCATTGAAGGTCTGACGGACGGTCTGGCGCGCCAGACACTGCTGGGTGTCACCGGCTCCGGCAAGACGTTCACGATGGCCAACGTGATCGCCAAGCTACAGCGACCCGCGATGATACTGGCTCACAACAAGACGCTGGCAGCCCAGCTGTATGGCGAGATGCGTGAGTACTTCCCCCATAACGCGGTGGAATACTTCGTGTCCTACTACGATTACTACCAGCCAGAGGCCTACGTACCCTCGTCAGATACCTATATCGAGAAGGACTCATCGATTAATGCCCACATCGAGCAAATGCGGCTTTCCGCCACCAAGGCCGTCTTGGAGCGGCGAGACACCATCATCGTCGCGACGGTCTCTGCCATTTACGGTCTGGGCGATCCGGAGGCCTATCTGGGCATGGTGTTGCATCTGGTCCGGGGCGACCGGCTGGACCAGCGCCACGTGTTGCGGCGGCTGGCGGAGCTTCAGTACACCCGCAACAGCGTAGAACTACGTCAGGGCACTTACCGCGTGCGCGGCGATGTGATCGATATTTTTCCAGCGGAGTCTGAGCGCGAAGCCGTTCGGATCGAGTTGTTCGACGAGGAGATCGAGTCTATTGCCTTCTTCGACCCGCTTACCGGCGAGGTGCTGCGCAAGACGCCGCGGGTGACTATTTATCCGAAGACCCACTATGTGACCCCCCGCGATACCCTGTTGGAGGCGGTAGATCAGATCAAAACGGATCTGCAGAAGCGGCTCGCGGAGCTGCGCGGCGCCGACCGATTGGTGGAAGCCCAGCGACTGGAGCAGCGCACGCAGTTCGACATGGAAATGATTCTGGAAGTGGGTTACTGCACGGGCATCGAGAACTATTCCCGCTATCTATCAGGTCGCCGCCCGGGCGAACCGCCGCCTTGTCTGTTTGACTATCTGCCTCCCGATGCGCTGCTGTTCGTGGATGAAAGCCACGTCACGATTCCGCAACTCGGGGGGATGTACCGGGGTGATCGATCGCGTAAGGAAACGCTGGTCGAGTACGGCTTCCGCCTGCCGTCCGCCCTCGACAACCGCCCGCTGCGTTTTGACGAATGGCTGCGTCTTGCTCCTCAGACTATCTTCGTGTCCGCGACGCCCGGGCGCTACGAGTCCGAGCACACGGACCAGGTCACAGAGCAGCTGGTTCGACCCACCGGGCTGGTCGACCCGGAGGTGGAGGTGCGCCCAGCCAGCAGCCAGGTGGACGATGTGCTGTCAGAAATCCACGCCCGGGTGGCTCAGGAAGAACGCGTTTTAATTACCACGCTGACCAAGCGTATGGCTGAGGATCTCACGGACTATCTGCAGGAACACGACGTGCGGGTGCGCTACCTGCACTCTGATATCGACACGGTGGAACGCACCGAGATCATTCGGGACCTGCGCCTGGGCGAGTTTGACGTGCTGGTGGGTATCAACCTTTTGCGTGAGGGCTTGGATATGCCGGAGGTCTCACTGGTTGCGATCTTCGACGCTGACAAGGAGGGGTTCCTGCGCTCGGAAGGGTCGCTGATTCAAACCATTGGCCGGGCGGCCCGCAACGTTCATGGGAAGGCGATACTCTATGCCGACAGGACCACCGGTTCCATGGAGCGGGCCCTCAGCGAAACCAACCGCCGGCGGGCCAAGCAGATGGCCTACAACAGGGCTCATGGGATTGCACCGCGCAGCATCCGTAAGGAGGTGCCGGACATCATGGAGGGAGCCCGGGCGGTTCCCGGGCGCCAGGCGGCGCGCGCTGGCAGGGCTGTCCCGGAAGATGCGGGCTTGAGCACCGCCGAGCTGCTGGCGCGGGTCGCGCAGCTGGAAAAGCAGATGTATGGCCATGCGCGGGACCTGGAGTTCGAACAGGCTGCCCGGCTGCGGGATGAGATCAACCGGTTGCGGCAATTGGGCCTGGAACTGCCGAAGAGCATGACCGGCTGAGCGGTCTTGCGTACCCGGGGCCACCGTGGGTATCGTTAGGGCCCTTCAGGCGCGTAGCTCAGTGGTAGAGCACCACCTTGACATGGTGGGGGTCGTTGGTTCAATCCCAATCGCGCCTACCAGCTGCAGAGGGGCGGGGCACGCCCGCCCCTCTGTTAGTGCCCCCTGGGAACCGTCCAAAGCAGGTGAAACCCCCTGAAAAATCAGGGCGTTTTACCGTGTTTGGGTCTTGAGTATCCGGGCGCTGCGTTTTAACATTGCGCGTTACCCACGGCCCTTGTGCCGGGGGCTATCGTTAAACCGAGGCCGCGGACGCGTAGGAGTCAACCGAGGGTTGGCCATCGCGGCTGCGGCCAAAGTGTTTCTGGGAGGACTGACGAATCGCTCAACTGAAGCGTGTAAGACGCAATGACGAAATTCTGGCCCGGTCCGTGCGGGTGATCGGCGCTAGCGGCGACCAGCTGGGCATCATGGATCTGGACGATGCTCAGACAAGAGCCACCGACGAGGGACTGGATCTCGTGGAGGTGGCGCCGACGGCGGAACCACCCGTATGCCGAATCATGGATTACGGCAAGTTTGTTTTCGAGCAAAACAAAAAGGCGCAGTCGGCGCGGAAAAAGCAGAAGCTGATCCACGTCAAGGAAGTGAAGTTCCGACCGGGGACAGAAGAAGGGGACTACCAGGTCAAACTGCGGAACCTGGTGCGGTTTTTGACTCACGGCGACAAAGCAAAGGTCACCCTGCGCTTTCGCGGCCGCGAGATGGCTCATCAGGAGCTGGGTGCCCAGCTGCTGGAGCGGGTTCGCACGGACCTGGAAGAGTACGGCACCGTCGAGCAGTACCCTCAGCTGGAGGGGCGGCAGATGGTGATGGTTATCGCGCCTAAAAAGCGCTGATGTTTAAAAGTGCTCGCGAGGGGCCGAGGCAGCCCCCCGGGCCGCCCGAACAGGCCATGCCTGGAAGGGCCCGACAAGGAGTAAGCAAATGCCGAAGTTGAAGACCAATCGCGGTGCGGCGAAGCGGTTTCGTCGCACGGGCAAGGGTGGGTATAAACGTGCCCAGTCCTTCCTCAATCACATCCTCACCAAGAAGAGCACGAAGCGGAAACGGCACCTGAGGTCAACCTTGCAGGTGGCCGACGCCGACGTTAAAGCGGTCCGCAAGATGCTGCCCTACAGCTGAGGAGCGCTGAAGCATGGCTAGAGTGAAACGGGGCGTGGTTGCTAAGGCTCGCCATCGCAAGGTGTTGAAAAAGGCTAAGGGCTATTACGGAGCCCGCCGCAAGGTCTATCGAGTCGCCAAGCAGGCGGTCACCAAAGCGGGTCAGTACGCCTATCGGGATCGGCGCCAACGCAAACGCCAGTTTCGGGCGCTGTGGATTACCCGAATCAACGCCGGGGCGCGCCTGCACGGCCTGTCCTACAGTCGCATGATTAACGGGTTGAAAAAGGCCGGTAACGAGATCGATCGAAAAGTTCTGGCGGATCTTGCAGTCCAGGATCCGGATGCGTTTGCGGTACTGGCCGAGCAGGCGAAAGCCGCACTGGCCAGCTAGAAACATCGCCGACAGCTGCGTCCGACGGGCACCGCTGTCGGACGGAGGCCTCACGTGAGCAACCTGGCTGAACTGGTAGAGCAGGCCCACGCGGCTATTCGGGCGGCCGCCGACCTGGCGGGTCTGGACCAGGTGCGCGTCAAATACCTGGGCAAGAAGGGCCTGTTGACCGCGCAGCTGAAGTCCCTCGGCCAGTTGTCTCCCGCCGAGCGGCCCGCTGCGGGTCAAGCCATCAACAGGGAGAAGGTGGCTCTTCAGGAGAGTATCCGGGCCCGGCAAAGGGAGCTGCAGGCGGCAGCCATCGCTGCGGAGCTGGAGCGTGACGTCCTTGACATCACATTGGATGGTCGCGGCCAGGCCATGGGGACGCTGCATCCGGTGACGCGTACTTTGCGTCGCATGAAGACGATTTTCTCGCAGGCCGGCTTTACCGTGGCCACGGGGCCGGAAGTGGAGAACGAGTACTACAACTTCACGGCCCTGAATATCCCTGAAAATCACCCGGCCCGGGCCATGCACGACACCTTCTATTTGCGCAATGGCAATTTGCTGCGCACTCATACCTCGCCGGTGCAGATCAGGGCCATGGAGCGGGATGGAGTGCCCATCCGAGTCATCGCTCCAGGTCGGGTGTACCGCTACGATTCCGACATGACCCACACGCCCATGTTCCACCAAGTGGAAGGGCTCGCCGTAGACGAGGGCATCAGTTTCGCGACCCTCAAGTCGGTTCTGTACGAGTTCGTATCGCGCTTTTTCGAGCGTGATGTCGAGCTTCGCTTCCGGCCTTCCTACTTTCCGTTTACGGAACCTTCCGCGGAAGTGGACATTCTTTCCGACTCCGGCCAGTGGCTGGAGATTCTGGGTTGCGGCATGGTGCATCCCAACGTGTTGGGCTACGTGGGCGTGGACGCAGAGCGCTATACCGGATACGCCTTCGGGATGGGGGTAGAGCGGCTCGCTATGTTGCGTTATGGGGTGGACGATCTCCGGCTGTTCTTCGAAAACGACAGCCGTTTCTTAAGTCAATTCATCTGAGGGCTGGCGATGAGGGTCTCGCGCAGCTGGTTGGATGAATGGGTGTCCTGCGACCTGGACAGCGAGGCGCTGGCTGAGCGCTTGACTGAATTGGGCCTGGAGGTGGATAGCGTCGAGCCGGCAGCCGAACTCTTCACCAAGGTTGTGGTGGCCGAGGTCCTGGCTACTGAACCTCATCCCAATGCAGACCAGCTGACCCTGTGCCACGTGACCAACGGCCGGGAAGCGCTCCAGGTGGTGTGCGGTGCTGCAAATGTGCGCGGCGGGATGAAGGCGGTGCTGGCCGAGGTGGGAGCGACCCTCCCTGGCGACGTGGGTATTGAGGCAAGCACACTGCGCGGGGTTCAGTCCCAGGGGATGCTCTGTTCCCGCCGGGAGCTTGGTTTGGGGGAGGATGCCGAGGGCATTTTGGAGTTGCCCGCGGACGCACCGGTGGGCGAGGACTTGCGAGGCTATCTGCGCCTGGAAGACCAGGTCATTGATATTGACCTGACGCCGAATCGGGGAGACTGCTTCAGCATGCTGGGCATTGCCCGAGAACTGGCGGCAAGCCTGGAGCAGCCGCTGACGATTCCCGTTGCGGATCCGGTTCCGGCGGCCGTTGCCGATGAGGTTCCGGTGCACCTGAGCGCCCCCGAGGGTTGCCCGCGCTTTGTGGGCCGCGCAATTCGAGGCCTGACAGCAGGCGCCCGGTCACCGGCCTGGATGGTGGAGCGGCTCCGGCGGGCCGGCGTGCGCAGCATTCACCCGGTAGTCGATGTGACGAATTACGTCATGCTCGAGTTCGGCCAGCCGCTGCACGGCTATGACCTGGCCAAACTCCAGGACCGGATCGACGTGCGGTGGTCGCAGCCCGGGGAGAAGCTCACGTTGCTGGATGGCAACGAAGTGGAGTTGAGCGACACGATGCTGGTGATTGCCGACGGGCCGCGTGCGGTCGCGCTGGCAGGCATTATGGGTGGGTTGTCCACGGCGGTTGACGACAATACTCAGGACGTTTTTCTCGAGGCGGCTTTCTTTGCGGTGGATGCGATCGCTGGTCGGGCGCGTCAGCTGGGTCTGCATACGGATGCCTCGCTGCGGTTTGAGCGTGGCGTGGATCCTCAGCAACAGGCGCGCGCGATCGAGCGAGCGACCCGCTTGTTGCTGGAGATAGCGGGCGGTGAGGCCGGGCCATTAGTGGACGCGGTGTCCGAGCGGCATCTGCCGCAAGCGGCGCCTGTGCCGCTCCGCGCCCGACGCCTGGAGCAGCTGCTGGGCCTGTCGTTGGCGGCACCTCAGGTCGAGAATGTACTGGGCAGGCTGGGTATGACGATGGTCAGCGATGGTGCCGAGCGCTGGCAGGTGACTCCGCCCCCGTTTCGCTTCGATATCCGGATCGAGGAGGACCTGGTTGAGGAGATCGCGCGTCTGGTGGGCTATGACGCCATTCCCCTGACCCCGGCCCCGACCGCTGCCTCGCTGGCCTCTTGCACGGAACACGCGGTGGAGGAGGATGAACTGGTCGATATTCTGGTCGCCCGCGGCTACCAGGAGGCAATCACCTACAGCTTCATCGATGAAAAGCTGCAGCGCCTGCTGTTCCCTGATGTGACGCCGGTGGGGCTGGCGAACCCCATATCTCAGGACATGGGGGTGTTGCGGCATTCCCTTTGGCCCGGCCTGTTGAGCACGGCGCGGGCGAATCTACATCGCCAGGCCCAGCGTCAGCGGCTGTTCGAGCTGGGGTGCGAGTTCGACGAGGGCGCCGAGGGTATTACCGAAACGCCCATTCTGGCCGGCATCGCCGCCGGCTCCCGCTGGCCGGAGCGCTGGTGGGACAGCGAGCGAAGCACGGTGGACTTCTATGACGTGAAAGCCGATCTGGAAGCGCTCGTGGCGCGCACCGGTAGACATCAGCAGGTCGATTGGGTGCGGGCGGAGCACCCAGCGCTGCACCCCGGCCAGAGCGCTCAGTTACGGCTGGGCGATCAGTCCGCCGGTTGGCTTGGGACTTTGCATCCCGTAGTAAGCGCCAAACTGGAGATAGATCAGCCGGTTGTTTTATTTGCGCTGCGTTTGGACGTGCTGCTTACGGCGCGTTTGCCGCATTACGTCAGACTGTCAAAATTTCCGGCACTTCGGCGGGACCTGGCGGTGGTGGTCGATGAGGATGTGGATGCCGCCACCGTTGTGGCTCATGCCAGGGAAGCCGCCGGCTCAGCCCTAAGTGACATAATCGTGTTCGACGTATACCGTGGAAGAGGCATAGATTCAAGCCGAAAAAGCATAGCGTTAGGCTTGATTTTGCAGGAAACATCGCGCACGCTTACTGACCATGACGCGGAGGGGACCGTGGGCTCCGTTGTCAAACGCCTAACCGAGAAATTGGGCGCGACCATAAGAAACTGAAAAAGAAAATGGCACTCACCAAAGCTGACATGGCCGAGTCGTTATTTAACGAGCTTGGTCTCAACAAGAGGGAAGCGCGCGAGCTGGTCGATTGCTTTTTCGAAGACCTGCGTGCGGCGCTTGCTGAAGGCGAACAGGTGAAGTTGTCGGGCTTTGGTAATTTCGATTTGCGCGATAAAAATCAGCGCCCCGGACGGAACCCAAAGACAGGGGAGGAGATCCCCATCACGGCACGCAGGGTTGTTACTTTCCGCCCAGGACAAAAACTAAAAGCGCGCGTGGAAGCTTATGCTGGAACCCGGGAATAACGACGAACTTCCACCTATCCCTGGTAAGCGGTACTTCACGATAGGTGAAGTCAGCGACCTGTGTGGTGTGAAGCCTCATGTGCTGCGCTATTGGGAGCAGGAGTTCCCGCAGCTGAAACCGGTAAAGCGACGGGGTAACCGGCGCTATTACCAGCGTCAGGATGTGCTCATCATCCGCCAGATCCGCAGCCTGCTGTACGACGAGGGTTTCACCATCGGCGGAGCACGGCAGCGGCTGACGGGCGATGAGGCTCGCACGGACCTTAGCCAAAGCCAGCAAATCATCCGCCAGATGCGCGTGGAGCTTGAAGAGATCTTAAAGCTGCTGCGCCGTCAGTAGCGTTACTCCGCTGCTGGATATCCGTTAGAATTGCTGCCCCGGTCGGGGCGTGGCGCAGCCTGGTAGCGCACTTGCATGGGGCGCAAGAGGTCGCTGGTTCGAATCCAGTCGCCCCGACCATCTCATTTCGGGCGACGGCGGACCTTCAGTTAAGGGTGGGCGCCGGAGCTTGGGGGTAGCCCTCGCTGCAAGGACTAAGGGCCCGAAGGCACTGATCGCCTGGCTCCGCCCAGGCTTCTCGTATCGGCTGGGTGTTGCCCCGGCGATCCGCCCGGTGAGCGGCGCGAACCGGGCACATTACGTCGCAACGCCGTTTCGGCTGTTGAACATAACAAGACCGCCTGCATGTTCCTGGCACGCCAGGCGCTCCCCGCAACCCGTTCGCCTGACCCAGAGAACGCCCGCTGGTGGAATCCGTTGCCGCGCGCATGGTAATCGCCAAGTTGCCAGCTGCTGCGGTTCCGTCTGAAGGCGCTGTCGCGCGGCGAAGGTTCCAAACGGGGTGCGCGAGCCCGAAGGGCGCTCGGGCTAGTGCTGGGCCGGACGCAGCAGGTGCTGGCTGGCCGTGTCAGCCATGCTGTTGCCGCTGAGCAAACGGTCTTCGATGCCCAACAGGATGGGCTCGGCCTTTTGCCGATAGATGTTGATCTTGGCATTGAAGACGTTGCGAGTCATGCCGTGCTTATCGTTGATGGTGATCTTTCGAATGGTGAATTCACCGGTCTTCAGGCGTGTTCCCGTCAGATAGCACTTGATCGCCTCAATTCGCTCCCCGGAGAGCTCCAGTCCGTTCAGCTGTTCCAGGCTTTGTCGGGCCCGCTTCACAAAGTCGATGGCATCCAGGCGGACCGTACCTGCGCCCTGGGCGTTGGATTGGGGGATTCTGGCCGCGAACTCTCCGACCAGGATCTGTCCCGGCAGGGCACGGTCGATCATGCGGGCCAGTTCTATGGTGACGTCGCCAACGATGTAGTTATACAGGGTCGGACTGAGGCCCTCGGCCTGATGGAACTCGTAGCAGCTGCCCACGTGGAAACATGCGCGCAGTAAGGGCACGGTATTGTGGCGCGCTTTGCGCCTGGCGATGGCGTTGTCGGCAAGCACCAGGTGCATGAAGTGGTAAAGATTGGTGTTGGCTTCGATATTCAGATCGCGATTCCAGATATAAAAGCCGTCACCGGTGCTTGAGCGGGAGAAATTAATACCAATGTGCTTATCGAGCATTTTCGAATAAGCGGAATTCACGGAATAGGATAGGCTGTTGAGCTGGGTCATCTGCTCGAAGGGAGTCAACAATCCGAAGCCGACGATGTCGAACAGCGCTACCGCGCGGTTGGGCACGTAGCTGATGCTGTAGCGGCGGATCATCTTCTCGATGATGGCCAGCAGCTGGGGATTATCGGGGATTGACGTCCGCAACGGCAGGTGGGTTTTATCGATTCCCAGCAAGCGCGCCACGTGGGCCAGCTGTCGTGGCTGAAGTTGGCGCTGGCCGGAGATCAACATCTTGAAAAAGTCCTCGGACGCGCGGGCTTCCGGCTCGCCGGTCAACCCCTGGGCCGCGACGTCATCGGCATACTCGGCGACGGCGTAGTGGGGTATGACCAGTAAACTGATGCCCTGGTGCTCGATACACCAGTTGAGCAGCACGTTCTGCCCGAGCCCCCACTGCTCGTGCAGGCACTTGTCCAGGAAAATAAGATTGCTGCGATCCGCCAGAGCCATCTCGTCGGTGATAGCCGAAAGGGCGTCCAGGTACGAGCCTACGCTGGCCAGGCGAAAGATCCCGGAATCGTCGGTGTCGGACAACAGGTCACTCGGATGGGGCGGCAAGCTGGATGATACTATTTAGTGTCAACCTGGAAAAGCGCGCCTAGGCTTCTGTTTCAAGTGAAATTGTCATCGTCCATGATGCTCTCCGTAAGCGCTATTGAAAACACTGCGGCGCGGCTGCAACCGCACCTGGTGCGTACCCCCACGGTGCGCTGGCACGGGCCGGTGATGGATCAGCAGGGCGGCGCCGTTTTTGCAAAGCTGGAGTTATTTCAGCGCACCGGTTCCTTCAAGCCCCGCGGTGCCTTGAACAATATGTTCGCATTGTCGGCCGAGCAGCTCGCCCGGGGCGTCACAGCGGTGAGCGCGGGCAATCATGCTATCGCGGTGAGCTTTGCGGCGGCAAAGTTAGGCGTTTCTGCGAAAGTCGTCATGTTATCCGCCGCCAATCCGCGCCGCGTTGAGCTCTGCCGCAAGTACGGTGCCGAGGTGGTCTTCGCCGATGATGTGGCGAGCGCGTTCGAGATGGTGGAAAGTTTGGCGGCCGAGGAGCAGCGTGCCTACATTCATCCGTTCGAGGGTGAGCACACCATCCTGGGTACCGCCGGGGTTGGCTTGGAGTTGGCTCGCGATGTCCCTGATCTGGATGCCGTGATCGTGCCCATCGGTGGCGGCGGCCTGGCGGCGGGGGTTGGGGCTGCGGTCAAGCTGCAGCAACGTAACTGTCGTGTGTTTGGCGTTGAGCCGACGGGTGCGGACAGTATGCGGCGCAGTCTTGCGGCCGGACGGCCGGTGGCGCTGGACCGGGTCGACACGATCGCCGACAGCCTCGGGGCACCCCATGCGGAACCCGTTTCCTTTGCCGCTTGCCGCAAGTTTCTTGATGATGTGGTGCTGGTGGATGACAGCGCGCTGCGGCGGGCGATGGGTTTGATCCTGGAAGAAATGAAACTGGCGGCGGAGCCGGCCTGCGCCGCCGCCACGGCGGCTCTGCTGGGGCCTCTGGCCGATCGGCTGCGGGGCAAACGCGTGGCGCTGATTTTCTGCGGCAGCAATATCGACCAGGCATCCTTCTGCCGCCTGGTCTTGCCCTGGGGAAAACCCCATGGCCGATAATGCCATCGACCAGCTCAAGCACAGCCTACCGGCGGAACTGTGGTCGGCGGATCCGGAGACGATTGCACCTCATCTGGTGGAGTGGCGCGACCGCTTTCGTGGCCGTACGCCGTTGCTGTTGTTGCCCAGATCAACCGCAGACGTCGCCCGGATGGTCGGCATCTGCAACGGGCTCGGCGTCGGTGTGGTGCCACAGGGCGGCCACACCGGACTGGTGGGTGGCGCCATGCCAGATGCCAGCGGCGAGCAGGTCCTGCTCAGTCTGAGGCGTCTTAATCGGGTGCGGGATCTCAATCCGACGGCGAATACGCTCACCGCAGAAGCGGGCTGCCTCCTGGCGGATCTGCAGCAGGCAGCGGCGTCTGTGCAGCGCTACTTGCCGCTGAGCCTGGCATCGGAGGGGTCGAGCCAGATCGGTGGCAACCTGTCCACCAATGCCGGGGGAATTAACGTGCTGCGCTACGGCAACGCGCGCGATCAGGTGCTCGGGTTGGAGGTGGTGTTGCCGGACGGTGGCGTGCTGGATGCGCTGCGGGCGCTGCGAAAAGATACGGCGGGCTACGATCTGAAGAACCTGTTTATCGGTGCCGAAGGCACGCTGGGCGTAATCACGGCCGCGGTGTTGAAGTTGCAGGCGCGGCATCGCAGTCGCGCTACGGTCATGTTAGCCCAGCGCCGTTTGGAAGATGCTTTCGCCGTGCTGGAAGCGGGGCGCGCCGCGCCGGGGTTGGAGATGCTGGCGCTGGAACTGATGCCGCGCATTGGTCTGGAATTGGTCTGCCGCCACATGCCCGGTGCGCACCTCCCGCTGCCCTTGACTGCCCCGTGGTATCTCCTGGTGGAATTGGGTTCCTTTCTCGGCGACGCGGATACCTCAGAACGGGTTACGCGTTGGCTGGAGCGGTTAGTGAGCGAGCGCCATGCGGTTGATGGCGTGTTGGCGTCTTCCGGGTCCCAAGCGCAAGCCCTTTGGCAGTTGCGTGAGTCCATGTCCGAGGCGCAGAAGCGGGAGGGCGTGGGCCTCAAGCACGATGTCTCGGTGCCACTGAGCAACATCCCGGCGTTGGTTCGCGCTGCCCGGGAGCGCATCCAACGACTGTCTCCAGGCGCCCGAACAGTCGCGTTCGGCCATGTGGGTGATGGCAACGTTCATCTCAATGTTCTGCAGCCGCGCGACGGCGATCCGGACAGCTTTCTGGCGGATGGCGCCGCGATCACCGCCAGCATCTACGCCCTGGTGGAATCGCTGGGCGGCAGCTTCAGCGCGGAGCATGGCATCGGGCAGCTCAAACAGTCTGAGTTGGCGCGGTTCCGCTCGCCAGTGGAAGTTGCGCTGATGCGGACTCTGAAGCGAACCCTGGACCCAAACGGCATCATGAACCCGGGCAAGCTGTTACCGCCGGAGGCGGCGGCCAACCACTGAAGGACAAGATTCGTTATCCTAATGAGGTCGACGGGGCAGCCCCGTCCCGAGGACCAACCTGATGAGTGAGAAGGACAGGGATCCGCGCCGGTTCTCCAGCGTGGTCGTAGACGGCGTGGAACAGGCACCCAGCCGCGCCATGTTGCGGGCGGTGGGCTTCACCGATGCGGACTTTGCCAAACCCCAGGTGGGTATCGCATCCACTTGGAGCATGGTGACGCCTTGCAATATGCACATTGATGCTCTGGCGCGGGAGTCCGCCTTGGGCGCCGATGCAGCCGGCGGCAAGAGCGTTATTTTCAACACCATTACGGTGTCTGACGGCATCTCCATGGGAACCCCCGGGATGCGCTATTCGCTGATCTCCCGCGAGGTCATCGCCGACTCCATCGAGGCGGTGGCGGGCGCCCAGGGATTTGATGGCCTGGTCACTATCGGCGGTTGTGACAAAAACATGCCCGCCTGCGTGATGGCCATGGCGCGTCTGAACCGGCCCTCGGTGTTCGTCTACGGCGGCACCATTCAACCGGGGCCCAAGCATCGCGACGTGGTGGCCGTCTTCGAAGCGGTCGGTGGATTCGCCGGCGGTACCGTCAGCGCGGCGGAGCTCAAGGAGGTGGAGTCCACAGCGATCCCGGGTCCCGGCAGCTGTGCGGGCATGTACACGGCCAACACCATGGCATCAGCCATCGAAGCTCTGGGCCTGAGCCTGCCCAACAGCTCCGCCCAAGAGGCCGTGTCCGACTCCAAGCGGGTCGACTGCCGGCGCGCCGGCGAAGCGGTAGTGGAGTTGTTGAACCGGGGCATTCGCCCCTCGGATATCCTTTGTCGTGAGGCCTTTGAGAACGCCATCACGTTGGTGATTGCGCTGGGTGGCTCCACGAATGCGGTGCTGCATCTGCTGGCCATCGCCCACGACGCGCAGATTCCTCTGGAACTCGACGACTTCACGCGCATCGGTGCCCGAGTGCCGGTCCTGGCAGACCTGCGACCGAGTGGCAAGTACATGATGTCCGAACTGATCCAGATCGGCGGTATCCAGCCGCTGATGAAAATGCTGCTGGACGCTGGGCTGCTGCACGGCGATTGTTTGACCGTCACCGGCAACACCCTCGCGGAGAACCTGGCCAGCGTGGGGTCCTATCCTGCCGAGCAGGACGTCGTCTATGGCTTTGACAACCCCATCAAGGCCGACAGTCATCTCGCCATTCTCTACGGTAACCTGGCGCCGGAGGGCGCCGTGGCTAAGATCTCCGGCAAGGAGGGGACCAGCTTCTCCGGCAACGCGCGAGTATTCCATTCCGAGGAAGAGGCGCTGCGCGCCATTCTCGGCGATGTGGTGGTACCCGGGGATGTGCTGGTGATTCGCTACGAGGGGCCGAAAGGCGGTCCCGGCATGCGGGAGATGCTGAGCCCCACCGCCGCCATTATGGGTAAGGGGCTGGGTTCGGAGGTTGCCTTGATCACGGACGGCCGCTTCTCAGGCGGCAGTCATGGTTTCGTGGTTGGGCACGTGACCCCCGAGGCAGCGGTGGGTGGTCCCATCGCGGTGGTTCAGGATGGGGATGCCATCACCATTGACGCCAACCGCAAGCTCATCGAACTGGAGATCCCCCAGCATGAGTTGGACCATCGTCTGCGCGCCTGGTCACCGCCGCCGGCGAGGGCGAAACGCGGGTTGTTAGCTAAGTACGCGCACCTGGTCAGCTCAGCCTCCAGCGGCGCGGTGACCGACGCCGGGCTGGATGACTAGCGGCACGCCCTTGACCCGAAAAAGGATACCGGCTACTTTGCCGCCATGCACAAAGTCAAGTACACCATGAAACCCGAGAAGATGATGGCCAAAACGAGCTGGTCAGCGGGTGGCTTGTGCCGACTATGACGTAACACGGAACGTCTACCGAACAAGAAGCCCGCTGCGGTTCCACCCGGCGGGCTTTTTTCTTGGTGAGACGAGGGAGCACCCATCATGAGCGACGGCGCGCAGCTGAGAGTTGACGAAGGCGTAGAGACAAGCTACCCGGAATCGCCCTGGCTGGTGATGAAGTTTGGCGGTACGAGCGTGGCCAGTGCGGACAATTGGCAGCGGATCGCAACCTTGATTCGCGGCCGCTTGCGATCCGGGTTGCGAGTCGTGGTCGTGCACTCGGCCTTGGCGGGTATCTCCAATCTGCTGGAGCAGTTGCTGGACGCGGCGGTCACCGGTGACTATCAAGCCATCCTCGATGACATCGAGGGTCGCCACAAGGAGTTGGCGAACGATCTTGGCGTAGACGGTGGGGCCGAACTGGCGCGCTGCTTTGCCGAGTTGGCCCAACTGGCTGCCGGCATCCGGCTGGTCGGCGAGGCCAGTCCGCGCGTCCACGCCCGGGTCATGGCCGCTGGCGAGCTCGCCGCGACGTTGCTGGGTTCGGAGTATCTGCAAAGTGCGGGTGTGGCAAACAGCTGGGTGGATGCCCGAACCGTGCTCCAGAGCAAGCCGGCCAGAGACAGCACCGAGCGTTCCCGGTTTCTCGCGGCCACCTGCGACTTCGCGCCGGATGCCGAGCTGGTGGAGCGCTTCGCTGAACTGCACCCTGTTATCCTCACGCAGGGGTTCATTGCCCGCAACGCCCGCGGCGACTCGGTGCTGCTGGGCCGCGGGGGTTCGGATACGTCGGCTGCCTACGTGGCTGCCAAGCTCAAGGCGCGGCGGCTGGAGATCTGGACCGACGTCCCCGGGCTGTTTAGCGCCAATCCAAGGGCGGTACCCTCAGCCCGACTGCTCCGGTCGCTCGCTTATCACGAGGCACAGGAAATAGCCTCGGCTGGCGGCGGTGTGTTGCATCCGCGCTGTATTCCGCCGTTGCGGAGTTACGGCATACCTTTGATCCTTGGTTGTACCAGTCACCCTCAGTGGCCGGGCACTGTGGTGTCGCAGGCGCCTGGTGAGGACACGGCCCAGCTCAAGGCGATTTCCTCCCGCGGTGGGCTGACTCTGGTGAGCATGGAGTCCATGCAGATGTGGCAGCAGGTCGGGTTTCTCGCGGAGGCCTTCGATTGCTTCCGCGTCCACGGCCTGTCGGTGGACCTGGTGTCAACCTCAGAAAGTAACGTCACAGTATCCATCGATGTCGGCGCCAGCGCGGTCGATCCGGGTACCCTGGATCTGCTTGCCGATGACCTCCGGCGTTTGTGTCGCGTGCGCATCATCGACGATTGCGCAGCCGTGACCCTGGTCGGGCGCAAGATCCGCGCCATTCTCCACGAGCTCGGGCCGGCACTGGAGGTCTTTGAGGAGCAACCGGTGCATCTGGTGACCCAGGCGGCCAATGGTCTTAACCTGACCTTCGTGGTCGACGCCGAGCATGCTCACCGCTTGGTCCAGAAGCTGCACGGGCTGCTGGTCGGCCAGTTCAACGAGGGCAGGGTGTTTGGCCCGACCTGGGAGCAACTGCAGGCGCCTAAAGCCTCGCCGGTCGCGGCCGTGCCTCCCTGGTGGGCTGAGCACAAAGACACGCTGCTTGATATCGCCCAGCGCGAGCAGTCTGCCTACGTGTACCACCGGGACTCCGTGCTAGGGGCGGTGCAGGCCCTGCGGGATCTGAAGTCCGTTGATCGGGTCTTCTATGCCATGAAGGCCAACTCCCATCCGGAGATACTTCAGCTGATCCACGGCGCCGGGGCGAACCTGGAGTGCGTCTCGCCCGGCGAGATTCGCCGCGTCTTGGAAGTTCTGCCGGATATCGATCGGCGGGCGATTCTGTTCACGCCGAATTTTGCGCCGCGAGCGGAATACGAGTGGGCGCTGGAGCAGGGCGTCTGGGTGACCCTGGATAATCTGTATCCATTGCGGGCCTGGCCGGAGCTGTTCGCGCAGCAGGAGTTGTTCATTCGTACCGATCCGGGGCAGGGGCGTGGCCACCATGAACATGTGCGTACCGCCGGTGTGCACTCCAAGTTCGGGGTACCGCTTTTTGAGATGGAGGAGTTGGGAGAGTTGGTCACCCGAGCTAATGCGCGGGTGGTGGGGCTGCATGCGCACACCGGCAGCGGCATCCTGACGCCGGGCAACTGGCGCGACACGGGCGCGTGCCTGTTGGGGCTGGCTCAGCAATTTCCCGACGTGCGTTATCTGGATCTCGGAGGTGGCCTGGGCATTCCTGAGAAGCCGGGTCAGAAAGCCCTGGACATGGCGGCGCTGGATGCGGTCCTTGGCGAGATGAAATCCGCCCATCCGGATTACGAGTTGTGGCTCGAGCCGGGGCGCTTTCTGGTGGCCCAGGGGGGCGTGCTGGTGGCTCAGGTGACTCAGCTGAAAGGCAAGGGTGAGGTGCAGTACCTGGGTGTGAGCACCGGTATGAACTCTCTCATTCGGCCGGCCCTCTACGGTGCCTATCACGAGATCGTGAATCTGAGCCGTCTGGGCGAACCGGCCACCGAGATCGTAAACATCGTCGGGCCTAACTGCGAGACCGGGGACAGGCTGGGCTCAGACCGCCTGCTGCCGGTCAGCGAAGAGGGCGACGTGATCCTGATCGCCAACACCGGCGCTTACGGCTACGTCATGAGCTCACATTACAATCTGCGCGAACCTGCCCGGGAATTCGTCATCTGAAGTCAGTTCTGATGGCGCGCTTTGAGCGTGCGTACCACGTCGGCGAGAGTCAGATTGCGCAACTTGAGCAGGACCAGCAAGTGATACACCAGGTCGGCGGCCTCGGCGCTCAGGGCCTCGCTGGGTTCATCCAGAGCCGCTGCGAGAGCTACCTCGACACCTTCCTCACCGACTTTCTGGGCGACACGCTTCACGCCGGCGGCTGCCAGGCGCGCCGTGTAGCTGTCCGGGCTCGGCGCAGCCAGGCGAGCGTCGATTATGGCTTCCAATTCGGTTAAGAACGCGTAGTCCGTCATAGGCTGCTCCGTGCTCATGGCGGCCGGATCGCGATGCCCGCGCCCAGCAAGTACCGTTTAAGGTCAGGGATAGGGATGCTGCCGGAGTGAAACACGGTAGCCGCCAGGGCGCCGTCCACATTGGCGGCAGTGAACACCTCCGCGAAGTGCTGCATCGCGCCAGCGCCGCCGGAAGCGATCAGGGGGACGCGGCAAACCGCGCGGATCTGTTCCAACTGGTTGATGTCGTAACCTTGCCGCACGCCGTCCTGGTTCATGCAGTTGAGGACGATTTCCCCCGCGCCGCGTTCCTGAACCTCGCCAACCCAGGCCGCGGTGGCACGGGCCGTCCCGCGGCTGCGGTCGGGGTCGCCCGTGTACTGGTACACCTCGTAGGCGCCGTCGCGCTCCATGCTGTCAATACCGATGACGACGCACTGGGATCCAAAGCGCCGCGCCAGCGTGCCGATCAATTCCGGATCGGCCAGAGCCGGCGAGTTTATGGATATCTTGTCCGCGCCCAGGTTCAGCACTTCTTCCGCATCGGCAACGCTCTTGATGCCGCCCGCGACGCAGAAGGGGATATCGAGCACCGCGGCGACCCGGTTGACCCAGCTGCGGTCGACGCTGCGGCCGTCAGGGCTCGCCGTGATGTCATAGAACACCAGTTCATCGGCCCCTTCTTCACGATAGCGCGCAGCCAGCTCCAGGATGTCGCCCATGACCCGGTGGTTGCGAAACTGCACGCCCTTGACGACCACGCCGTCGCGGACATCCAGGCAGGGGATTATGCGTTTGGCAAGAATTGTGGGATCTCCTCCGGCGTCAGCAGGCCATCCAGCAGTGCCTTGCCCGATATCGCCGCCGCGGCGCCGATATCGGCGAGGGCCGCAAGGTCGGCCGCGTCCCGGACCCCGCCGGATGCCTGCCAATGGACCTGAGGCCAGTCCCGCGCACATTGGCGGTACAGCGCCAGGTTCGGCCCTGCGAGGGCGCCATCCCGGTCCACGTCCGTGCACAGCACGTGGGTGAGTCCTGCCGGAACAAAGATCTCCAGCGCATCCCACAGGGACATGGCGGTCGCCTGGGTCCAACCATGACTCGCCACTCGAGGTACGCCGCGGCGGTCAAAACGCACATCCAGCGCAAATACCAGGCGCTCCGCCCCCAGCTCAGCAAGCCACCGACAGGCCAGCTCCGGGTCGTCCGCGGTCACACTGCCGACCACGGCGCGATCCACGACCGACAGCGCGGCGCGCAGAGATGCCTCGGTGCGCAGCCCGCCGCCCATTTGTACCCGCAGATTCGCCCGGCTTGCCATGCGTGCTACCAGTTCCAGATGCTTAGGTTGCCCGTCACGGGCACCATCCAGATCCACTACGTGCAGCCAGTTGGCGCCCATGGTGGCATAGCGCTGCGCCAGGTCCGCCGGATCAACCTCGTAACGGGTCTCCTGGTCATATTCCCCGCGCAGCAGCCGCACGCAGCGTCCGTGCCGGAGATCGATAGCGGGAATCAGCTCCACGGCAACTCCAGGAAGTTACGCAGAATCCGCGCCCCCACTTGCGCGGAGCGTTCCGGATGAAACTGGGTGCCATAAAAATTGTCCTGGCCAACCACGGCGGACAGGGGCCCGCCATACTCTGTGGTGGCTAAGGTGTAGTCGCCGACCGGGACCGCGTAGCTGTGCACGAAGTAGGCGTAGCTGCCGGGCCCAATCCCGGCCAGCAGCGGCGAGTGTTTGCAGGGCAGCAGCTCGTTCCACCCCATCTGGGGCACCGGCAGGTTGGATCTTTCCGGGAAGCGCACCGCGCGGCCGGCAATCACGTCCAGACACTGGGCCTCGTCTTCTTCCGAGGTCGTAAACAGCAGCTGCATGCCCAGACAGATGCCGAGCACCGGCTGGGTGAGGCTGCGGATAACCTCAGCCAGCCCCGCGGCCGCGAGCCGGTCCATGGCATCCCGGGCAGCCCCCACGCCGGGCAGCAGCACGTGACTGGCGGCGCGAATCGCCGCGGCATCGCTGGTCACCGGAACCTCCATGTCCAAACGTTGCAGCGCAAACCGCAAGGACGCCAGGTTCGCGCCACCGCTGTTGATGATCACGGGTTGAGCCATCACAGCATGCCCTTGGTGGTGGGCAGCTCGTCACCGGCACGTGCTAACGCCTGACGCAGCGCCCGGGCAACCCCCTTGAAGGCGGCTTCCACCATGTGATGGGTGTTGTCACCGGTCAAGCTGACATGAATAGCAGCGCCCAGGCTCTGGCTCAAAGATTGAAAAAAGTGAGGCACCAGCTCCGTCGCCATTTCGCCTACCCGGTCCTGGCTCAGCACACCTTCAAATACGGCGTAAGGCCGCCCGCCCAGATCGATGGCGACCCGAGCCTGGCTCTCGTCCATGGGCAGCAGGAAGCCATATCGGCCAATGCCCCGCTTGTCGCCGAGCGCCTCGGCCAGGGCCTGCCCCAGCGTCAAGGCCACATCCTCGACGGTGTGATGATCATCTACATGCAGATCGCCCTGACATTCCAGCGTCAGCGAAAAGCCGCCGTGCTTGGCCAGCTGCTCCAGCATGTGATCGAAGAAACCCAACCCGGTGCTTACCCGAATTTCCCCCGACTGGTCCAAATCCACGCTGGCAGCGATCCGAGTTTCCTTGGTCACGCGCCGCACCGTCGCGCGCCGCGGTTCGTCCAGGAGCATATGGGCCACGTGCTGCCAATTTTCCTCGGCCGTGCCGTCCAATCGAATCCTAAAACCGCGCAGGCCTAGATTGGCCGCCAGCTCCATATCACTATCCTGGTTGCCCACCACGGCGCTGCGGCCACGATCAATAGGGGTTGCGGCGAGATACTCGTGAACCAGACCGGCCTTGGGCTTGCGGCAGGCGCAGCCAGCGTCAGGCAGATGGGAACACACGAATACGGCGTCAAAGGCGATGCCCTGGGAACTCAACAGCCCCAGTAGAAAATCCTGGACAGCCGTAAACTGCTCCCGGGGGTAGGCGGCAGTGCCCAGACCGGCCTGGTTACTGACCATGACCAACCGGTAGCCCTGCCGGGTGAGGCGAAGTAGCGCTGGGATGACGCCGGGTAGCAGGCGGATGTCGCTAATGGCGTCGATCGGCCCGCTGCTCGCTGCCTGGATCAAGGTGCCGCCCCGATCAACGAACAGAACCTTAGTCGTCATGATCCATGTCCTGCGCGCCGCCTAGAATCGCCAGCAGGCGATCATTCTGCTCCGGCTGACCCACCGAGATACGGACACACTCCGACGTGTCCGGCTGTTTGCCAAAGTTTCGCAGCAGGATCCCTCCGGCCCGCGCGCGCGCGCAGAATGACGCTGCGTCGCGCGTTTGCACAAAGACAAAGTTAGCCTCACTGGGCCAGACCTTCACCACATCGCCCAGCGCACCGAGTTCCTGGGTCAGCCGCTCCCGCTCGGTCTTGATCAGCGTCAGGCGCTCCTTCGCCACGGCTAACGAGGCGGGTGTCAGGGATGCCGCAGCCAGTTCGATCGCCGGGGTGGGGAACGTGTACGGTGGGCTGATCCTTTCGAGCAACTCGATCACGGGCGGTGCGGCCAGCGCTGCGCCGCAACGCAGTCCGGCCAGCGCGAGTGCCTTGGATAGGGTGCGCAGCAATACCACGTGGTCGAAGCGCTCCCGCAGTTCGGTGTAGTCGGGCGTGGCGGAGAACTCCCGATAGGCCTCGTCGATCACTACGACGCCGCGCCCGCGCAAACTTTCACACAGCGCCGTGATTGCGCCCCGATCGAACTTTTGGCCGGTGGGATTATTGGGGCTGCAAATGAATAGCAGGCGACTGTTGTCGTTCCAGGCATCGAGAATGCCGTCCACGTCCAGGCTAAATCCGGCGTCGGCCCGCAGCGGCACTTGCCTGAGTCGAGCCCCCTGGGCCTGGGCATAGAAGGAATACATGCCAAAGGTCGGCGGGCAGAGGATGACTTCATCGATGCCCGCGCGGCAGAAGCCGCGGATCAGTAAATCGATCGCCTCACTGCTGCCGCGGGTGACCAGGATCTGGTCCTCGTCAACCCGGTAGTGGGCTGCCAGCGCGGTGGTGAGCTGTGCCGGCCGGGGCGGCGGGTAGATGTTCAGTCCGCGCTCGCTATGGTCGCCAGGCGCACGCCACGGCGCTTCATTGGCATTCATTCGCACCAGCGCCGGCTCGTAAGCGGCCGGTTCGTAGGGAACCAGCGACCGGAGATCAGGCCGGGCTAACCGCAGCACGTCGCTCATGTGAGTGTTTCGGCATCCAGCGCCGCGAGGCGCAACGCGACGGCGTTGCCGTGGGCGTCGAGGCCTTCCAGGGCAGCCAGGGTCTGGGCAGTGGGACCGATCAGGCGCAGGCCGTCGGGCGTCAGTTCCTGCACCGTCATGCTGCGCAGGAAATCGGTCAGCCCCAGGCTTGAGTGATTGCGGGCAAAGCCGTAGGTGGGCAGCACGTGGTTGGTTCCGGAGCAGTAATCCCCGATGGATTCCGGTGCCCAGGGTCCCAGAAACACCGAACCCGCCGCGCTTACCCGGTCGAGCCAGCGTCGTGGTTCGGCGATCTGGAGAATCAGGTGTTCCGGGCCGTACGCATTGCTCACGGTAAACGCCTGTTCCAGGTCAGCCACCAGGATGGCGGTGCTGGCCGCCAGGGCTTGCTCGGCAACGCTGCGGCGCGAGAGCGCGGTCAGTTGCTGGTGGATCTGTTCGAGGGTGGCTTTGGCCAGCGCCGCGCTGGTGGTGACCAGCACGACCTGGGAATCGGGGCCGTGCTCCGCCTGGGACAGGAGATCGGAGGCCACGAAACCTGCATCCGCGCTGTCATCGGCGATGACCAGCACCTCGGAGGGACCTGCTGGAATATCCAGCGCTGCTCCGGCGGGGTCCTGGGCAACCTGGACTTTGGCGGCGGTCACCCAGGCGTTGCCCGGGCCGAAAATCTTGTCCACCTTGGGCACGGTCGCGGTCCCGTAGGCCATGGCGGCGATTGCCTGAGCGCCGCCGACCTTGTAAACCTCGTTGACACCCGCCGTCTGCGCTGCCACCAACACGGCCGGATCGGCGCGGCCATCCGCCCGCGGTGGCGTGCAGATCACAACCCGGGGACACTCCGCGAGGGACGCCGGCACCGCCAGCATCAAGGCCGTGGAGGGCAGGGGGGCACTGCCGGCAGGCACATACAGACCCACCCGCGGAATGGGCCGGGTCACTCGCTCACAGGTGACCCCTGCCGCCGTCGTTACCGTGAGGTCCGTCGGTTGCTGGGCGCGGTGAAAAGTGGCGATATTCTCGGCCGCCGCGCCGATAGCTTGCCGTTGCTCCGAGGTCAGCGCGGCTTCGGCCCAGGCGAACTCGTCATCCGCGACCTGAAGCGTGCTGAGGTCGACATGGTCAAAACGCGCAGTGAGATCGCGCAGAGCCACGTCGCCTTCCTGGCGTACGCGTTCAATGATCGCTGCCGCCTGGGCGGCGATGCTGCCGCCATCGCGGATCGCGGGACGGGTCAGCAGTCGCTGCCGTTCGACTGCAGCAAGCTCAGTCCACCGCACGGTTTGCATGCCTTCCTCTCAGCCCAACATCTTTTCAACGGGTAATACCAGCAGCGAGCTGGCACCAGCCTGCTTTAAGCTCTCCAGGGTCTCCCAGAAAACGTTCTCCCGACACACCGCATGGACGGCCACGCGATCTTCGATGCCGTCCAACGGCATGATGGTGGGTGCTTCCGTGCCCGGCAGCAGGCGCCGGATTTCGCCTAGCGCCGCCCGGGGCGCGTGCAGCATGATGTATTTGCTTTCCCGCACCTGAATGACGCCGTCGATGCGCTGCAGCAGTCGGTCCACCCACTCGGCCTTGGCCGCGGGCAGCGGCACAGGAGTGTGGATGATCGCCGCCTGGGACTCCATCAGCGTGTCCCACTCTTCCAGTTCGTGCGCCGCCAGCGTGGAGCCGGTGGATACCAGATCGCAGATCACATCAGACTTGCCAAGCCGCGGCGCAATTTCCACGGCGCCGGAAAACTCCACCACGGTGGCCTGGATACCGTTGCGCTGCAGGTAATCGGCCACAATGGCAGGGTAGCTGGTGGCAATGCGCAGCCCCTGCAGGGACTCAGGTCCCGAGTAGGGCATGGCCTTGGGTGCTGCGAAGGCCAGCCGGCACTGCCCGAAGTTGAGCAGGCGCAGCTGATCAAACAGTTGCGCTTGAGTCGTTGCGGCCAGTTTCAGGCGTTTTTCCTCGATGATGTTGAGGCCGACGATGCCCAGATCGCAGATATCGTCCTGAACCAGGCCGGGAATATCGTCATCGCGGACCAGCAGCACGTCTACAGGCATGTTTTCGCCATAGCAGATCAACTGATCGCGGCCCCGCGAATAGCTCAGTCCGCAGCGGGTCAACAGCTCCAGGGAGTGCTCCGTGAGGCGCCCCGATTTCTGCACTGCGATCTTGATGCGCTGCTGTTTGTCGATCATTGCAGGGCGCTCCCGCGGCCGCTTTTGGCGAGCCTGGCCAAAGCCAACTGGTAACCGCCGTTGCCGTTCGAGAGATAGCGGGCCACGCGGCCGATGGTGGTCACGGACACGCCCGTGAGGTCATGAATTCTGCGATAGGGCAGGCCTTCCTGGAGTAGCGGCACGACCGCCCACCGGTCCACGATGGCCTCCAACTCCGCGGGGGTACACAGATCGGCCAGGAAACGCTGACATTCGTCAGGCGTGCGCAACGTCAACAGGGCCTTATAAAGGCTCTGCTCGGCGGCAGCGGCCCGCTGGGCATCTGTAAGACGGTGTTCTTTCATGCGGAGAATCATCGTAGCGTATTAACACGCTATTACACTAGTACAATTTGACAGGCTGCGTCAAATATCTTGCTCACGATGTTGGGAAGGCTCTAGACTGGTATTACTCATCGAGACCGGCTGAGGGACAGGCCCACAGACGCCGGGGCAACCGCCGAGCTCACCTGCTCGCCAAGGTGCCAACTCCTGCGACGCCCGCCGGGGACGTCGAGAGATGAGCCGCCGGCCGCCAACACCGCTGCCCACGCTCTCTCCCGAACCCGCCAGGCCCGCTCGATGAGTCGAGCCGGCGCCAACGCGGCCGGCCATCACAAGACGGAGTGGTGAGCATGACCGACAAGCAGTGGCAGCAGGCAACCCGGGCGGCACGGGCCGGGGTCGATGAGGACGAGCAGTTCGGCGCGGTCATGCCGCCGCTGTATTTGAGTTCCACGTTTACCTTCGCAGGCTTGGGCGAAGCGCGGGATTATGACTACACGCGCAGCGGCAACCCGACAAGGGACCAGCTCGGAGCAGCGCTTGCGGAGCTGGAGGACGGCGCCGGCGCGGTCATCACCGCCTCGGGCATGGCGGCGATAGCCCTTACCCTGGAGCTGCTGCCGACGGGGGCGGCGGTGGTAGCGCCGGCGGATTGTTACGGGGGAACCTATCGGCTGCTCCAGCGGCTTGCCGCGAAGCAGCGCCTCAACGTGGTCTTTGTGGATCAGACCGCCACGGCCGCCGTGGCAGACGCGCTGGCGGGCGCCCAGATGCTCTGGATCGAGACGCCCACGAACCCGCTGTTGCGGGTGGTGGATATCGCCAAGCTGTGCCAAATGGCCCGAGATGCGGGTGCCTTGAGCGTGGTGGACAACACCTTCCTGTCGCCGGCCCTGCAGCAGCCCCTGTCACTGGGCGCGGATCTGGTGGTGCACTCCACCACCAAGTATCTCAACGGCCACAGCGATGTCGTTGGCGGTGCCGTGGTCGCTAAGGGGCAATCCCAGTTGACGGCACTGCAGGAGTGGGCCAACACCCTCGGGCTCGCCGGGTCGCCCTTCGACAGCTTCTTGACCCTGCGCGGCCTGCGAACGTTGCAGGCGCGCTTGCGCATCCACGAAGAAAATGCGGCGGCGGTCGCCAGGTCCCTGCAGGAACACCCGGCGGTGCGGCGGGTGCATTACCCGGGACTGCCGGATCACCCGCAGCATGATTTGGCCCGGCGGCAGCAACGGGGCTTCGGTGGCATGCTGAGTTTCGAGTTGCGCGGTGGTGAGCCCGCCGTGCGGCGCTTTCTGGAATCGGTGCAATTGTTCTCCCTGGCCGTTTCCCTGGGTAGCGTCGAGAGTCTGGTCTGTCACCCTGCCAGCATGTCGCACGCGCCCTTCAGCGCAGCCGACCGCAAAGCCGCCGGCATCACCGATGCCTTGTTGCGGCTATCGCTGGGGGTCGAGGCGAAGCAGGATCTGGTCGCCGACCTGACCCAGGCTCTGGACGCGGCGGCGGGCTCAGCTGCTCTGCAACTGGCGGAGCAGACCGCCTAGGCGCTCAGCGCGGCCAGCACCGCATCGCCAAAGGCTGCGGTGGACAGCGTGTTCGCGGCGGCCAGGTCGGCGGTTCGGCCACCGCCGCGGATGACGTCGGCTACGGCGCGTTCCAGATCGGCGGCCGCCGCGACCTCGCCCAGAGAATGGCGCAGCAGCATGGCGGCGCTGAGTAAGGTGCCGACCGGGTTGGCGATGCCTCGACCGGCAATGTCCGGGGCCGAACCGTGAATGGGCTCGTAGAGGCCACGGCCCTGATCGCCGAGGGAAGCCGACGGCAGAAGTCCCAGGGACCCGGCCAGCATGGAGGCCTCGTCCGTCAGGATGTCGCCAAACATGTTCTCGGTCACGATGACGTCGAAGTCCCTGGGGCGGGACAGCAGGTGCATCGCCGCCGCATCCACCAGCAGATGTTCCAGCGCCAGGTCCGGGAATTCCTGGCTATGCATCCGCGTGACCGTTTCCCGCCACAGCCGGGATGTCGCAAGCACGTTGGCCTTGTCCACGGACGTGATCCGGCCGCTTCGGCCCTGTGCCAGGCGCGCCGCCATGCGAAACACGCGCTCGATCTCGGCGACGCTGTACTCGCAGTGATCCACAGCTCGGGTTGCGGTTTGCTCTTTGTGGCCGAAATAGATCCCTCCCGTGAGTTCGCGCACCACCAGCATATCCACGTCCGCCAGGCGCTCCGGTCGCAGGGGCGAAGCCGCGGCCAGTTCAGGGTAGGGCGTGACCGGCCGCAGGTTGGCGAATACGCCCAGCGCCTTACGCAGGCGCAGCAGACCCTGCTCCGGCCGTTGCTCACGGGGCAGGGCGTCCCACTTCGGGCCCCCTACGGCGCCCAGCAGGACAGCGGCCGCTCCGGCGCAGGCCGCTTCGGTCTCGGCGGGGAGGGGATCGCCAGCGGCGTCCAGCCCAGCCCCGCCGATCAGCGCTTCCTGAAGGTCCAACTGGAAGCCATGCTTATCGGCCACTGCCCGCAGCGCCCGTACCCCCTGGGCGGTGACTTCCGGGCCGATCCCGTCGCCGGGCAGGACGATAATCAAATGGGCCATGCGCGCTCGCGTTCGTAGGCACTGATGGCCTCATCCTGCTGCAACAGGAAGCCGAGCTGGTCAGTGCCGTGCATCATGCAGTAGCGGGAGAATCGATCCAGTGGGAAGGTGACCGCCTGGCCGTTCGCCAGCCTGATGACCGTGTCCTCCAGGTCCACCTCGACTTCTGTCCCAGGGTGCTCCAGCAGCCAGGCGTGGGTCTTGGGGTCCACTATGATGGGCACCAGAGCGTTCTTGAGCGAGTTGTTGCGAAAGATATCGGCAAGCTGGGTGCTGATGACTGCTTTGAAGCCGTAATCCAACAGTGCCCAGGGGGCGTGCTCCCGGGAGGACCCGCAGCCAAAGTTGTTTCCCGCCACGAGAATCTCGGCGCCCTGGGCGGCAGGCGTATTCAGCACAAAATCCGGGTCGGGACTGCCATCGCTGTCGTAGCGCCAGTCGCTGAACAGGGCGTCCCCCAGGCCCTCCCGGGTTGTGGTGGTCAGGAAGCGGGCCGGAATAATCTGGTCCGTGTCGATATCGTCAAAAGGGAGCACCACCGTGTGCGAGCTGAAGCGGATAATCGGTTTCATAGCCTGTCTCGGTCAGTTCAGGAACTGGCGCGGGTCGCTGACTGCGCCGTTCACGGCCGTGGCGGCGGCGGTAGCCGGGCTGGCCAGGATAGTGCGGGCACCCGGGCCCTGGCGGCCTTCGAAATTGCGGTTGCTGGTACTCACCGAGAGCTTGCCGCTCGCCACCGTGTCGCCGTTCATACCCAGGCACATGGAGCAACCGGACTCCCGCCACTCCGCTCCGGCAGCCAGAAAGATCTGGTCCAGCCCCTCAGCCTCCGCTTCGTGTTTGATGTGCTGGCTTCCCGGGACTACCAGCACCCGAACCGAGTCGGGGATCTTGCGACCCCGCAATATATGCGCCGCCTGGCGCAGGTCGCTCAGTCGGGAGTTGGTGCAGCTGCCAATGAACACCACGTCCACTGGCTTGCCCAACAGGGGCTTGCCGGCCTCGATCTGCATGTAGTCCAGCGCTTTTTTGAAACCTGGGTCTGCCACCTTGGCCGGCACGGTGCCATCAATGGGAATGACCATGCCCGGATTGGTGCCGAAGGTGACCATGGGCGCCAGGTTGCTCACGTCCAGGTCTAACTCCCGGTCGAAGCGCGCCCCCGGGTCGCTGGGCAGGCTTCGCCAGCGGACCAGCGCCTCCTCCCAGGCCGCGCCTTTGGGGGCCAGCTCGCGACCCTGCAAGTACTCGTAGGTGGTGTCGTCCGGGGCCATCATGCCAGCGCGGGCGCCGGCCTCGATGGACATGTTGCACACGGTCATCCGCTCGTCCATGGACAAGCCGGCCACGGCCGACCCCCGGTACTCGATCACGTGACCCGTACCTCCGTCCACGCCGATCTGGCCAATGATCGCAAGGATGACATCCTTGGCACCCACACCCTCGGCAAGCCGCCCGCTGATATTGATCGCCAGGGTGCGCGGCCGGCGCTGCAGCAGACACTGGCTGGCCAACACATGCCCCACCTCGGTCGTTCCGATGCCGAATGCCAGCGCGCCAAAGGCGCCATGAGTGCTGGTATGGCTGTCGCCGCACACGATCGTCTTGCCTGGTTGGGTGGCCCCCAGCTCGGGGCCGATGACGTGAACGATACCGCGATGCTCGCTCCCGAAGCCGTAGAGATGAACGCCGAATTCGTCGCAGTTTTCGATCATGGCTTTGATCTGCCGGGCGGCGGCGGGCTGACTGACCACGTCGATATCCTTGAGCGTGGTTACGGGCTCGGTGGGGGTGGAGTGGTCCATGGTGGCTACGGTGCGGTCCGGCCGGCGCACGGGCAGGCCCGCGGCCCGCAGCGTCGCGTAAGCCTGGGGTGTGGTGACCTCATGGATCAGGTGCAGGTCGATATACAACACCGCGGGTGTGTCTTCGGATTCCGGCACCACCACGTGCTGGTCCCAGACCTTTTCGAACAATGATTTCGCGCTCATACAGGCATCCGGCCTTGTCAGGTTGGTGTGTTGGTTGTTGTTCGGCGAGTTCGGTTGGCGCGGCGCCGCACCCGGCGCAGCCGGTTTAGCCGGCCACCGAGCGGTCCAGGCCGGTGTCGCCGCCTACGGGTTCCAGCCAGCCCCATTGGTCGCGCGTGGTGCCGTCGAACAGGCCGAAAAAAGCCTGTTGCAAAGCAGCGGTGACCGGTCCCCGGCGACCCGAACCGATCTGTATGCCATCCACCGCGCGGACCGGGGTCACCTCCGCGGCTGTACCCGTCAGAAATAACTCGTCGGCCAGGTAGAGCATCTCCCGTGGAATATCTTGTTCAACGACCTCCAGACCCTGTTCCGCCGCCAGCTTCATCAGCGTATCGCGGGTCAGGCCTACCAGAATCGAGGCGGCCGCGGCCGGCGTGTAGAGCTTGCCGTCCTGCACCAGGAAGAGGTTTTCACCCGCGCCTTCGCTCACCAGGCCGTCGGCGTTCAGAGCAATGCCCTCTGCAAAGCCCAAACGCCGGGCCTCCAGAGTGACCAGAATGCTGGACAGGTAGTTGCCGCCGGCCTTAGCCAGCGTTGGAATGGTATTGGGGGCCGGCCGCTGCCAGGAGGAGATGCAGACGTCCACGCCCTGTTCCAGGGCCTGTGGCCCCAGATACGTTCCCCACTCCCAGGCGGCAACCGAGCACACTGCCGGATCATTCGGATTGCCGGCCACGCCCATCTCGCCATAGCCTCGGAATGCCACCGGCCGGATATAAGCGCCGCCGAACAGATTATTGGCCCGGATCACTTGACGGCATGCCTCGGACAGCGTCTCAGCGTCGAAGGGAATCCGCATCTGATACACCTTTGCAGAATTGTAAAGACGCTTAACGTGGTCGGTGAGGCGAAAGATCATGGCGCCGTCTGGCGTGGAATAGACCCGAATGCCCTCAAAGACGGATGAACCGTAATGCAGCGCATGACTGAGCACGTGCACCGTGGCCTCGGCCCACGGCACCAGTTCGCCGTTATGCCAGATGAACTGACTTTCTTTGAGGGGCATGCGTTTGAACCTCCCGTGCGGGGGCGCTAAACGGCGAGACTCTTCTCGGCCCGTTTGCCCTCCGCATTCTGACGGCGAACAATGCGGTTGATGACCTCGAGATAGGCCAGCGCCGCAGACTCAACAATATCGGTGCTTACCGCGTGGCCGCGAAAGCTCTGCCCATTATATTCCACGGTCACGGTGACCTCACCCTGGGCATCGTCACCTTCGGTCACTCCGCGGACTTCGAAGTTGCGTAGCTCCAGGGCCAGGCCGGTCGCCCGCTCCAGAGCCTTGAAGGCCGCGGCCACGGGGCCGTCACCCACGGCAGCCTCCTGCAGGGACCGGCCGTCAGTATGGGACATCTTGATGGCGGCAGCGGCGATGCTGCCCGTGCCTGCGGTGATGTGCAGCTCGTCGATGGACCAGGGCCCGGCCTTGCCCACGTCCAGGTTCAGAATGATGGCCTCGATGTCGGCGTCAAACATGTCTTTCTTGCGGTCGGCCAGGGCCTTGAACTCCTCGAAGCAGCGGTTCAGCTCGACGTCGTCCAGCTGAAAGCCCAGCTGGCCCACGCGCTCGCGGAAGGCGTGGCGACCGCTGTGTTTGCCCAGCACCAGATTGGATTTACCCAGTCCGACGTCCTCGGGTCGCATGATCTCGTAGGTTTCGCTGTGCTTGAGCATGCCATGCTGGTGAATGCCCGCTTCATGGGCGAAGGCGTTCTCGCCAACCACCGCTTTGTTGCGGGGGATATGCATGCCCGTCACGTTTGCCACCAGGCGGCTGGTGGGGTAAAGCCGTTCGGTAGTGATACCAGTTGTCGCGCCGAAGAAGCTGGCGCGCGTGCGCAGCGCCATGACGACCTCTTCCAGGGAACAATTGCCGGCGCGCTCGCCAATGCCGTTGATGGTGCACTCTATCTGCCGGGCACCGGCCTGGACGGCGGCCAGGCTGTTGGCCACTGCCATTCCCAAGTCGTCGTGGCAGTGCACGCTGAGACAAATATCGTCAATACCGCGCACGTTTCGTTTCAGGTAAGTGAACAGCTCGAAGAACTCATTGGGGACCGTATAGCCGACCGTATCGGGAATATTAACGGTCCTGGCGCCGGCCTCAATCACCGCCTCTACCACCTCGGCCAGATAGTCCAGTTCCGTGCGTGACGCGTCCTCCGGTGAGAACTCAACGTCATCACACAGCTCGCGCGCCAGCGTGACGCCACCCACCGCGCTCTTGATAATCTCTTCCTTGGCCATTTGCAGCTTGTGTTCCCGGTGGATCTCACTGGTGGCCACGAAGACGTGGATGCGTGGCTTAGCAGCTTCCTTGACCGCTTCCCACGCGCGATGGATGTCCGCAGCGTTACAGCGCGCCAGGCCGCAGACCGATGGTCCTTCAATACGGCGCGCGATGGCCTGCACAGCCTCAAAATCCCCGGGGGAGGCCGCCGGGAAGCCCGCCTCGATAATATCCACGCCCAGTTTTGCCAGGGCGTCGGCGACACGCAGCTTCTCCTTCAGAGTCATGCTGCAGCCGGGGGCCTGCTCTCCGTCGCGCAGGGTGGTATCGAATATCAGTACGCGGTTGGGGTCGGACGGATTCATAGCTGACTCCTGAATATGGCGGTGGACGGCCGCCTAACGACTACCGTAGTCCAGAGACGAGATGGGAAACATGGGCATAGCCTCGGCGTGGCTCTGGGCCGGCCGACCAGCCAGCACCCGCCGCAGGGTAGCGCGATCGATATTGCAGCCCGTCAGCACCACGCCGATGCGTTGGCCGGCAAAGCGGTCTTTCAGCTGCAGGGCTGCTGCCAGGGGCGCGGCGCCGCCGCCCTCCGCCAGTTGATGCAGCGTCTCCAGATAGCAGCGGATCGCGGCATAAATCTCTTCCTCGCTGACGAGAACGAAGTCGTCCAGCAGCTGCCGCATGATGTCCGTGGTGTAGCGCACGGGCACGCGCGTGGCCAGGCCGTCCGCCACCGTGTTGGTCGTGCGAAATGGCCGGTAGTTGCCCGTTTCCCAGGCGTGGTGGAACGCCGGCGCATTGGCGGCTTGAACACCTATGACCTGCGTCTGGGGGCTGAGGGCTTTGGCGACGATGCAGGTGCCCGCCGCCAGGCTGCCGCCGCCCACGGGGACGAAAATAGCCGCGAAGGGTTGCGCAACCTGCTCCACCATCTCCAGGGCGACTGTGCCCTGGCCTGCTACCAGCCAGCGGTGTTTGGCCGGATGCACGGCAAGGGCACCGCTCTGCCGGGCGAAGCGGACCGAGGCATCCCAGGCGGCGTCAAAATCGTGGCCGCGGACGACCAGCTCAGCGCCGGCGGCACGAATGGCGGCGTTTTTGTCCGGGTTATTGCCTTCCGGCACGAAAATAGTGCAAGCGGTCCCGTGCAGCGCGGCCGCCCGGGCCAGGGCGTGGCCGAAATTGCCGCGGGTTGCGGTGACCAGTCCCCGACCCCGGGTCTCCGGTGACAGCTTGGCCAGGAAGGACAGCGTACCCCGTATCTTAAAAACGCCGGTCGGCTGGGCATTTTCCAGTTTCACCCAGGCGTCGCAGCCGAGCCGCTCCGAGAGCAGGGGATGGCGGATCAGCGGTGTCGGCGTGAGGTATTGGGCAATCAGCTCGCTGGCCTCCCGAATATCGTCCAAGGTCGGTGCCGGTTCCGCCGCCTCCTCGGCGGCCCAGTCGGTCGCCGCCAGCCGCTGGCGCTGGTCCTGGGTCAGGATGGGGGGTCTGCTGGGCATGCTCTACGTACCTGCGGTGGGCATCGGTTTTGGTTACAAAATCTGTGTCGGGCCAAATAAAAAAAACCCCGCAGCCTTGAGGGGTGCGGGGTCTTGGATGTTCCAGGCTGTGTCTGTCAGTCCAAGCGCCCACACCTGATGCTGCCAAGCAGCAGGACGGCTAGGCGCGCCAGGAGGACCGGGATCGACATTGCAGGGAACGGCTCAGTCATATGCTGATATTCGGCAATGGTTCCCGCTATGTCAACAGCCTGCAGCCGAATGTTATTCGGCTGCCCGAGGAAGCCCTGCCGGGAGGCCCCGGCCCTGGCCGGCCGGCTGGCAGCGTCAAGTCGAGGGGTCCGTTTTGAGCCGGTTGCGCTTGGCTCAGACGGCGCCGTGCCAGCCCGCGCCGGACCTTTCGTCGGGGCAGTCATATGCTATGCTTTGACAATTCGATCATGAAGGTCGTTTGCTTGCCGGCAGCGGGCGGCGGAGGGCCTTGATTATTCTTGGTCTTCCTATAACGTATGCGGCCCGCTCAAAAGAGCCGGGCGGACAATAACCAGAAAACCTATTAACGACCGGAGGAGTAAGGGGGAGTTCCAAGGGGAGCTTGATGGGCGTGAGAATCGTGCCAGCGGCATGGCCGTGCTGCCCGTTGGAGACTTGGCCCCCCCAACCTCATCTGTAGAAATAAAGTGACTTGCAACGCGACCAGCGAGAATTGAGGAGTGTGCATGAAAGCGAAACCAAGTAGCGCTGCTGTCCTGATCGGCGCGCTGGGTCTGTTGGCGGCGGCGGCTGCCTCGGCCCAGAGTCTTCAGCAGGTGATGGGGGCGGAGGCGCGGCGGATTCAGCAGGCGCAGGCGTCGCAGGAACGCATCGACGATGTCGTGCAGACTACGCGCGGCATTACCGAGGAATATAAAGCCGTCAATAAAGAAATCGACGGTCTCGTTGTGTACAACACGTTGCTCGAACGGCAGATCGCTAACCAGAACACGGAGCTTGATCAGCTTCGCAAGTCTATCGACGATGTCAGCATCATCGAGCGACAGATCCTGCCCCTCATGACCCGCATGATAGACGGCCTGGAACAGTTCGTGGAGTTGGACGTGCCCTTTCTGCAGGACAGCCGTCGGGAGCGTGTTGCGGACCTGAAGACGCTGCTGGAACGGTCGGACGTCACCGCCGCGGAGAAATTCCGCAAGGTGATGGAGGCCTGGCAGATCGAGAATGACTTCGGTCGGACCATTGAGGCCTATACCGCCGAGCTGCAGATCGACGGATCCAACCGGGAGGTTGAAATGCTTCGGATCGGTCGGGTGGCGTTGCTCTATCAGACGCCAGACGGCGAGGAGTCCGGAGCCTGGGACCAGAACGCGCGCGAGTGGGTGGAGCTGGGCAGCGAGTTTCGCAACCAGGTCCGGGCAGGGCTGCGCATCGCAAAGAAACAAACGGCGCCTGACCTGTTGTTACTGCCCATTACGGCACCGGAGGAAGGCTGATGAGAGCGCTAGCACTGACTTTTTTGGCGGCCGCCACGCTGATGATTGCCGCACCCACGGAGGTGCTGGCCCAGGCGCGCAGTCTGGACGACCTGCTGCGCCTGGTCGAACAAGGCCGAGCCCGGGACAACCGCGAAGCGCAGCAGCGTGAGCAGCGCTTTCAGTCCGCTCAGGCCGAGCAACAGCGGCTGCTGCGGGAAGCGCGCAACCGGCGAGCTGCCGAAGAGCGGCGAAGTGAGCAGTTAGAGAACACCTTTGACGAGAATGAGCTGACCATTGCCGAGGTTACGGAGCAGCTCAACAACCGTCTGGGCTCGCTGCGTGAATTGTTTGGTGTGCTGCAGCAGGTATCGGGCGACGCCCGGGGCCTGTTCGACAACTCGCTAACCAATATCGAGTACCCCGAGCGTTCGAACTTCCTGACCGCGCTGGCCCAGAAAATGGGCTCCTCGTCAGAGCTCGCCTCGATCGAGGAGATTGAGCGCCTGTGGTTTGAGCTGCAGCGAGAAGCGACCGAGCTGGGCAAGATCAAGAGGCTGAGCAACACCACCATCATCAACAAGGATGGCCAGGAAGAGTCCACCACCATCGTTCGTGTCGGCGGCTTCAACGTGGTGGCCGACGGCAGATACCTGGCCTACAGCCCGGAGACGCGGTCCGTCTCGGAGCTGCAGCGTCAGCCGGAGCAGGGCAGGTTCATCAACAGTACCTCGGATCTGGTCGAAGCGTCCGGTGGCCTGGTGCGCTTCGGTATCGACCCGACTCGTGGCCAAATTCTGGCAACACTCGTGGATCAGCCCAATTTGACCGAGCGGGTCCAGCAGGGCGGCCTGGTCGGGTACGTCATCATCGCTCTGGGTATTCTGGGCCTGCTCATTGCCCTGGAGCGGTTGGTCGTGCTCGGTATCGCCGGCAGCAAGGTCAATGCCCAGCTCAAAAGCGATACGCCCAATAGCAATAACGCGCTGGGTCGCGTGCTCATGGCATACCACGACAACCGGACGGTGGACACGGAGACGCTGGAATTGAAGCTTGGCGAGGCCATTCTGAAAGAGACACCGGCGCTGCAGCGATCGCTGCTGTTCTTGAAGATCATCTCAGTGGTCGCGCCGCTGATGGGGCTGCTTGGCACGGTAACGGGCATGATCAAGACCTTCCAGGCTATCACCCTGTTTGGTACGGGCGATCCGAAGCTCATGGCCGGCGGTATCTCCCAGGCCCTGGTCACGACCGTGCTCGGCCTGACGGTGGCTATTCCCACGGTACTGCTGCATACGCTGGTCAGCGGTCGCAGCAAGCGCATCGTGCAGATTTTGCAGGAGCAAAGTGCCGGCATTGTCGCCGAGCACTCCGAGAAGCAGCATTGATGGACCGGGCGAGGCTTGAGGCGGGGGGGGCGTAACGATGCAGTTGTTGGTCAATGCATTCGAAGCCATCCGCGACTTCATGGAACTCGGTGGTCCCGTGTTGACGGTAATCGGCTGGGTGATCTTCGCGATGTGGGTGCTGATTGTGGAGCGGTTGATCTTTTTCCGCACCGGGTTGCAGGGCCTGATGAGGGAAACCATCGACAGTTGGGAGTCCCGGTCGGAGCGTACGTCTTGGCACGCCCATCAAGTTCGCGAAGCCCTGATTTCGCGCGTGAAGATGTCGGCCAACGAGTTTCTGCCGATGATTCAGACGTTAGTGGCGTTGTGCCCTCTGCTGGGCCTGATGGGCACAGTGACGGGCATGATTGCCGTATTTGATGTGATGGCCGTCTCCGGGACCGGCAACGCTCGTTCCATGGCGGCCGGCGTCAGCAAGGCCACCATTCCCACTATGGCCGGCATGGTGGGCGCCCTCTCGGGGGTGTTTCTCGTGACCTGGCTGACCCGCAGCGTGAAGCGCCGAGTTGAGTTTTTAGAAGACGGCCTAACCATGGATCACTAGGACTTGCCGGTATGAAAAGACCATTTGCAGATATCAGTCCTCAGGACGAAGAGAGCGAGATCAATCTTACGCCCATGCTGGATGTGGTCTTCATTATGTTGATCTTTTTCATCGTTACCGCCTCCTTCGTGAAGGAGACCGGGTTGGACGTAAACCGACCAGAGGATCAACAGCAGACTACGGTGCAGGAAAAGGGCAGCATCCTCATCCGCATCGACAGCAGTAACAAAATCTGGATCGACAATCGCACCGTTGATCCACGAGCGGTTCGCGCCAACATCGAACGGTTGCACGCAGAAAACCCGGAGGGCGGTGTGGTGATCCAGACAGCGAATGCGTCCAGCACTGAAACCCTGGTGGGCGTCATGGATGCCTCGCGCGAGGCGGGCGTCTATAACGTATCCATCGCGGCCGGCGGCTAGGGCGGTCCGGGCGTCTCATTCGGGAGATCACCATGCGCAGACCTGGCATCGAGCGACTGACGGAAGAGGAAGAGAGCGAGATTAATCTCACTCCCATGCTGGACGTGGTGTTCATCATGCTGATCTTCTTTATCGTCACCGCCTCCTTCATTAAGGAAACCGGCATCGAAGTCGTCCGACCGGGGGCGACTACTGCCGAAGTGCCCGAGAAGGGCAGCATCCTGGTTGCCATCAGTGCCGCCAATGAGATTTGGATTGATCGGCGAAAGGTCGATCAGCGCGGTGTCCGTGCCGCCATCGAGCGCCTGCATGCTGAGAACCCCGAGGGCGGCGTGATCATCCAGGCCGATGGCAAAGCGACCAACGAGCTCCTGATCGCGGTCATGGACGCCTGCCGGGAGGCGGGCGTGCTCAACGTCTCTATCGCCGCCGAGTTGACGTAACAGCGGTGAACCCGGCGCGGCTCGTGGTACACTTTTCCTAACGCCAACTACTGGCACCGACCAGGCCGGGTAGTCCGTATGATTGCACGCTACGCCATCTCCATCGCTCTGGGCACGGCGGTTACGTTCGCCTTGCTGTTTATCATGCAACTGCTGATCGCCACCGGGCGAGCAGCGCTCACCGACAGCTCCAAGTTCCGAATCGTAGACTTTGTGCGAGTGGAAGAGGAGAGCGTGGTCGAGACCAAGAAGGACAAGCCGGAGAAGCCGCCGGAGCCGGAGCAGCCGCCGCCGGACATGCCCCAGCCTGACCTGGACAATTTCGACACGTCCGCCACCGGCATTCAGATTGCAGCCCCCAACATGTCCACCAACGTTTCAGTGGGTGGCGTCGGCATCGGGGTCAGCGACGGTGAGTACCTGCCGATCGTCAAAGTCGCGCCCATTTACCC
>JBFFHS010000030.1:0-37207 GCA_041556855.1 Gammaproteobacteria bacterium
ATTACACAGCGCAATCGGCGCCAGAGCGCCGCAATCGTAAACGTCGTCGATGATTTCCACCTGCCGCCCCGTGACGTCAAACTCGTTGCGCTCGAACTTGAACGTCAGGTTGGTGCGGTCGCTAGGCTCCAGGCGCAGCTGGGCTCGCACGGTGAGCTCATCCCGGGATGGCTCAGGTGTGTTGTTCAACAGGTTGGTCATATACCCGTCGATCTCCCGGCCGCGCACCGACAGCCGCGCCGCCGCACTGTCGCTCAGCGGGCCGGAGAGCACTAGGGAAAACTCCTGCTCCTCATGGTCGGGCTCATAGAGCACCGAGGCATAGCCCTCGAACTCGTCCGTGGGCTGGGCCGTGATCACGTTGATGGCGCCGGCGATCGCATTCTTGCCGAACAAAATACTCTGGGGCCCCCTCAGGACCTCGATGCGCTCCAGGTCGAATAAGGGCGCCCGATACAGCTGGCCGCGGCCATAGTGCACGCCGTCCACGAACATGGCCGAGGACTGCTCGACGCCCGGGTTGATACCCGAGCCGATGCCCCGGATGTAGATGTTGTTGCCGATGCCCGTCTCGGACATGGTGAGGTTGGGCACATAGGCCTGCAGGTCTTCGATCTTGTTGATGCCGACCTCGTTCAGCTTGATGCCGGACATCACGTTCACCGAGATGGGAACCTGCTGAAGGGTCTGCTCCCGCTTCTGGGCCGTCACCACCACGTCTTGCAGAATCACGGCTGGCTCCTGGGCCACGACGGGCGTCGCCAGGCCGAGGGCCAAGGCCAGGCCCAGAGTCCGAACCAGATCATCACGTTTCGCTGTCATGGGATGTCCTTTCTGTAAACCCCGGCAGCAACGTCGGGCACCGTGCTCGCGGGTAGTCGTTGGCGGGGATTTCGGTTCCGGGCACGGCGCGCTCGTCGATGGCGCCCGGCGCTTCGCCCAAACTTTACCTGTATCGGATAAACAACACCTTACGGCATATTCATAGGACGCATTTTACCCCATTCTCGGTGCCGACGGGACGCTGGAGACCCCTCAGACTTCGGGCCGTTGGGGGGCGCATGGATGCCTGGCGGGCGGCAGAGCGATCACGCATACTCCAGCGGGTTTGACTCGCCGCCAACACCGACCATGACGTCCACTCCCAGCTACCCAAGCGCCGGCCGCGCCTGGTACCTCGTGATTCTGCTCACGCTGGCCTATGTGCTGTCCTTTGTGGACCGCTATATCCTGGGGCTGCTGGTTGAACCCATTAAAGCCGACATGGCTTTGTCGGACACCCAGATTGGCCTGCTGCTGGGGCCGGCCTTCGCCATTTTCTACGCCACCATGGGGTTGCCTCTGGGCTGGCTGGCCGATCGCTGGCGCCGGACCTGGCTGGTGGGCATAGGCGTCGCGCTGTGGTCCGCTGCCACCGTGGCCTCGGGCCTGGCACGGAATTTCTGGCACATGTTCCTTGCCCGCATGAGCATCGGGGTCGGGGAGGCCACCCTCAGCCCGTGCACCATGTCCATCATCGCCGACAGCTTCCCGCCCGCGCGCCGGGGCAAGCCCATTGCGGTGTATACGGCCGCCTTGAGCATCGGCGCCGGCGTTGCCTCGCTGATCGGCGCCACGGTGCTCGTCTGGGCCAAGGGCGCACCTGATCTGGCCTTTCCGCTGGTCGGTGAGGTGCGGCCCTGGCAGCTGGCCTTCTTCATCGTCGGCGCTCCCGGGCTGGTGTTTGCCGGCCTGTTCTTTCTCCTGAAAGAACCCACCCGCCGGATCGGAACCATGGACGACCCGAATCTCAAGGGCGCCAACCTCACCGACATGCTCGTCTACGTGGGCAGCCGCTGGAAGATCTACGCCAGCTTTGTCTCCTTAGTCTGCTTGATGACCATTGTGGCCTACAGCGGCAACTGGTGGCCGGCTATGTTCGAGCGCAGCTACGACTGGCCCGCCGAGCGCTATGCGCTGGTCAACGCGCTGGTGCTGCTGGGCGTGGGCCCGATCACCGTGTACACGTCGGGAGCCCTCTCGGACCGCTGGACGGCTCGGGGCAACCGGGAAGCGCCCCTGAATATCCTGATCGTCGGCGCCCTGCTGCTGGTGCCCACTCAATTGGCAGCCCCTTTGATGCCGACGCCCGAGCTGTGCTTTGTGTTTCTGGCGCTGAACACCTTCGGCACCGCCATGGTATCGGCAGTCAGCGTGACCGCCCTGCTCAACATCACCCCGGCGAAAATACGCGCCCAGCTGATTGCCCTGTATTACATGTGTATCAGCCTGGCGGGACTGTTCCTGGGACCCACCACGGTCGGCGTGCTGTCCGAGCGGGTTTTCGGGGAACAAAACCTGGGCTATGCCGTGGGCGTCACGCCGCTGATCTACGGCATCGTGCCGCTGGCCATCATTCCCATCACGCGGCGCCTGTACCGCGAGCAGATGCTGCTGCTGAGCCAGCAGACCTAGTTGACTTGCCAACAGCTGCTGCGGCGCAGCATTAGACTCAGTCTAGCCCCATTTTGGCATTGCGACCGCGAAAGGCCGATGCTAGCCTGAGCGGGCGGCTGCCTTCTGGGGTCGCATTGGTATTTAAAACAATAACTTATAGGATAAAATACCATGAATGCACAAAAAATCGTTTACATACTGGGGCTGCTGGTGGTGCTCATCGCGGGTCTGGTGACCATCCCATACGCGGCAGTTGCCATTGCGATCCTGGGCCTGATCACGGGGGCCATGGTGGAAGAGGCCGAGCGCACCTGGGTGCTGATCGTCGCGATCGCCCTGGCAACGGTCGCTAACACGCTCGACGCCATACCGGGGATAGGTCCCTACCTGACTGCAATCCTGACCAACCTGGCCGCCCTGGCCGGCGCAGCTGTCGTGGCGGTAATCGTGCGCAAGATTTACGAGCGGATTACGAGCTAACCCCCGCCTAAAAAGACCTGCAGCAAGAGCCCGCCATCAGTGCGGGCTCTTGCTTTTGCGCGGCCAGAACCGGCCTCTTGCAGGTAGACTAGGAACCCGTCTCCACCGCAGCCAGCGATAAGGACAACATGATGAGAGCGTATGAAGTGGGGAATCAAAAGGGCATCCAGTCGCTGCGGTTAGCCGACGTTTCCGATCCGGTTGCCGGACCCACCCAGGCCGTCGTCCGGGTACGCGCCACGGCGCTCAATCATCGCGACCTGATGATGATGGAAGGCCGCTACATGGGGCCGAAACCGGAAAACCACATTCCCGTGAGCGACGGTGCCGGAGAGGTCATCTCCGTGGGCGAGGCGGTCACGAACGTGGCGCCTGGCGATCGAGTGATTGCCTGCCACTTTGCCAGCTGGATCAATGGACCGTGGGATCCGGCCTACTTCAATCCGGATCTGGGCAACACCGCGAACGGCCTGCTGGCCGAGCAGGTGGTGGTGCCCGCCGCCTGCCTGGTGAAAATCCCGGACAGCATGAGTTTTCAACACGCCTGCACCCTGCCCGTGGCCGCGCTGACCGCCTGGCATGCCATCGACGAGTTGGGCCGGGTGAAGTCCGGCGACACGGTGCTCACGCTGGGAACAGGCGGCGTGTCCGTGTTCGCCGTGCAATTGGCGTCCATTGCCGGCGCGCAGGTGGCCATTACCTCCTCCAGTGACGAAAAGCTTGCGAAAATGCGCGCCCTGGGCGCCGACATCACCGCCAACTACCGCAGCAATCCGGATTGGGAGAAAGAGATCCTGGAAAAGACGGGCGGCCGCGGGGTCGATATCGTGGTGGAGACCGGAGGTTTCGCCACGCTGGAGCAGTCCCTGGCCTGTACAGCGCCCAACGCCCGCGTCGGGATCATCGGCGGCCTGGCCGGTTCGGCTGAGAAGCTCAATCTGTTCGGGCTGTTGGTCAAGAACGTGGTCCTCAAGGGCATCACCAGCGGCAGCCGGCGCATGCTGGGTGATCTGGTGCGCGCGGTGGACGCCAACGGCGTCAAACCGGTCATCGACCGGGTATTCCCCTTCGCCGAAGCCCCAGCCGCCTACCGCTACCTGGAAAGTGCCTCACACATCGGCAAGGTCGTGATCGACCATGGCTAAATCGGGCAGCATCGTGCTGCTGTTCAACACGGACAATCTCGACGCGCGCTTTGCCAAAATCAGCGCCGTGCCCGGGGTCAAGGTCTTGAGTGAGCCCCGCGATACCTTCTATCCGTCCTACGACGGCAAGGGCCGCATTCCGGCCCGGGTGAGCGTGCTGGTGGATCCGGACGGGCACGTCGTGGAGTACAACCAGCTGATGATGGATCCGGCGCAGATGCTCAAGTAGACGCCCGACCGACCGCCATGATGTCCTCACCCAGCGTCGCCCAACGCATCCGCGAGATCCTCGCCGGATCCCATCGCTCCGCGGAAGACCGCGCCCGGGACGCTGCCCGCCGGCCCCTGGAGACTTTAACGTTCTTTGGTATCCATCCCGGAATGACCGTGGTGGAGATCTGGCCCTTCTTCGGCTGGTACTCCAAGATCATCGCACCGCTGGTAAAGGACGCCGGCCGCTTCGTCGCCGCCGTGTTTCCGCCGGACAACAAACAAGCCTATATGAACCAGCAACGCCAGGATTACGTGGACCTGCTGAGAGCTCAGCCGGAGGTGTTCGGCCAGCCCCACATCGGCTCTTTCGGAAACGGTTACTACGACTACGCGGCGCCCGAATCGGCGGATATGATCATTACCATCCGCAACCTGCACAACTGGATGTGGACTGCCGACTATTCGGGTAATCCCAGGCCGCCCTACTACCAGGCCGTCTTCGAGTCTTTTCTGCACGTTCTGAAACCCGGCGGAATTCTGGGGCTTGAGCAGCATCGGGGCGACCCGGCGAAACCCCAGGACCCCAGCGCCAAGAATCTCTACGTGCGGCAGGATTACGCCATTCAGATGCTCAGCGACGCAGGTTTCGTTTTTCTCGGCGCATCGGAGATCAATGCCAACCCCCGGGACACCCGGGACCATCCCGAGGGCCCGTTGTCACTGCCGCCGTTTCTGCGCGGCATCGACGAGAAAGATCGGGACCATTATCTTGCCATTGGCGAGAGCGATCGGATGACCCTGAAATTCATGAAGCCGGTGTCCTGAGCGCAAGACCTGCGTCACCGTCGTGACCGAGCTTTTGCACGCGTTGAATGCTGCCGTGGGTGCTGACCAGATCAGCACCGATGCGCAAACTCTGGATCTGCTCGGTCAGGATTTATTCGCCGTCAGCCCGGCGCGCCCGGTCGCGATCGTGGCACCGGAGAGCGTCGCCAGTCTGGCCGCTGCCGTCGCTGCCGTCGCACACAACGGCGGCGTCATCGCGCCGCGAGGCGGCGGCCTGTCCTACTCCAGCGGCTACCTGCCTGAGCATGGACAGATCGTGGTGGTAGACACCCGGCGTTTGAACCGAATCATCCAGATCAACGAGTCGGATCGCTATGTGCGCGTTGAGGCCGGTGTCACCTGGCAGGCTCTGGACGCTGCGCTGGCAAAATCCAACCTGCGCACGCCCTTCTGGGGAACGGGCTCCGGTCTATATGCCACGGTGGGCGCCACCCTGTCCCAGCACGCCATGAATTACGGCTCAGGCCAGTTCGGTCCCTCGCCAGGCTCCGTCCTGGGCCTGGAGGTCGTGGTTGCCGACGGCAGTCGCCTGCACACCGGCTCAGGCAGCGGCGCCAATGATTCATCGCCCTTCTTTCGCCACTATGGGCCGGATCTCACGGGTGTGTTCCTGGGCGACTGCGGCGCTCTGGGCATCAAGGCACGGGCCACGCTGCAACTGCTGCCGCGCCCGGGGCACATTCGCTACGGGGCTTTTGAGTATCCAGCACGGGCGTTGTTTACAAAGGCGCTGTGCGCGCTCGGTCGGGGTCAGCTGGCGGCGGAAATTTTCGGTTTCGACCCACGCTTCATGGCCTCCCGCTCCACCTACGAGGGCGTTACCGGCGCGCTGAAAACGCTCGGTCATATCGCTAAGGCCGAACGTTCGCTAGCCGGCGGCGTCAAGGCGGCTGCGCAGGTCGCGGCGGCCGGCAGCGCTTTTCTGGACGAGTTGGGCTACTCCATCCACTTCACGGTGGAGGGTCAGAACGAAGCGGAAGCTGAAGCCCGCCACGCCGCCGTTGACGCCCTGCTGGCGGCGGAAGGACGCCCTATCGAGGCCAGTGTTGCCCGGGTCATGCGGGCCGTTCCATTCCCTGATCCCACCATGCTGATTGCCCGCAGCGGCAAACGTTGGATCCCGCTGCACGGCATCGTGCCCCACTCCAGGTTTGCTGCCACCCTGGAGGCGGTGGATGCCTATATGGCGCGACAGGCACGGCTGCTCGAGCGCCACGACATCGAATGGGCCACCACCATGGTCCCTGCCGGACCCTCTGGCGTGCTCATCGAGCCCAATCTGTACTGGCCGGACAGTCGTTCGAGTTTGTTGGAGAGCTATCTCCCCGACAGCTATCTGGCCGGCTGCCAGACCTTTGCCGACAACCCGTCCGCGCGAGCCGCCGTGGCCGAGCTTCGCCGGGGTCTGGCCGATGTATTCACCCAACTGGGGGCCGCCCATTTTCAGATCGGCCGTTTTTATCCCTATCTACAAACCCGGCGGCCTGAGACCCGCGCCCTGCTGCAAGCCCTCAAGGCACACCTGGATCCTGAGGGCATCATGAACCCGGGCGTGCTGGGACTGGGTTAACGCACCCGGGCGGGTGCCTGCTGGTCCTCAGGAATCAGGGTCTTCCAGGGCGCATCGCCCCGCGCCGCCTGCCAGTCCGCCTTGACCCGTTGCAGCAACGCCGCATCCGTATAGAGATCCACGGCCGTGGCGGCCAGAGATTTGCCAGCGACCAGCAGGGCCTTGCTGCCGATGGATGTGCCCGTGGCGGCGACCACCGGCCATGAATGAATGGGCAAACCATAGCCGTAAGACGCCACCCGCAATCCCCCAGTGGGGACGAACCAGGAGATGTCGCCCTGATCCGTGGACGCCTGGGGTTTTGACAGCTGCTCCGCCAGCGGCTCAATGACGCTGCTCAGAGCAACCTCGTTGCGATAGGACTTGCCCTGGAAGGTCGCAAACACCTGCTGGGTCTTGCGGGCAAAGGTTCGCTCCACCTCGGTCCATTGGGGCGGACCGACCGCGGTCAGGTTGCGGTGCACGGCCTCCGCCAGAGCCCGCGATGGAAACAGTTGATGCATCTCCGATTGCACCTCCACGGCCGCCAACTCGGTCTGGCTCATCTTCGCCGCGCCCTCGGCAATCTGCTTCACCCACTCGAAGTACTCCACCACGTCGTTGAAGTCGTCGGCGCGAATGTAGTACCAGACCTCGCCGGTGGGTGGAACCACGTTGGGTTGGCCACCCCCGTCGGTGATGACATAGTGAATGCGGGCGTCATCCCGGACGTGCTCCCGCATCAGGTTCACGCCCATGTTCATCAGCTCCACCGCATCCAGCGCGCTGCGACCGCCGTAGGGCGCGGCGGACGCATGGGCGGCCACGCCTCGGAAGCGAAACTTGGCGTTCACAATCGCCTTGGTGGAACCGTAGCTGGCCTGGGTCTTGTCCCCCGCGTGCCAGGACAGAATGACGTCGTCGTCTTTGAAGTAGCCGGCCCGCAGCATATAGATCTTGCCAATACCGGTTTCCTCCGCGGGCGTGCCGTAGAGCTTCACCGTGCCCTTCAGCTTGCCGGCAGCCATCAGGTCTTTCACCGCCAGAGCAGCCGCCGCGGAACCCACCCCGAACACGGAATGCCCGCAGGCGTGTCCAGCGGCCGGGTTGGGGCCCACCGCGGGCTGCGGCAGGTTGGCCTGGGACACGCCCGGCAGCGCGTCGTACTCCGCCAGGAAACCGATCACCGGACGGCCGCTGCCGTAGCTGGCCACAAAGGCCGACGGCATGCCGGCCACGCCGGCCTCAACTTCAAAGCCACCGTCCGCCAGCAGCTGCTGCAGCGCCGCGGCGGATTCCATCTCCTCAAGACTGGTTTCAGCGGCGGACCAGATTACCTGGTTCGCCTCGGCGAACGCATCGGCACGATCCTCGATGTAGGACCAGGCCTGCTGCTTCATCGCGGCGGGCGCTTGAGCAAGCGCGCCGGCGCTCAGCAAAGCCGTGCCGGCCAGCAGGCTGGCGCGTAGCCTGACATCCCATTTGTTCATGGCGATTCCCGTACCCGATATCCTCAGCGGTCTGTATATCATGCCATTCGGGTCAGGCGGCTGTTGACTCAGGCGTCTGCCGAACCGGGGGGTCGCCGCGCCAAGCTGCCTGGCCTTGGGTTCCGGCGCCCAAGAGCAGGGCGCCGGAACCCACAAACCGCGCTCGTCAGCGAATCAGCTGACCATCCTCCAGCCAGACATCGCCAGCAACGCTGACGCTGGCATCGATGAGCAGGTCGCGCCAGCGAAAGTAGCTCCCAGCAACGTTGCCACCCAGCTCAGAGTTGTTGCCGATCCCTAGGCGCACCACGCCGGCGCCATAGCCGAAATAGGGAATCCATGAGCCATTGGCAGCCGCCACGCTCAACAGCGGGTTGAAGCCCAGCGCGAATTCGCGGAACGCGCGGGACTCAGCGGGTGCCCCGTCCAACTCAGCGCGAACGTGTTCAGCCCCCTGGTCCGCGTCGACGGCTGTGATGCGGCCCGCCTGATAGGTGAGGCGGGCGTTGACCACCGTGTGCCCATTCCAGGCAGAGAACGGATAGACCACCACGCCGTTGACGCTGCCTTCGACAGGGGCCACGCGCACGGCACCCGGCGGCACTTCCACCTCGCGATCCAGAAAAGGTGCGCCCCTGCGCATACGCGCGGCGGACGCGTCACCATTCTGCTGGATGATGTCCCGGTCGCCGACAGCAAAGCTGATATCGGTGCCCGCCGGTGAGGTGACGCGGATAGTCGCGCCCCGCAGGGCCGCGGCAAAGCGGGCCTGGTGTGCGGCGATGGCCGCATCGTCCGAGTGGATCACCGCATTCTGGTAGACGCGGTCCACCACGTGCAGGGGCGGCGGCGGATGACCGGGCAGCACCGTGACGCCCGTCAGGCCGACCGTGTCGCCAGAGGGACTGTAGGGATCGGTCCAGTGAAAATGGATGGTGCGCCGCGGCCCGGCCTTATCCTTCAGCAAGGCCTGGAACGCGCTGTAGACCGGGTGCGCCGGATTGGCGCCGGGCATCATGATGCCGACCTCGGCCTGAGCCAGCATCTGGATATAGCTTGCCCGCGCCGCGGCAAAGCCGCCGCGCACGATAGCCTCGTCCCAGGCAGCCGGATAAGGATGGGCGGGCACCTGGATAACACCCAGGTCCACACCGCCGGCCGCCATGATCTGATAACGCAGATGAGCAACCAGCGGCTGAAAGCGCTCCGGGTGCGCTACCAGCACCACCTCTTCCCCGGGCTCCAGCTGCAAACGCTTTACCAGTGCCGCGGCAATGCCAGACCAGTCCATGCTGTGCTGGGGCAGCGGGCGGGCCGGCGCGCCGGCCGCCACGCTCAACAGCGTCAGGGTCAACAGCAGTCGGCACCTCATGGCGCTACCAACCCGTGCCGAGATAGGTGGCGATGCGGCGCACGTGATAATCCAGAAAGATGCCGAAATTACGCATGTGTTTCACCGGTTCCAGCTGCGCTCGCACGTAGGCGAGACGCTCCTGATCGCCCATGCGACGCTCACGAGCGGTACGCACTGCCTCCAGCAAGATCTCAGCGTAGACACGACGCTCCGTCACGGCTGAGGGGTGCGCCACGGGTACGGCATGGCCGGACATGATGAAATCCAGATCCATCGCCTCAATCTCGCGCAGAGTGCGAATCCAGTGATGGGGAATAAAGTCCATCAGCGTGCTGGAGGGCGCACCACCATCGTGGCCTGGCTGCCGTGGACTTACCCGCGTTCATGAAAGAGTCATATAAATTCAGCTTCGCCCTGGTTGTGCCGATCAGGCCCCAACGCACTGGATATAATACGCCTGGCTAACAACGAGAGGGAGCGGTTGCCATGTACGTCGAGGTCAAGCACCCCTGCATTCAACACAAGCTGGCCCTGCTGCGGGACAAGGACACCGGCCACAAACGGTTTCGCGAGCTGGCGACCGAAATCACCATGTTCGTCTGCTACGAGGCGTTGAAGAATGTGGAGGTAGAGGCGGTGACGCTGGAAACCCCTCTGTGTAAAACGCAGGGTCACAAGATCGCGACGGACCTGGTGGTGGTGCCCATACTGCGCGCGGGCGTGGGCATGATGGACGGTATCCTGGGACTGCTGCCCACGGCCCGGGTCGGCTTCGTGGGGCTGTTTCGCGACGAGGCAACCGCGCAGCCTGTGGAGTATTACCACAAGCTGCCGACGGGCAAGGAGCAGGCCCTGCACATCGTCATTGACCCGATGCTGGCCACCGGCGGCTCCACCGTCGCCACCCTGAACCTGCTCAAGCAGCGCGGTGTGGGACGCTCCATCGTGGTCTGCATCGTGAGCTGTCCGGAGGGCCTCACGGCGGTGGCAGACGCCCACCCGGACGTACCCGTTTACGCCGCCGCGGTGGACAGCCATTTGAACGAGCACAAATACATCGTGCCCGGCCTGGGTGACGCGGGCGACCGGTTGTTCGGCACGGCCTGAAGGTCAGGGCACGCTCCACATGCGCGGCGTCCGGCTCAAAGCAATAGTCATGCTGCTGACCCTGCCCATGGCGCTCATGGGCTGCAGTCGGCCCGGACAACCGCCGGGCCAGCATGGGGATAGTGTGGGCCGCCCCATCACCATTATGGCTTTCAACGTGGAGAACCTGTTCGACGCGCGCGATGATCCGGGCAAAAACGATCGGACATATCTGCCTTTGAGCGCCAAGCAGACCGCGTCCCACCGGGCCGCCTGTGCCCAGATCGAGCGCCGGAGCTGGCGCAAGCAGTGCTTTGATTGGGACTGGAACGAGGCGGTTGTGGAGCACAAGCTCACGGTGGTGGCCGAGGCCATTCTGCAGGTGGGCGATGGCCGTGGCCCTGATATTGTGGCGCTGCAGGAAGTGGAGAATCTCGCCATCCTGGAACGCCTGCGCACCGATTACCTGGCGGCGGCCGGCTATCTGCCCGGAATTCTGATCGAAGGCGACGACAATCGTGGCATCGACGTGGCTTTTCTGAGCCGGCTCCCGCTGGTGGACCGACCGCAGCTGCACCCGATTCCCCTGCGCGGTTTCGGGCGACGCCGTCTGGCTGATACCCGAGGCATCCTGGAGGCCACCTTCCAACTCCCGGACGGCGGCCTTCTCACCGGGTACTCGGTGCATTTTCCCGCACCCTACATGCCCCGCGAAATGCGCGTGCAGGCCTATGAGTTTCTGAACGTATTGCTGGCCCGGCTGCCCGCGGATCGGCCCGCCTTCGCGGCAGGTGATTTCAACACCACGTCCGAAGAAGATGCCGAGCACGACATGCTGGCGAGATTTGCCAGGCCCCACTGGCGCGTCGCCCACCAGGAAGCATGTCAACAGTGCCCGCCGGGCTCAAGCTACTTTCCCCCGGACCGCTCCTGGTCCTATCTGGACATGGTGCTCTACTCACCCGGCCGCGACCCGGACTTGGCGGCCGGATGGGACCTGAGCCCGGACGGAACCTTTGTCGCCAACGGGACGCCCGCACAGGTGCGACCCAACGGCACCCCGGCCAACTACCGGCTGCCGCAGAAGCGCGGCGTATCGGATCACTGGCCGGTGGTTATGACGATTGCCCCCACTGAACAGCGCGGAGCAGTCCAATGAGGTATACCGCGCGACGCCATTGGCCCGCCAGGAAGCGATTGGTTGGATGGTTATGGGCGCTGCTCGTGGTCAACGGATGTGCCGCGACAACTGACAGAGCACCGGCGCCGCCCTCCACCGCCGCGACACCGCTTGCGGTGCCCTGGGTGCGCAATTCAGTGGAATACCAGGCCGCTGCCTTGCAAACGTTTCAGCAGGCCGAGTGGCTGCTGGAGAGCCTCCTGGCCGACCGCAGCTGGTCGGCCCTGCCCAACCAGACGGACGCGGCAGGCAAGCCCGCCGCCATTATCCTGGACGTGGATGAAACCGTGTTGGATAACGCCCTTTACCAGGAGCGTGAAGGCGGACGCTATGACCCGGCGACCTGGGACACCTGGATAGCCGCACGCGGCGCCGTTGCCGTGCCGGGGGTGGTTGAGTTCCTGGCGCGCGCCCGAGCATTGGGCATCACAACTTTCTTCGTCACCAACCGTCCCTGCCGGCAGCGGCCCGGCAGCAGGGCGGCCTGCCCCCAGGAACAGGATACTCTGGACAACTTGAGGGATCTGGGCATCGCGACGGACGACCAGCGCCTGATGCTGCTCCAGGAACGACCGGAGTGGGGTCGTGAGAAGCAGAGTCGCCGCGACCTGATCGCCCGCGACTATCGGGTGATCATGCTGTTTGGCGATCAGCTGGGTGATTTTGTGGCCTGTGCCCGCAGCAGCATCGAAGCGCCGTGCACGGTCGCAGCCACCGCAGGCTCGCGCCGTGCCCTGTTTCTCCAGCATCAAGCCTACTGGGGGCGGGGCTGGTATATGTTGCCCAACCCCATGTACGGTTCCTGGACCGAGTTTTGATCAGGCCGTTGCCATGACCGATCCGAGCACGGAATTGATGAACCACGCCCGCAGCGCGCGCAAGCGGGCCCACGCCCCCTATTCGGGCTTCAGCGTGGGCGCGGCCATCCGCGACGACCACGGCTGGATCCACACCGGCTGTAACGTGGAAAACGCCGCTCTGCCAGAGGGCATCTGCGCTGAAACCAACGCCATCGGATCGATGGTGGTTGCCGGCGGCAGAAAGATTGCGGCCATCGCCATCGTGGGGGGCAGCGACGACAAGCTGGCCGATATCACACCATGCGGCGGCTGCCGGCAGCGGATTCTGGAGTTTGCCGATCAGGATACGGATATCGTCTTGCTGAGTGCCGACGGCCGGGAACGGCATTTTACGATTGCCGAACTGTTGCCGGAATCCTTCCAGCGCTGAAGGCGGCTACCGCGTTTCCCGGACGTGTCATGATCTGCGTCCACCCCCCCGGGCCCCTGGGAAAATTGTGCTGCCACCCCGCCGGCGCGCAGGACATTAGAACCTCAAGAACACCCCGGCCAGTGCCGCGCTCATCAAGTTGGACAGCGATCCGGCGATCACCGCCTTAACGCCGAAGCGCGCGACCAGATCCCGTTTCTCCGGCACCAGCGTCCCCAATCCGCCCAGCAGAATCGCGATGGACGAGAGGTTGGCAAACCCGCACAGAGCGAAAGTCACAATCGCTTCCGTACGCGGGCTCATGTCCGCAAGCATTCTGCCCATATCCAGAAACGCGACAAACTCATTCAGCACCAGCTTCTCACCGAACAGCGAGCCGGCCATCGGCGCCTCGGACCAGGGAACGCTCAGCACATACATCAGCGGTGCAAACACGAAACCCAGCATGCCTTCCAGGGTGAGATCATCCACGCCCACCAGACTGCCCAGACCACCAACAATACCGTTGAACAGAGCGATCAACGCCACGAAGGCGATCAACATGGCGCCGATGTTGACCGCCAGCTTAACCCCATCCTGGGCACCCACCGCCGCAGCGAGAATCACGTTGGCATGCCGGCTCTCCTCGCCGATCAGGCGGATAGGCCGGGGTACTCCGCCATCATCCTCATCAGGCATGATGATCTTGGCCATCAGCAGCCCACCGGGTGCGGCCATGAAGCTGGCGGCCAGAAGATAATCCAGACGAATTCCCATCTGTGCGTAGGCCGCCAGCACCGTGCCGGCCACCGAGGCGACGCCTGACACCATAACCGCGAAGAGCTGGGGCTCGCTCAGGCCGCGCAGGTACGGACGCACCACCAGGGGCGCCTCGGTTTGCCCGACGAAAATGTTTGCGGCGGCGTTTAGCGACTCCACGGGACGCGTGCCAATCACCCACTGCAGGCCGCCGCCGACGATATGCACCACCACCTGCATGATCTTCAGGTGGTAAAGCACCGACATCAGCGCTGAGAAGAAAATGATGATTGGCAGGACATTAATGGCAAAAACGGTAGGGGCGTTGTCCGGTAGCAGCCCACCGAACACCATGTTAATGCCGGCGGCTGAATAATCGATGATGGCCTGCACGACCCCGGACATGGTTGCCAGGATCACCTGGCCCACGGGCAGATAGAGCACCAGGACCGCAATGGCTGCTTGAAGGGCAAAGGCGGCCAGGACAACACGGGGCCTGATGGCACGCCGGTTGGCGGAGAACAACACGGCGATAGCCAGCACCACGGCGATACCGACCAGACTGATCCAGCTCTGCAGCATGTCTTGTCCCCGGCCCCGTCAGGCGTGCCCGTTAGCCAAGATGTCGTACACCAATGGTCGCGCCGGCGGCGGCTCGGGCGCCACCACACACGCCGCTCGCAGTTGCGTGGCTGCCTGCTGGGCAGCCTCGCGGGTCGCGGCGTGCACCACGGCCAGCGGCCGGTCCGCATCCAGCAGCGTTCCGATGGCCGCCACACCACTCAAGCCCACGGACAGATCCGGGGTGTCGCCGCTGCGGCGGCGGCCACCACCCAGTTCAACGATGATATTACCCACGGCTCGCCCGTCCACGGCAGCCAGATAGCCCGGCTCGGCCACAAGCACATCCTCCTGCACGCTCGCTATGGGCAGGTATTGATCGCCCCGCTCGAGGAAATCCGTCGGCCCACCCATGGCGTGAATCATGCGACCGAAAACCTCTGCCGCCCGGCCGCTGTCGAGGGCGGCCTGCGCCTTGGATCGGGCTGATGACCGATCGCTGGCCAACTTTCCCAACAGCAACATCTCCGCCGTTAGCGCCAGTACCAGTTCATGCAGACGTGGCTCACGCTCAGAGCTGGTCAAATACGCAAGAGACTCGGCAACTTCCAGCGCGTTACCTGCCGTTGTGCCCAGACATTCGTTCATGTCCGTGATCAAGGCATGGGTGGCCAAACCCGTATGGTGCGCGGTGCCGATCAGACTCTCGGCCAGTGCGCGACTGTCTGCAAGTCCAGTCATGAAGGCCCCGGACCCGGTCTTCACATCCACCACCAGCCCCGCGTTACCGGCCGCGATTTTCTTGGCCAGGATGGAGGCCGTGATCAGCGGTATCGACTCGACCGTCGCGGTGATATCGCGAATAGCGTACAAACGGCGGTCCGCAGGCGCCAGATCGGCAGTCTGACCGATGATGGCGCAGCCGACCTCTTTCACCACCCGACGGAAGTGGGCCAGGTCCGGAGTGGACTGATAGCCCGGGATGCTGTCGATCTTGTCCAGGGTGCCACCCGTGTGGCCCAGACCGCGGCCGGAGATCATGGGCACGAAAAGGCCGCAGGCCGCGGCAGTGGGCGCCAACAGAAAACTCACCTTGTCGCCGATACCGCCCGTGGAATGCTTGTCCATCACCGGCCCGCCGAGCTCGTCCGCCTGCCAGTCCACGGCGGTGCCCGAAGCGGCCATCGCCGCCGTCAGCGTGGCTGTTTCGGCGAAGCTCATGGCACGGAAAAACACGGCCATGGCAAACGCGGACACCTGCTCGGGCGGAATGCTGCCGTCGCTCAGACCCGTCACCAGCGCTTGTATTTCCGATGGCGTCAGCGTACCCCCGTCGCGCTTCTTGCGAATCACCTCGGAGAACAGCATGGGAAGAGCGTCGCCGCTGCTAGGATCGGGCAGCGGCTATGGCAGCGTACACAGCCGGACGCGCGGCAGCCAACTCCTCGGGCGTCAGCGCATCCAACTCGTGGGGGAAGACCAACCAGTCCGCGCTTTCATGGATCCAATAGTCGGGCTCCCGATCGGTCTCATTGCGGGAAGGCTTGTACCAGGGCACCGCCACGCGCACGTCGGCAGGCATGTTGTCTCGGGCGCGTTTTTGCAACTCGTCGAGAACCGCAACGATAGTTGCGCCGGAATCAAAGACGTCGTCAACGATCAGCAACCGGTCCTCCGGCGTAATCTTTTTAACGACGTAATTCAGCCCGTGCACCGTGACGCTGGATTTGCGCTGATCGACGCCGCTGTAGGCAGACGTGCGGATGGCAATATGATCGGCCTTGATGCCGAAGTATTCCAGAAGTTCCTGTACCGCCATCCCGACCGGCGTGCCGCCTCGCCAGATCGCGATGATCAGGGTCGGTCGGAAGCCGCTCTTGATAATTTCACCGCCGAGTTTGAACGAGTCCTCTAACAGCTCCTGGGCCGTAATGACCACTTTGTTCATCGTCGTTTGCTTACTTTGAATTATTGTTCTAGCTATACTTGGCGACACCGGATGCTACACCACTTGCCGCGCGGCAGCGAGATCGAAGTGCAGAAGAAGAAGTTCGTGGCGGCGGACGATCTGTTGATTGATTCCTTCAAGCTGGCCGCCGCTGTTTGCGCCAGCGGATTCAAACCGGACTTGCTTGTCGGTTTGTGGCGCGGCGGCAGCGCAGTGGGCATAGCAGTACAGGAAGGGCTGGACTATCTGGGCGTGCCCACCAAACACATTGCTATTCGCACCTCGTACGCAGGGCTTCAGTCCTACCCCAAGATGATCGCGGCCGCCAAACGCATCCAGGTGCACGGCCTGCGTTATCTGCTGGACAGGATGACTGCCAGCGATTCCATGTTGATCGTCGACGATGTCTACAGCTCGGGCTCCAGCGTCAACGCGGTAATTAACAAGCTCAAGCGCAAAGGCCGACGTAACCTGCCCAACGATATCCGCATTGCCACGGTTTGGTATCGCCCCACCGAACGCACTATTCGAGCACCGGACTATTTTGTCCATGAAACCGATCAGTGGCTGGTCCTGCCCTACGAACTGGCCGGGTTGTCGGTGGAGGAGATCTGCGCACACCGGCCCGAGTTGACCGAGCTGTTCGCAGAGCTGCAGCCCTTTCGGGACGAACAGTCATAAACCTGGCCCATACTTGTAAGGACATTCACTTTTATGACCGACACGCTCCAATTGCTGGGAATCAGCAACGCCATTGTCGATATCCTGACCCACGTGGAGGATAGCTTTCTCGAGCAAATCGGCGCGCCGCGCGGCTCCATGATGTTGATTGACGCGGAACGTGCCCACCAGGTTTACGACATGATGGGGCCGGCTACCGAGATGTCGGGCGGCTCCGTCGCCAGCACCGTTGCCGGCTTTGCCAACCTGGGTGGCCGCGCCGCCTACATCGGCCGGGTCGCTGACGACCAGCTGGGCGGCATCTTCGTGCATGACATGCGATCCCTGGGCGTGGATGTGCGCCTTGCCCCTGAGACCCGCGGCGCGCCCACGGCGCGCTGCCACGTGCTGATCAGTCCAGACGGGCAGCGCACCATGCAAACCTACCTGGGCGCCTGCACGGAACTGGCGGTCAGCGATATCAATGATGCCACCGTGGGGTCGCCCCAAGTGCTGCTGTTGGAAGGCTACATCTGGGATACGCCGCACGGTCCCGCAGCCGTCAACCGGGCCATGGAGATCGCTGCCGGCAACGGCGCAATCGTGGCGCTGTCGCTGTCGGACGATCAGTGCGTGGTGCGCCATCACGCCGCCTTCACCCGCGCCCTGGAGGAGCAGGTGAAGATGGTGTTCGCCAACGAAAATGAGATCATGGCGCTGTTTGGGGTCGACAGCTTCGATAAGGCCGTGATCCAGGCGAGTCAGCGGGACATCCTGTTCGTGCTCACCCGCTCGGAGAAAGGCTCTGTCATCGTGAATGGCCTCGAGCAGGTGGTGCAGCACGCTCACAAAGTAGACAAGGTCGTTGACACCACGGGTGCCGGCGATGCCTACACAGCGGCTTTCCTGTACGGCTGGACGCACGGGAAATCCCTGCGGGAGTGCGCCGAGCTTGGCTCGACGTGCGCCACCGCCGTCATTCAGCAGATCGGCGGTCGGATCGAGAAGGGCGTCCTGGCCGCCCATCTGGCCGCGAGTACCTGAGCGGGCTGGACCTTAACCCCGACGACCCCAACTTAACGGCCAACCCCTACGCCTGCTGCGCCCGGCTGCGAGCCCGGCAGCCAATCTTGCGGTCAGCCACTCTCGGCATGACCGTGTTCTTGAAGAGCGAGCATATCGTCTCCCTGTTGTCCGACCCGCGGCTGGGCCGCACCATGGACCACACGCTGCCGGCCGCCGAGGTGGTCGCCGGCGGCGGGCTGAAAACTGGCACGCGACACTCCACTTCAGCCGCTACGTGCGGGAAGAACTGACTATCGCAGGCACAAGGCTGCAGCGCGGCGCCAAGGTGAGCCTCCTGTACGGCTCAGCAAACCGGGATCCTGACGCTTTCCCTGAGCCGGATGCCTTCCGGATCGCGCGCGCTCCGAACCGCCATCTGGCCTTCGGCGCCGGGACCCATTTCTGCCTTGGCGCGCCGCTGGCCCGGCTGGAGCTGACCACCCGGTTTGGAATGCTGTTGGCACGCTGCGGCCGGATCACCCTGCTGCACGAGGCGCCAGCCTACCGACAGGGGCTCGTGTTCCGCGGCCTGAAAACGCTGCCCGCAGTCCTGGAGGGATAGGACGAAGTCTACCAACCGATGGGATGCCAGGTGGTCTTGGTTTCCTGGGTATCGGCAATGAGATAGGGGCTCTGGCCGCCGCTGCGATTCCAGGCCACACCAACCCGGGATATGACTCTTTTGATGTTATTGGCGGCCAGCGTCTGAACCTGGCGCGCCCTGTCGGCATCGCCGTCACAGTACACGATGGCGTTGACGTCCATGTGGGAGGCGAAATGCTCGGTCAACTCGTCGGCAAAACCGGTGAGCACATTGACGACGCCGGCGGGCACGTCGGCAGAATGCAGTACCTCGGCAAAACTCATACTGCTCAAGGGATGCGCCCGGGCGGCCAGCAACACCCCGGTATTACCGCCGACCATGGCGGGGGCCAAGTTGGACACCAGGCCGAGCAACCCCGGCGCGGCCGGGGCAATGACGGCCACGACGCCGGTGGGTTCCAGCATGGAGAAATTGAAGTGCGAGGAGTTCACCGGGTTCACAGCGCTGAACACCTGCTGGTATTTGTCTGCCCAACCGGCGTAATAGACCAGCCGATCGATACTCGCGGCGACCTCCGTTTGCGCGCGGCGCTTGGTCACACCCTCGCTCATCAGCTCAGCTACGAACTGGGCGCTGCGGCCTTCGAGCATCTCCGCGATACGATAGAAAATCTGACCGCGCAGGTAGGGGCTCGCCCCGGCCCAGCCCCCCCAAGCAGCCCGGGCCGCCGCCACGGCCTCACGAAAGTCCTTGCGACTGGCGCGGCAGATATTGGCTAACGTTCCGTCGGTCAACTGGAAGGCGTAGTAGCGACCGGACTCGGTACGCGGAAACTGACCCCCGATATAGAGCTTGTAGGTCTTGGCCACCGGCAGCCGCCGCGCGGCCCCTTCGCCACGAGCCGCGATCCCATCGCCATCGCTCTCGGTGGCGGCGCGCAGATCCCGCTTAGCGACATCGGCCATGGAATTACCCCAGTTCCACGTAGGGTGTTAAGCCGTGCAGGCCACCCTCCCGGCCCACGCCGCTCTCCTTGTAGCCGCCAAAGGGGGCCGTGGGGTCAAACTTATTAAAGGTATTGGCCCAGATGACGCCGGCACGAATCCCCTGCGTGAGCTTGAAGATCTTCGCGCCCTTATCGGTCCAGACGCCGCCGGATAACCCGTAAGGCGTATTGTTGGCTTTATCCAGCGCCTCGGCCGCGGTGCGAAACGTCTGAATGGCGAGTACCGGGCCGAAGATCTCCTCCTGAACCACCCGGTTGGACTGGGACACGCCGGTAAAGAGCGTGGGCCGACACCAGTAACCCTGCTCAGGCAGACTGGCGCTTGTTTGATACAACTGGGCGCCTTCCGCTCGACCCATCGCCAGATAGGACTCGATGGTCGCCAGCTGCTGGGCGGAGTTTATGGCGCCGATGTCCGTGTTCTTGTCCAGCGGATCACCGACGATCAGGGTTTCCATGCGGTCCTTCAGCTTGCTGATGACTTCATCAGCCACCGACTCCTGGACCAGCAGGCGCGACCCGGCACAGCACACGTGACCCTGATTGAAGAAAATGCCGTTGATAATTCCCTCCACGGCCTGGTCGATGGCGGCGTCGGCGAAGATAATGTTGGCGGCCTTGCCACCAAGCTCCAGGGTGTATCTCTTGTCGGTGCCTGCCAGGCTCTTCTGAATAAGCCGGCCGACTTCGGTGGAACCCGTAAAGGCAACTTTCGCGATGCCAGGGTGCGCCACCAGCGCAGCGCCCGTGGCGCCAGCGCCGGTGAGAATGTTCACAACTCCCGGGGGCAGGCCAACGTCCTGCATGAGCTCGGCAAGCTTCAAGGCGGTCAGCGGCGTGGTCTCGGCAGGTTTCAAGACCACCGTATTGCCACAGGCCAGGGCCGGCGCGATCTTCCAGGCCGCCATCAGCAGCGGGAAATTCCAGGGTACGATCTGCGCCGCGACGCCCAGGGGCTTGGCGCGCCGACCCGGGAAAGCGTACTCCAGCTTATCCGCCCAACCGGCGTAATAGAAAAAATGGGCGGAGGACAGCGGAATGTCGATGTCTCGGGACTCACGAATGGGTTTGCCGCCATCCAGGGACTCGATCACAGCGAATTCCCGCGCCCGCTCCTGCAGCGCCCGGGCGATCCGATAGATGTACTTGCCCCGCTCTGCCGGTTTCATACCCGACCAGACATCCTGGTAGGCACGGCTGGCAGCCTGCACGGCACGTTCCACATCCGTGGCATCCGCTTGCGCCACTCGGGCCAGCACTTTCTCGCTGGCCGGGTTGATCGTGTCAAAGTAACCGCCGGCGGCAGGCGCTACAAATTCCCCGTCGATGAAGAGGTCATAGCGTTCATTCACCCGGACGTGATCGATGCTCTCCGGGGCCGGCGCGTATTGCCAATCGGTCTGAAAGCTGAGCTTGCTGGGCGAGCGGTCCACCACTAGTCCTTGGAAAAATAGTCCGCCGACTGATAAGCGCCGGTCAGCTGCTTCTCGATCTGCATCAGCACATCGTTGGCCAAAGAGCTGGCACCAAAACGAAACAGCCCGGGAGTCAGCCACGCCTGTCCCAGGGTTTCCCGCAGCATCACCAGGTATTGAATGGCCTGCTTGGCCTTGGAGATACCGCCGGCCGGCTTCATGCCCACGCGCCGATCCGTGGCATGGTAGAAATCCCGAATCGCCTGCAGCATCACCAGGGTCACGGGCATGGTGGCGGCCGGCTGAATCTTGCCGGTGGAGGTCTTGATGAAGTCGGCGCCGGCATGCATCGCCAGCACGCTTGCCCGGCGCACCCGGTCCAGCGTACCCAACTCACCGGTCTCGAGAATCACTTTCAGGTGCGCTGCCCCACAGGCCTCCTTGATGGCGCTGATCTCGTCGAACACATAAGCATGGTCGCCCCGCAGAAAAGCCCCGCGGGAGATCACCATGTCCACCTCGTCGGCGCCGCTGTCCACGGCCAGGCACACATCCTTGAGTTTGATGTCCAGCGACGTCTGCCCCGAGGGAAACGCAGTGGCCACCGAGCAGACCCGAATAGCCGTGCCCGCCAGCGACTGCCGGGCGACCTGAACCATGGACGGATACACGCAGACGGCAGCCACCCTGGGCAGATCCGGCAAAGCGCTGTGCAGGTGCATAGCCTTTTGACACAGCTGCCGCACTTTGCCCGGCGTGTCCTGGCCCTCCAGAGTCGTCAGGTCAATCATGGACAGCGCCAGCTGCAACGCAGCAACTTTCGAGTCCTTCTTAATGCTGCGCGCGCAGAGACGCGCCACCCGCTCCTCGACACCCACCTGATCCACGCGGGGAATCCGATCTAGATCGGGAAAGCCGGGAGCGACAGCAGCGGCGGCGGGAGCAGTCATCACGGCACCTCAGATGCTGATGAGCACCGTCTTGAGGGCCACCTGAATCATATCGTCGAAGGTGGAGGCGCGCTCTTCGCTGGTCAGGGCGGCACCGGAGCGAATGTCGTCGCTCACCGTGCAGATGGCCAGCGCGTCCACGCCGTGCTCAGCGGCCAGCGCGTACATACCCGCCGCCTCCATCTCCAGTCCCAGGATGTTGTACTGCTCCATGGTGTCGAGCATGGCCTCATCCACCGTGTAGAACAGATCCGCGGAAAAAATGTTGCCCACATGAAAGGGCGCGCCCTGCTCTTCAGCGCACTTCACGGCATTGCTGAGCAGCTTATAACTGGCTATTGGTGCGTAATCATAGCCGCCGAAACGCATGCGATTGACGCCTGAATCTGTGCACGCACCCATGGCAATGACGATGTCCCGCAGCTTGGTTTTCGGATTCACCGTGCCGCAGCTGCCCACGCGGATGATGCGCTTCACGCCGTAGTCACGCATCAGCTCCGTGCAGTAGATCGACACGGACGGAATCCCCATGCCATGGGCCATCACGGATACGGGCACGCCCTGATAGCTGCCGGTAAAGCCCAGCATGTTGCGCACATCCGTGACCTGGCGTGCGGCCGTCAAGTAGGTGTCGGCGATATATCGGGCGCGTAACGGATCACCGGGCATCAATACGGACTCGGCAAAGTCCCCTGCCTCGGCATTCATGTGTTTTGTTGCCATGAAGCAACGACGATACAGCGTTGGCTGGGGGTTTGGAATAGCGCCACCGCACGCTCCATCGGCCCGCCGCTTAAGCGTTGCACCTATAATGGCGCGCACCAGCGATCCGCCCCTGAGGCCCGATGATGCAAGTTCCTCGAGAGCGTTCTCTGACCGCCGCGCTTGGTCTGCTGATGCTGGCCGGCTGCGGCCAGCAACCGGCTTCCACCGGCATCCCCATTGACCTGATTGTGGCCGGCGATCTGGTCCTCACCATGGATGAGCAGAACAGCGTTCTGGCCGGGGGCGCGGTGGCCGTGGACGATGGCCGCATCGTTGCCATCGGTCCTCTCGACGAGATCACCGGCGAATACGCTGCCGCAGAAATCCTGCCGGGTGCCGAACGGGTGGTCATGCCAGGGTTGATCAATGGCCATACCCACGCCGCCATGAGCCTGCTGCGGGGCATTGCCGATGATCTGGCCCTGGAAGAATGGCTGATGAGCTACATCTTTCCCACCGAGGTTCGCTTCGTCGATGCCGAGTTTGTGCGTATCGGCACCGAACTGGCCTGCTGGGAGATGATCCGCGGCGGCACCACCACATTCGTGGACATGTACTACTTCCCGGATGCCGTCGCGGAAGCAGTGGAGAGCTGCGGGCTGCGCGCCCTGATTGCGCCGACGGTGATTGATCAGAAATCCCCGGACGCGGAAAACGGCCAGGACGGCATCGACAAAGCGGTGGCATTCGTGAAGCGCTGGCAGGCTCGCAGCAACCGGGTGATCCCCATCATCAGCGCTCACTCCGTATACACGGTACCGCCGGATGTGCTGGTGAAGACCCGCGAGGCCGCCCTCGACTTAGGGATTCCGATCAGTATTCATATCTCCGAGACCCAGGCGGAGCTCGCCACGTCGCGTCAGCGTTATCAAAACACGCCAGTGAACCACCTTGAGAACCTGGACTTCTTCTCCGGCCCCACCATCGGCGCCCATCTGGTGTGGCCCAGCGAGGCGGAAATCGGGGTGCTGGCACAGCGTCAAGTGGGCGCCGTGCACAATCCCACCTCCAATATGAAAATCTCCTCGGGCGTGGCGCCTATTCTGGACCTGCTGGAGCAGCGGGTGCCGTTGGGTCTGGGCACCGACGGGCCCGCCAGCAATAACGATCTGGACATGTGGGAGGAGATGCGCCTGGCTTCATTTCTGCAAAAGGTCACCACCCTGGACCCGGAAGCGCTGCCGGCGCTGACGGTGTTGCGCATGGCGACCGCCGGCGGTGCCCGGGCCATTGGCCTGGGGGACGAAATCGGCTCCTTGACCGTAGGCCGGCGCGCCGACTTGATTCAGGTCGCGCTCGAGGATGTGCACTTTGTGCCCACCTACGACGTGGTCTCCCATCTGGTCTACGTGGCCGACGAGCAGGATGTCACCTCAGTGGTGGTGGATGGTCAGGTTGTGATGCGCGAACAAGTTATCCTGACGCTGGACGAAGCCCGGGTGAAGCGGGAGGCCAGCGCCATGGCAGCTCAAATTCGCGCTGCGCTGGCGGAAAGCGGCGCCAACTAACTGAGGAAACTGCTGCCGTGGTCCATGGGTGACAGCTGGAAATAGGACGCCAGACTCTGACCGACGTCGGCAAACGTCTCTCGCTTGCCCAGCGAGCCCGGCCTGATACCGCGACCATAGACCAGCACCGGAACGTGCTCGCGGGTATGATCCGTGCCCTGCCAGGTGGGATCGCAGCCGTGGTCTGCCGAAATGATCAGCAGATCGCCGGGACCTAGAGCTGCGAAGAGCTCCGGCAGCCGCCCGTCCAGGGACTCAAGCGCAGTGGCGTAACCTTCCGGGTCCCGACGGTGGCCGTAGAGCATGTCGAAGTCCACCAGATTGGTAAACACCATGGAACGATCCGGTGCTTGGCGCAGTGCCGCCAGCGTCGCGTCCATGAGCGCCCTGTTGCCGGTCGCCTGGACGGTTGTGCTGATGCCCTGATGGGCGAAGATATCCGCAACCTTGCCCACGCCGATCACCTGGCCGCCGGCGGCGAGTAACTTGTCCAGCACCGTGGGTGCCGGCGGCGGCACGGCATAGTCACGCCGGTTGCCGGTGCGGGTGAAGTTTTCCGCCCTATCCCCCAGAAACGGCCGCGCGATCACACGGCCCACCCGGTACTCGTCCACCAGCTCCCGCGCGGTCTCGCACAGCTTGAGCAGACGCTTCAGACCGAAGGTTTCCTCGTGGGCGGCGATCTGGAAGACGCTGTCCGCCGAGGTGTACACAATGGGCTTGCCGGTGCGCATATGTTCCTCGCCCAGCTCGCTCAGAATCACCGTTCCCGAGGCATGGCGGTTGCCCAGCACGCCCGGCAATTCGGCGCGTTGGATCAAAGCATCCAGCAGCTCTGGCGGGAAGCTGTTCTCCCGGGCGGTGAAATAACCCCACTCGAACAGCACCGGCACGCCGGCCAGCTCCCAGTGGCCACTGGGCGTATCCTTGCCGGTGCTGAGCTCAGCCGCGTAGCCATAGGCGCCCACAATGGGGGCATCGGTTGCTACGGACTCGGGGAACGCGCCGGTGCTGCCCCGGGCGGCATGCATCAGCCCCAGGGCGGACAGGTTGGGCAGCGTCAGCGGCCGACCACGCCGTCGGGCGCAATAGCGGGCAATACTGCCAAGAGTATCGGCACCATCGTCACCGAACCGCGCCGCATCGGCAGTCGCGCCAATACCCAGCGAGTCCATGACGAGAATGACGGCTCTTTGCATGGGCCGAGCTTACCGGAGGCGGTCGAACAGCGGGCTGTGAATTATACTGCCGCCCTGCTTCGCCCACCGAGGAGACACCGTGCACACCCGCAACCTCGCACTGGTTCTGCTGGCTGCCTGGATGACGTCAGCGCTGCCCGCCCACGCCCAGGACGAGCCGACACCCATCACCGACCGCCCTTGGCAGGAAGCGGTGATCAGCGTCTCGGATTTGGATCGCACTGCCGCCTTCTTTATCCAGGTGGGCGGCTACACCGTGCGCTGGCAGGGCACCGTGCCGCGCACCAGCCTCACTCACTGGGGCTTGCCGGAAACCGCGCGGGCCCGGGCGCTACTGCTGGCGGCGGCAGATTCGGCGGTCGGTTTTGTGCGCCTGGTACAGTTCGAGGGCGTAGACATGGTCCCTACCCGGCCGGGCGCCCGACCCTGGGACACCGGCTGCCACTTCAGCCTTATGCTGCGGGGCAGGGATCTGGACGCGCGCTACAGGGAAGCAATTTCCCTGGGTTGGTGGACCGAGAGCGAGGTCATTTCTCTAACCTTCGGCGAGTCAAGACTGAAGAACGTGATATTCAAGGGCCCCGACGGCATCAACGTCGCCGTCTACGAACGCCTGTCCCCGCCCCTGGCGGAGTTCTGGCCGGACTTTCCACGCCTGAGCCAGCCCTTCAACACCATGCATATGGTGCGTGACCGGGACGCCACCTTAAGCTTCTACACCGACGTGCTGGGCTTGGGTATCTATCACAAGGGCGAACCGACAACCGCAGCCGAGCCAACCTACAGCAATTTCTCGATTCCCACTGAGTGGACGACCCAACTGCGCAATCTGGCCGGCATCGTCGAACCCTTCCGTGGCGAGGTGGGTCGGATGGAATTCATAGAGTTCATGGATCTTGCGGGCGAGGATTACTCCGATCGCTGTCTGCCACCCAATCTGGGCATCCTTTCCATCCGCTACCCCGTGGAGGATGCCGCGGCGGCCCGCGATCTAATCGCCGCGCGCGGCTGGCCGATCACATTTGAGTTAGCCAGCACCTCCATTACGCCATACGGACCGGTCAGCACCTTTGCCGTTCAGACGCCCGATGGCGCCATGATTGAGTTCTATTCTGCCGAATGACGTCAGCGGCAGGTATCCCGCGCGCCCCGGTCCCATGCTGATACGAGCCTGGGTCAACTGAGGGCCTCGGCAGCCGCGGGCACGCCCCGGGTGCTGGGCACAGATTCATAGCGCCGTCCGTAGGCCCTGCCCAGCAACAGCGCGAGACCTACCCAAACTGCGCACAGCCCGGCACATATCATGGCCATGGCGCCAAAACTGGCGCCGGACGCCTGCAGCACACGAATGGCCTGGGCAGAGACTGCGTCGCCTCCCCGGTAAATCACGGTATCAATAAAGCTCTTGGCTTTGTATTTGACCCGGACCGGGACCACGGTAAACAAAAGCTCCTTGGCAGGCCGCCCCAGACCGTAGTTCGCGGCCCGCCGCAGTACCTGGAAGACGACCAGGGCCGCTAGCGCCGGGTGCAAAGCCAGAACCACGAAGCCCACGATGCTGAGCGCTGGCACGATCGCCAGGGTCAACCCCTCGCCCAGACGTTGTATGGCTATGCGCGCGACGGCCACCTGGAAGAACAGAGCGGTCAGGTTGACCGCTAAATCCAGGCCGGCAAACACCGCCGTGCGAACTCCGGAATCCTCGAAGGCCGCTGACACCACCTGGGCCTGATAGATGTATAGATACGTACCCGTCAGATTGCCCAGCAGCATCATGGCGGAGATGGCCAGCAGATAGGGTGACTGGAGCAGCAGCGGCACGGCTTCGAACAGGCCACCGCCCAGCGGCCGTTCCGGGCGCTGGTCCCCCGGACGCGCCTCCGTCACCGCCCAGCGGCGTAACTGAAAAATACACACCACGCTGAATGACAACAACAGCGCAGAGATCGGCAGCAGATTCTGCGGGCCAACATGGGGCACCAACAGCGCGGTGCAGGCGGGTCCGGCAAGAGCGCCGCAACTTCCGCCGGCGGCGATCATGCCGAATAACCGCCGTGCCTGTTCCCGATTGTACAGGTCGGCCATAAAGGCCCAGAACACCGACACGACGAATTGATTGAAAACGCTCAGCCAGACGAAGAAGATCCGGGCTGTCCAATTTTCGCCGGGCAGCAGGTGAAAAGCGGCAAAAAACAGCAGCAGATTGGCGGCAAAAAACAAATATACCCAGGGCAGGAACTGGGCCCGGGAATAGCGGGACGTCAGCCAGCCGAATATGGGCACCGCGGCGAGCATGGCGATAAACGTTGCCAGAAACAGCCAGGGAATATTCTCCGTGCCGCCCTGGATGGCCATCTCCTCCCGTACCGGTCGCAGGATGTAATAGCTGAACAGCAGGGTGAAGAAATAGACGAAGGACCAGGTCAGGGCGCGGCGCTCTCCCGGTTGCACGGCGAGCAGCCGCTCAACGAACGACGGCGGCTTTCCCGCGCGGCCGGTGGCCATCAGTGCGCGGCGCAGATCGCGCGCTCCGGGTCGGTCTCCTCGGCCGCCGCTGAACCCAGGACGACCAGCAGCGCGCATGTGACCAACCCTCTTGGGGTGTGCACGCCTATCCTGCCATCTCCCCTAATCGACCCGCTGTTCATCCACCAGCATGATGCTCTTGACCCGGCCGGTCTCAGACAACTTTTCAATGCGACTGCGGGACGACCCGTCGACTGCCATGCGCACGATGCCGTCCACCACGGCGTTAGGGTCATTGGCAAACCGCATTTGAGCGATAAAGCGCCAGCGCCGGCATGGCGCTGCGCACGGAGGGCGCTGCAGTTTCGGCCATCTGTGTTCTCGTTATGAGCGCGAGCTACCAGTTAACCACATAAACGGCGTCGACGAGCAGCGCCAGCAGGTAAAGGGCCCCAAAATGGCGGTTGTGATTGAAGGCGTGGGCAACAAACCACAGCGGCCACCGCTCGGCGGGAAACCCGGACGGCCGCGTCTGCGGTGCCGGCCGGCGATAGACGCGCAGGGCGCGAAACAGGGATGGTGCGGCCAGCGCCACCAGCAGCAGCACAGGCGTCACGACGTCCGTGGCTACCAGGTAAACCACCAGCAGGTAGGGAAGGCACAGCAGCACCATGGTGGTCAGCCGTGACGTTTGGCTTCCCAGCAGCACGGGCAGGGTACGCACCTTGCCACGATCCTCAGCCAGCTTGTCGATGTGCTTACCGAAAATGACCGTCGTGGGTCCCAGGGCATAGGGCAGGCTGATCAACACCACCGACCAATCCCACACGCCGGTGATCACGTAATAGCCGCCGCCCACCATCAACGGTCCCCACACCAACAGCACAGCAATCTCGCCCAGAGCGATGTGCTTCAGCGGCCAGGTATAGAACACTGCCAGTGCCACCCCCGCCGCCAGCAACCACGGGGTCAAGCCGCCCCGGTACCAGGTGAGGTAGGCACCCACGGCCAGCGCTGCGCCGCCGGTGAGGGCGATGTAGGTGAGCAGCTGACGTTTGCTCAGCAAACCGTGCTCCAGCGGCTGGGGACCGTAACGGGCGCGGAAGTAGTTGTCTTTGTCCACGCCCCGAGCGTGGTCGATATAGTCGTTGAGCAGGTTGTTGGTGGCGTGGGCCAGAATCAGGCCCACCGCCACCAGCCACCACAACGGGCCGTCGAACTGACCGGCCCGATAGGCCAGCACGCCGGCGAGGGCGGCGGACAGGAACGTCATCACGAAGACGGCGCTGCGGGTCGCAATGAGCCACTTGGACACCAGATCAAGGCGCAGCCACTCGTCCCGTTCAACCCTGGGCACGATCCGCAGCGCTTTCAGCCACATGGTGACGGCGGTCATCGAGGTCTACTCGTGATGGATGATGGTTAAGGGTTCGTCCCTGACCCGCTGCCGGTTTCGCGCCGCGCCACGAGTCTAGTACAGCCGGGCCGCGTCAAATTCCCCATAGGCCACCTCCCGCAACGAATCCGGCAGCACCGGACGATAGGGCGCATCCCACATCACCGGATATTCCTCCGCCGACCAATCCGTGCTTCGAGCCCCGCCGTGGCTGCGGAACAGGGCTAAGAATCCCGGCCGGCTGGCGATGGGGCCGTGACTGACCTGGGGCGGCCGCCAGAAATAGGCACCCCGGCGCATCACACCCACATTGGTGGAGATCTCGCCGTCCAACTGATACATCTCCTCCACGTAGGGATGTTTCTCCAGCGGCGTCGTGACCTCGACGTCCGCCGGATCCAGCGGACCGATACGCAGAATCCAGGTGCTGTCGCCGCTGTCCGGGTCGTTGCGCAGCGTTTTTTTAGCCACATTAGAACCCACCACTCGTGGATCCACGTTGCTGTCCCAGTCCATGGTGCCGCTGGCAAGCCGACGAATGAGGCGCGCGGGATCCGCATCCCGCTGCCCCCCGCTGACCGGGGCGGCCGAGAAAAAGGTCAACACCACCGCGCCTTGTGGCCCCGCCCGCACAGCATCGCGGACGAACCCGGGCGGCAGGTAAGCATAGTCACCAGGCGCATAGCGCACGGCACCGATCACCAGTTCACCCGTCAGCACATAAAGTTCCTCCGCCGCCGCCAGCGCAGCAGGACGCTCGTCGCACCAGGCAGCCGGATAACGCAGCACCAGGCTGGCCGCGCCGTCCACCGGATCGTGGCTCAGCACTTTGCGGGTCACGCCCGGGCGGAAATCTCCGGCAGGTTCCCAGGGCAGAACCTGAGCCTGCACGAATTCGATATGCTCGCGGGCCATAACCGTCAGGCGACCGTATCCTGGCGCCTGATGCGCGGGATGAACACGGCAATCACGGCGGCCGAGCCCAGCGGCAGCACGGACACAACGATGAAAACCGGTGTATAGGAGAAGTTGTCCGCGACCCAGCCGATGACAGGGGAAAACAACACCGCGCCGAAACTGCCGGCGGCGCCGAACATGCCCCAGACGGTGGCCACGTCCCGGGCGGGGTACAGGTCCGAGGGCAGCGTGAACAGGGGTGTAGATTTGAGCTGGTTACAAAACAGGGCGGCGCCGATCAGGAAAATCGCGAGCAGGGGCGACTCTACGAAGGCGGCGGCAACCACACAGGGTATTACCAAGGCTGCCCCGCCCCAGATGAGCGTCTTGCGGGCTTTGTCCAACGACCAGCCCGCGACGAGCAGCCGACCGCTCAGCCAACCGGCAAAAATGCTGCCGATATCCGACATGACATAGGGGATCCAGGCCGACAGGCTGATCTGCTTGATGTCGAAGCCGCGCGCGTTCGCCAGATAGACGGGCAGCCAGAAGATGAAGAAGTAATGGGTGTTATCGCCCACAAAGCGAGACAGCATGAGGCCAATGACGGTGCGCTGCTTGACGAACTCTGACCAGCTGGGCCGTTCGCCACGCGCCGGCGGCGCACGCTGCTCGAGAATCATCTCGCGTTCCGCGGCGGAAATGCTGCGGTGCGCCTCGGGCTGCTGATAGTAATAGCGCCAGGCCAACAGCCACACGTACCCAACCGCGCCAGGAATGATGAAAGCCGCCTGCCATCCGAATGTCAGGATCAAAGCACCAATGACGGGCGGCGCCAGCATGGAGCCGAGCCCCGGCCCGGATGTGAAGATGCCCACGGCCAGGGCCCGCTCGGTGCGCGGGAACCACTCAGCGGCCACCTTGAGCGCGGTGGGGTAGTTGGCGCCCTCGAAGAGCCCCAGCAGGAAACGAAACCCGAACAGACTGAAAAAGCCGCGCGCGGCAGCGTGGAGCATGGCGGCCACGCTCCACAGACTGACCGCGTAACTGAACCCGCTGCGGGTCCCTATGCGATCGACCACCCGACCGCTGACGATCTGGCCCAGCGCATACGCCACCAGGAAGCCGGACGTAATCCACCCGTACTGCATCCGGGACAGATCAAACAGCGGCAGAATCACCGGCGCCGCCACCGCCAGCGCCTGACGATCCAGATAGTTGATGGTGGTCACTGCCAGCAGCAGCAGGGCAACAATCCAGCGGGCTGGAATGCGGCCTGCCGCCGGCGCTGAGGTGGTCACGCTCATGGCATCATCCCCCGGCCCAGGTTTGCGCTCGACCGGAGCCCCCCTGATACATGCGGGCTTATTGACTCAACTCACCGCGTACGCGGCGGAAGCTGCTGGCGTCATTGGGATCACCGCCCCGGAACCGGGCGCGATCCGGATAGGGATACATGGGGCGGCGGTATCTCATCTGGCCGTCCTCGAGGTGCTCACCGATCAGTGCCTCGGGCGCCTCACCACGTTCCACCCAGGCCTCCAGATAACTCAAGTAATTGATGGAGTCCGGACCCGGCCCGCCGGCGCAGTGATTCATGCCCGGCACCATGAACAGCCGAAAGAATTCCCGGGTGGCCGCAAGGCCGCCCATGGTTCGCGTGGTCACCTCGTAGTAGTCGATCATATTCAGCGGCACGATGGACTGATCGCGCCAGCCCTGATAGGCAAGCAGCTTGCCGCCACGGCGCTGGAAACGTCGCAGGTCCGGGTTCACGGCTGTCCAGAGCTGCTCCATGGCGCTGAAGCGGTCGGGGTTAGCATCGAAGTCGAAATTCCCCGGATCCCAGTCAGGTCCCGGATCTTCGGTGAAAGACATATAACGAAACATATCCCCCATCATGTGATAGTAGACGGGCAACTCGTCGTCCGTCCCCACGTAGTTCCCGATCCAGTTGAGTTCCGAGCCGGGCATGGCGCCACCCGTGTACAGCGCCTCACCGTCGGAGTTGACGGGGCCCTGATAGATCTTTCTCACCACGTCCACCTGCGCCTGCGTGAGACAATCGCGGTTCGGCTGGTCGCCGCAGAGCAACTCCGCCGGATCGAAGTCGCACTCCCGGGGATCATCAATCAAGCCGTCTTCCAGTCCGTCATCCGCATCACACGCGGCTACCGCGGCAGCATGCACCGTGGGGAGCTGCTCCTGCTTGAGTATGGGCTTGTTGTTCTCATCCAGATTCACCATGACGCTCCAAAGCAACTGGACACCCGCCCCCGTACGATGCAGCACGGGTGCGCCGGCAATGATGCCGTCGAAGTCGTTGGGGAAACGCTGGGCGGAGAAAAAACCCTGCAGGCCGCCGGTCGAGCAGCCGGTGAAATAAGAATAGTTGTGGGGCCTGCCGTAGGCTGCCGCCACCAGCGCCTTGCCGGCCACCGCGGTCACGTGGGTGGAACGGGTACCGAAATCAAACTCGGCCTGGAGATTGTTGTACGCCCACTTGGCATCCAGCCCGGTGGACTGGTGGCCCATATCGGACACGATGCAGGCGTAGCCGCGGGACACGTATTCATCGCAGCGCTGCGCGAAACGGGCGCCGCAAAAACCGCCGCAGCCTTGCATCAGGAACTTGCCGTTCCAGGAGTCGGCGTCAGGCAGCCGCATCTCGATGCCCACGTTGGGGGCGACATAGCCGACGACCTGGCAATAGGCCGGATTATCTGTCGTTTCGGCCACCGCTCGCGCCCCGGTAATCTGCATGGGCGCCTCGGGAACGACGGAGAAATCCTTGCCAGCCAGAGCCCCGCAATCCAGAGCCCGGGCCGGCGCGCTCACGACGACCATAAGTCCTAGCAGCACAGGTGGGTACCGCAACCAACGCGTGCACATGGCCGGTTTCCTCTTCTTATTAGGCGCTGGTTTCGACTATCCACCAGTCTCACGCGGGTCGTCAAGGACGGGGCAGCGACGGCAGCGTTTCATACACGGCTGACCAGGTCCTTTATAATGCGCACGTATTGGGCCGCCCCTACATCAGGCAAGCGATGACCGACAGCTATCCCCTTCGTCCCTTCGACACTGCTTCGGGCACCGACATCGAGACGGCTCTGGAAGACAGTGAGATCGTTTACTTTGCGCGCTGCCCGCTCGCGCTGCCCAGTGAAGAGGATCTGGTATTCCTGCGGGAAGAGCTGCCCCTGCAGTCCAAGATCAAGAACGTCAGCTATCACCCGGAATCCGACTCGGTGCCACGCTTCGAGGCGCCGGAGGCGGTGCAGGCCCGGGTGAAGGCAATCCTGAAAGCCCACGAGCGCGCCGTCACCGACTATCTGCGCCAGACCATTCCTGATCTGGCCACCGGCTGGAAGGTGGGCACCTGCAGCTTCAGGCCGTTGCAGGAGCAGGGCCGGGACTTAAAACCCCGTTCCAGCAACGAGTTGGTACATATCGACGCCGGCGCCTACGGGACCACCTGCGGCGATCGGATTCTGCGTTTTTTCGTCAACGTGAACCCCTCGGTAGACCGGGTCTGGGGCACCAAGGGCCGCTTTGCCGACCTCTTCGAAAACCACGAGGCGTTTCCGCGGGCGGCCCGGGGCGACAAGGGCAGGATCAAGGTCCGCAAGGGTTTTCTTGACCACTGCTATAGCGGGCTCGTGGCGGCTGTGGCCAAGGGCTATCCGCTAGCCAAGGTGGTGGACTCCAGCCCCTACGACCGGGCCATGCGGCGCATTCACAATTACATGAAGGAATCGGCGGAATTCCGCGCCGACCTGAGCACGTATCAGGAGGTGCGTTTTCCGCCCATGTCAGCCTGGATGGTCTTCACCGATGGCGTGAGCCATTCAGTGGTATCGGGCCAGCACACCCTGGTGACCACCATCATCATCCCTCTGGCCAACTGCCGACGGCAGGAACTGGCGCCCTACCACATCCTCGAAAACGCCGCCTGAGACTTAAGGATCCGAAACCCGGCGCTGAGGCAGCAGCGGGGTCGCAATAAACAACGCGACAAAGACGGCCAGCACACCGAGCATGGGCCACTTGTGTTCCCAAGGCTTGAGCCAGAATTCCTCGTACCAGCCGTAGCGCGGAAAGAACTCGCCGAAGGGAATCCAGAAGATCGCCTTGGTGGGAATGGCGTAGCGGATCGCTGCCATGATGCGGGTGAATTTCATCAGCCGCCACAGCAGATACAAACCCCAGATAGTCAGACCGGCCAGGATGCCGAACGTCGCCGGATGACTGTAGCCCAGATAACGGGGATCAGCCAGAAACAGGGACAAGGCATAGCAGAACCAGATGACATAGACCGTCTCGAGAAACGTGATGCGGCAGAAATTACGTCCGATCCCGGTGGCAGGCTTGCCGAAACCGACACGCAACACGCGCTGAATCCACATAAAGGCATTGCAGCGGGTGTTTCGATCGAACACAAAGTACAGCAGCGTGACGATACAGATGCCAATGGAACCCTGGATAAAAAGCAGATGGGTCGGCCATTGCACGCTGTCGGACAGCGGCGCCATGGGTAAGCCGAGGCTGATTTCATTGAAGCGGAAGGCGTAGCTGGCCCAACCGGTCCACAGCAGATAGCCCGTGAGAAATCCGATCAAAGTGCCGCTGACTTCCTCGTCCCGTCGGATGCCGTAGATCAGTGCCACCAGGGCAATGGCGCCGAGGGGGAACAGAACCAGCACGCTGTTCTGCCGCCCCACCGTGTAATTCACCAGGGTGGTGATGCTGTGAGTCAGCGGCAAGGCCAGGAACACCGCCAGCAGAGCCAGCAGGCCGATCCACGGTGGCCGGTATCGACTCGTCAGCCAGTGGTTAGCCGCGCGTGCCACAGTTATCGCTGAACAGGTTCTGCATCGCTCGATTATAGATGCCCGCACTCATTCTGCTATACAGTGCCCCCATGACTCGCCTGCGCGTAACCGCCTTGATCCTGGTGTTGCCCATTGCCGGGATCGGGATCAGCGTTCACGCCGCCGAGGCGGTCTTGCAAGACGGTTGGACCGAGGTCGTGGCCAGCGTCTCGGATCTGGCTGGCGCCACAGCCCTCTACGAGAGGGTTGCCGGCTGGCAGGTCCAGCATCACGGCCCGCTGGACAGAGAGACTCTGACAGCCTGGGGCTTGAGTGGAGACGTCAACGGCGAGCAGGTCTTGCTCGGTCTGCCGGAGGAGCCCCGCGGACATCTGCGTCTGGTGCATTTCCCGGACCTGCCGGCCGAGCAGATCCGCTCGAGCGCCCAGGCCTGGGACACGGGCGGTTTCTTCGACATGACGGTGATGGTCAGCAGCATGGAAGACGCATTCCGCGCCATGCAACGTGCCGGTTGGCACGGGTATAGCGAACCCATCGAGGGCCGGGCCGGGCCATTGCACTTCAGTAAGGTTCGTATGCGCGGTACGGACGGCATTGTGATGGCGCTGATCGAACGCATCGCCCCGCCCCTTGAGGGGTGGCCGGATTTCAGCCAGATGAGTCATCCGTTTTCTGTCTCGCTGGTCACCGCCAACTATCCGGACACCCGACGCTTCTATGAGGAGACTCTGGGTCTTGAGGTTTATCTGGAGGGCCACGGCCGTCCCGAGAAAGAGGGTCCTACCCTGTCCGGCTTTCCGTTGAGCTTGTCGGATGAGATCGGTGGCCATTACGTGATCATGCGGCCGGTCCCTGTGGCTGCCCCCGCGGGTCGCATCGAGATACTTGCCTACGACGTCACGGGTCGCGATCTGGCAGCCAGGGCCAAGCCACCGAACTACGGTTTGTTTGCGCTGCGTTATCCCGTACGCGATGTGATGACCGCTGCTGAGCGGTTGACGCGGCGCGGTGCGCAACTGGTATACGAACCACGCGAGCTGCTCCGCCCGCCGTTTGGCAAGGTCACGCAATTCGCCATCGCTACGCCCCACGGCGGCTGGATCGAGATCTACCAGCCGCATGAAGAACGATGACCCATGGGCCGTATCTGACGTAGCGCAGCAACGCGCTGAATTTGAATTCCCCCCATGCGTGGCTGCCATCATCGCGGCCCTTCCCTGTCGTTGCCACGCTTGACATAAGTTTTCGAAAGATCCGTTTATCCCAGTAGATCCGCCCGCGGTCAGCCACATTAGACCCAATCCATCGCGAGTGGCATTGTCAACCGCGCGGCAAAACTCACGTTATGAGCGGCAGCATTGTCGAACGCCGCTCACTGTCTCTACCAGCAGGTACGCACAAGAAGGTTCGCAACATGGTTCTAACGGCGAAAGCTTACAGCCTGAGATTCTTACGGCCGTCAGCACTGCTGGGTCCGGTCGTCGCCACGCTGGCGCTGGGCGCCTGTGGTGGCGGCAGCAGCTCATCGGGCCCGTCCCAGCCGCCGCCGGCACCGCCCCCGATCACCAAGGCCGAGGCATTCCGGTTTTTGAACCAGGCCACCTTCGGCGCCACCGAGGCCGCGGCCGAGGCGCTGAGCGCCATGGGCTATGAGGCCTGGATCGATGACCAGCTCAACCAGTCTGCCTCGTTGCAGCTGCCCCATCTGCGTGCCCTGCCGCGACCACCGCTGGCCGGTCAGTTGCAGCCGGACCGGGTGGACATCTGGTTCCGCCATGCCCTGAACGGTCCCGATCAACTGCGCCAGCGGGTCGCCTTTGCGCTGTCGGAGATCATGGTGGTGTCCCAGCTGAGCGCACTGCAGCAGGCGCCCTATAGCCTGGCCGACTATTACGACGTGCTGGCGGTTAACGCCTTCGGCAATTTTCGCGACCTCATGGAAGCGGTCACCCTGCACCCGGCGATGGGGGTGTATCTGAGCATGCTGGGGAATCAGAAACCCGATCCCACCCTGAACATCCGGCCCGACGAGAACTACGCGCGGGAATTCATGCAGCTGTTCACCATCGGGCTGGTCGAGCTGAACATGGACGGCAGCGTGAAAACCAACGCTCAGGGCAATCCCATTCCCACTTACGACCAGGCGGTCATCGAGGGTTTCGCTCACGTCTTTACCGGCTGGAACTATGCCAACGCGACCAGTTTCGAGCAGGCTCGCCGTACCGCTTTCAATCAGACCATTCCCATG
>JBFFHS010000031.1:0-37071 GCA_041556855.1 Gammaproteobacteria bacterium
CAATTTGGGTTTCAGCGGCCGCGGGAGGGAGCGCCTGGCATGTTGAGGTGGGTTCGACGAATCATCGTGGCTGTGGTGGGCCTGGTTGGGCTGGGCTATGCAGTGGCGGTCACTGTTGCGCTGCTGCCCCACGAAGAGGTGCCCCGCGCCGCACTCACCATCGATGCCGATCAGTTGATCACCGTGGAGGGCGTGACGTTGCGCTACCGGACGTTTGGCGACCGGGCGGCGCCGGCTCTGGTACTGCTCCACGGCTTTGCAAATTCCCTGCAGACGTGGCGGGAGTTTGCGCCCCTGGCGGCGGCGACTTTCTACGTGATTACCGTTGACATGCCCGGGTACGGCCTGTCAGACAAGCCCGTCGCGCACGATTACCACAACGATGCTCAGGGCCGGCTGATCGGCGCTTTCATCAGGGCCCTGGGACTGCAACGGGCCATCGTCGGTGGTCACTCCCTCGGCGGCGCTGTTGCGCTGCACACAGCGCTGACAGCGCCGCAAGTCAGCGGGCTGGTGCTGTTTAACCCGGGCATTCTCAGCACCGGCGTGCCGGCGGCAACCCAGTATCTGTTTTTCCCGCTGCAGCGATTGTCGGCTCGACAATTTGCCCAGCGCGAATTCCGCGCCACTTTTCTCAAGCAGTCCTACCTGAATCCCGCCATCGTGACCCCTGCGGTGGTGGATGAGGTCATGCTCGGCACTCGCATGGAAGGCTACATGGATGGCACGGCGGCGCTCATGGATCAGTACGTGGTGGGTGAGGAAATACCCCTGCTTGACCAACTGGACAAGCCCACGCTGATCGTCTGGGGCAACCAGGATCGCAACAAGCCGAGCGGCGAGGCCGAGGACCTGCAGCGCCGCATCGTTGGCAGCCGCCTGGTGCGCATTGACGCAGCGGGTCACTACGTCCACGAAGAGCAACCCGAGGCGGCGGCAGCGGCGGTCAGCGCAGCGCAGCGGTGGCTGCTGAGAAACCCTTCATGATCGGGCTGAGAGCGCTGAGCGGGTTGGCGGCGCTGGTGATCCTTGTCATCAACCAGAATGTGGATGGGCCCGTCTAGGCTCCGCGCCGGAGCCTATGTCACATGATACGTGGCGTATCGTGCTGCTCTTCCAGACAGGCCTTGATGGCCTCATCCGGCGGCAAGGCATGATCCCAGAACTTGCCGATGATGCGGCGACCGCTGATGCCGTTGGAGCGATCTGCGGCCAGCCACAGAGCCGGCGGCACGATCACGTCCGCCGGCAACAGCGAACCGCCCCGCTGACCCACGGGACCGGGCACCATGGACTGGGTGATGAAGTCCGTGTCTGATGCGCCGCCTGGCAGCAGCACGTTGACATCCACGCCGGAACCGGCCAGTTCCTTGGCCCACACCACGGTGGCCGTTTCGATGCCTGCCTTGGAAGCGCCGTAGGCAGACAGTCCCAAGCCCACCATGGTCACCAGGCTGGTAGAGAAATTGACAATTTTGCCAAAGCCCCGGGCGCGCATATGGGGCGCAATAGCCCTGGTCATCTGGTAGGTGCCGTTCAAGTTCGTATCGATCACCGTGCGCCAGGCCTCGACTGGAATCTCATCGAAGGGGATGGGATCGGCACGGGACATGCGGTACTCACCCGTGCCGCGACCGGCATTGTTCATCAGCACATCGATGTGGCCGAAGGTCGAAAGTGCGCTCGCAACGGTGCCCTGGCAGTCGTCCCAGCTGCACACGTCGGCCACCATAGTGGCGCAGTGTTCCGGCGGCGCCAGTTTCGCGGCCTTGTCCTTGACCTGGGCTAACTGTTCTGGATTGCGGCTTGCGGTCAGGAACACCTTGCTGCCCTGCTTGAGCAGGGCCTCGGCGATCAGCCAACCAAAACCTCTGCCACCGCCCGTGATAAGCACCGTGCGGCCCTGAAGCGAAGCGTCATTGAACATCGAGGCGACCTCTCGGCTTAGCAGTTGAACGGCGACCCAAATATTCGGCCCCGCGCTGACCCTTCAGCAGCACATTCCGCGCATGCCACTGATCGGCGGGATCGACATTGCCCAGCCACATGACGTCGCCGGCACCCAGGGCGGCCAGCGGCCAGCCGTCCTTGAACACGATCCGATGGGAGGCGACCGCGGGCACTCGGCTGCCCGGGGTGAGAATGCCGGCCAGGTTAAACGGATCCGCGGCAGAGAGCACCAGCCAGTCGCCCCGTTCCTGGCGCCGCCGGATCTTGCGCAGCTGCTCCAGTGCCTCGGGCAGCGCGAACTGCTCGCCACTCACGCCGTTGACGAAGCGACCACCGCGAATCAAGCCGGTCGCCTCCAGGCGCCGAAACACCTGCAACAATTCCCGCCAGGGCGGCAGCGCGGACTCGCGCTCCAAGACCCGCCGCACAACGACGCCATAGCGACGCAACAGAACCGCGGCGACGTGCTGCACAGCCGCCCCGCGCTGCTCCGGATCCGCGGGCGTATTGGGATCGTAGGTCAGCGACCAGCGGCCGGCATGGTCAAAACTGGGACCCCGTCTGCGCCGCCGACCACGGGGCGCGAACCCGGCGCGCTTGGATCCGGGCGTAATCAAGGCCCGCAGGCCGGCAAAACCATCGGCGGTGACCAATCCTGCAGACACCAGCTCCGCTAACGCCTCCTCCACCTGGACGCGTAATGCCCCGCTCCCCGTCACCAGATCCACGAAGAACTGGGCCCCCCGCGCGACCAGCAGATCGTGAACGCGCGCGCCCAACGGCGACAGGGCCAGAGGCTCACTCGCCGCCGCCAGGTTCTGCCAATAGACCAGATCGCCGCGCGGGAATAACGCCATGGGCGTGCGGGCCACCAGGCCCTGAGGCGCTCGCGCCAGACGTTCCAGCGCGCCGGGCACTTTGCGCCACACGACGCTGCCGCTGGCACACAGTTGATCCATCAGCAAGCCACTGTAATCGGCGATGCGCGCTGGCAGCACATGCTGCTCCCAGGCGCTGGCCTGGACCGCCACGCCCTGTAACTGCTCGATGACGGCGGCGAGCGACTCCGGGCCGGCGCGCCGCTCCTGACCCAAACCCTGCCAGGAAAACAGAAAGCGCATGTAGTCGCCGATCGAAACCGGCTCGATCTCGCTGCGCAGTCGTTTCAGCGTGTAACGATGAATGCGCGCCAACAGGCCCCGTTCGCACCACTCGGTGCCGCCGGCACCGGTGAACTCGCCCTGCATGGCGAAACCCTCGGACTCGAGACTCCTGAGGGCGAACTCCATATCCGTCGCCGTCACCGCCAGAGGTTGCGCCAGGGCTGCAGCGGTGACGGGTCCAAGCCCTTCCAGGCGACTGCGCACCAACTCGCACAGCGCATCCGTGCCATCCAGATCCGCGGGCTCCACCTCGATCGCGGGGGACAGCACAACCTGTGGCCGCGCTGCGAGCACCTCGGGTAGCCGCTCCATACTCACCCACAGGGCAGCTCCGCCAGGAATCCTCACCATCGTCGCACGGCCATCGGCTTTGAGCTCGGCCGTCCAGCGCAGCCACTGCTTATCACGCTCCATCTCCTCAGCGGTCATGAAGCCCACCATGACCAGACCGTCGTGCAACTCATCCGCATCGCGGGGCGCAGGCCAAGCCTCGGCACGCACCCGGGCAATGGCTTCGCTATCCAGACGGCCCAGCTCGCTGGCCTGCTCCACGCTCAGGTAGCGGCGGCTCTGCACCGCCAATGTGCGCCGCTCTTCGGCCGGCGCGTCGTCCAGAAACGCGTAGGGACGGGCGCTCAGAACCTCCTGAGCCAGGGGCGAAGGCGTGGTCAACTCGCAGCACACCACCTCCAGCTCACCCTTCTCCAGACGCTGCAACAGTCGCTCCAGCCCTTCCACATCCATCAAGCCGTGCAGGCAATCATTGATGGTCTGCTGCACCAGGGGATGCTCGGGAATCTCACGCTCACCGGCCAGGTTCTCGGCACAGGCCAGCTGGTCGGGAAACACCACGGCCATGAGATCTTCCGCGTCGTTACGCTGAAACTGGGGCGGCGTCTTCTTACCGTTGCGAAACCGTTTCACGGCCAAAGCCGTGGTGGCGTTCCAGCGCCAGTGGGTCGGAAACATGGGGGCGGCCAGCAGCGCCTGGGTCAGCACGTCCCGCACGGTGCTGCTGGAGAGGTAACTGATGACCTCTTCCAGCACAAAGCTGTGGGTCGCCCCCAGGGACAGCACGATGGTGTCCTCCAACGCGGCGGCCTGAAGCTCAAAGTTGAAACGGCGACAAAAACGCTTGCGCAGCGCGAGGCCCCAGGCCCGATTGAGTCGGGAACCGAACGACGAGTGCACCACCAGATGGGTATCACCGCCTTCATCGAAGAATCGCTCCAGCACAATGCGATCCTGGGTCGGTAACACGCCCAGCGCGGCCCGGGCCGTGCCCAGATACTCAAGCAGCTGCTCGGCGGCTGCCCGGGGCAAGCCCAGCTCATCCACCAACCAGTCCAGAGTAGCTGGCGCGCCGTGCGCCTCCAGGCTGTCGGCGATGCGTTGACGCAGGTCGGAGACCGCCCGGGACAATTCATCGCTGCGGCCCGGCGCCTCGCCAAACCAGAACGGGATGTTGGGCGGCTGACCCTGGGCATCCTCCACATAGACGCGCCCGGTCTCCACCCGGGCGATGCGGTAGGACGTATTGCCCAGCTGGAAGATGTCCCCGGGCAGGCTCTCGAAGGCGAAGTCCTCGTTCAGCGTGCCCACGGGCAGCTCATCGGGGATCAGCACCACGTCGTAGTCGAACTGATCCGGTATGGCGCCACCATTGGTAATCGCCGTCAGGCGTGCCGCACGCCGCGGCCGCAGCTTGTTATTCACGCTGTCAAAATGCAGGTACGCGCCGCGCCGGCCGCGCTGGGTAGCAAAACCCCGCGCCAGCATCTGGATGACCTGGCGAAACTGACCCATGGTCAGGGTGCGGTACGGATAGGCGCGGCCAAACGCGTTGAACAAAGCCTCCACGTCCCATTCACCGTTGCTCACCTCCGCCACGATCTGCTGCGCCAGCACGTCCAGAGCATTGGCGGGGACCGCAATGCGATCCAGCTGCTGAGCCTCTACCGCGCTCAGCAGCGCCGTGCACTCCACCAGATCGTCGCGGCTCAGGGGAAACAGGCGGCCCTTGGGCAGGCGATCCAGGCCGTGACCGGAGCGGCCGACCCGCTGCACCAGCGTTGCGATGGTTCGCGGCGAACCCAGCTGACACACCAGATCCACATCACCGATATCGATGCCCAGCTCCAGGGAGGCGGTGGCCACCAGCGCCTTCAGCTCGCCGGCTTTGAGCCGTTCTTCCGCGCGCAGCCGGTGCTTGCGGGCCAGGCTGCCGTGATGGGAAGTGACCAGGTCCTCGCCGATGCGTTCCGCCAGATGACGCGCCGCCCGCTCGGCCAGGCGCCGTGTATTGACGAAGATCAAGGTGGTGCGGTGCGCGGCAATCAGCTCGGCCAAGCGATCGTAGGTTTCCGCCCAAACCTCGTTGGCCATGATGGCTTCCAACGGCGACCCGGGGACTTCCAGCTGCAGATCCCGCGCCCGCTGATGACCGGTGTCCACGATGGTGCACGGGTTAGCCGCGCTGCCGGTGAGGAAAGCCGCCATGGTCTCGATGGGTTTCTGGGTGGCGGAAATGCCGACCCGATTCAACGGCTGTGGGCAGAGCGCTTCCAGGCGTTGCAGCGACAAGCTCAGGTGGGCACCCCGTTTGTTGCCCGCCACGGCATGAATCTCGTCGAGAATCACCGTGCGCACGGTGCTGAGCATGTCCCGGCCGGACTCGGACGTGAGCAGGATGTACAAAGACTCCGGCGTGGTTACCAGAATGTGGGGCGGCCGCTTGCGCATGCGCGTACGCTCACTGGCCGGCGTGTCGCCGGTGCGCACCCAGGCACGAATCGGCGCGTCGGGCAGTCCCTGGGTGAGCAGTTGATCGCGGATGCCGCTCAGCGGGACCTGCAGGTTCTTCTGGATGTCGTTGGACAGCGCCTTCAGCGGCGAGACGTACAGCACCCGTGTTTCATCCGCCAGCCCCGCGCGCAGCGATTCGCGCACCAGATCGTCGATGATGGCCAGAAAGGCGGCCAGGGTCTTACCGGAGCCAGTCGGTGCTGCGAGCAGTGTATGGGTGCCGCTCTTGATGGCGGGCCAGGCCTGAGCCTGGACCGGGCTGGGCGCGGTGAACTGGCCGGCGAACCATGCCTCAACAGCCGGATGAAACTGCGTCACGCCCATAGCCGCAGCATATCGGATCCGCGGGTCTGATGGCACAGCTTGCAGTAGCGCCGTACACTGCTGCCGATGAAGGGAGAGACGACCATGCTTGAAACCAGCATTGCCGGCAGTCTGCCCAAACCCGCCTGGCTCGCCGAGCCGGAGAGCCTCTGGGCGCCCTGGCGGCTGGAGGGGGAAGAGTTATTGGCCGGCAAACGCCGCGCCGCTGCAGAATGGCTCAAGGCCGAGGAGGACGCGGGAATCGATATCGTCACCGACGGCGAGCAGTTTCGCACGCACTTCGTGCACGGCTTTCTAGAGCACATCGAGGGTATCGACTGGGCGCTCAAGACCCCCATGGGTATCCGCGACGACCGCTACACCGTGGAAGTGCCCACGGTCACGGCGGCCGTGCAGCGCCCGCGGCCGGTGCATCTGGAGGAAGTCCGCTTCACCCGCGCCCAGACCCGGCAGCGGCTCAAATTTACCCTGCCGGGACCCATGACCATCTGCGACACCATCGCCAACGCCCACTATCCAAGCCGACCGGACATGGCCATGGCGTTTGCAGACATTCTCAATCAAGAGGCCAAGGAACTGGTGGACGCGGGCGTGGACATCATTCAGTTTGATGAGCCGGCCTTCAACGTGTTTATGGATGATGTGAAGGAATGGGGCATCGCTGCCCTGCATCGGGCTATCGACGGACTGACCTGCCCGACGGCGGTGCACATCTGCTACGGCTACGGCATTGAAGCCAACATGGTCTGGAAGGAGTCGCTGGGTTCGGAATGGCGCCAGTACGAGGAGATCTTCCCCGCGCTAAACGCCAGCCGCATTGATCAGATTTCCCTGGAGTGCGCCGGCTCCAGGGTACCCCTGTCACTGCTGGGCCTGCTGAAGGACAAACGGGTGATGGTGGGCGCGGTGGGCGTGACGGCAGATCATGTAGAGACACCCGAGGAAGTCGCCGCGACTATCCGCGCGGCGCTTGAATTCGTGGATCCTGAACGGGCCATGCCGTGCACCAACTGCGGCATGGCGCCCATTCCCTACGACATGGCGGTGCAGAAACTGCAGAGTCTCGGCGCCGGTGCCCGGCTGGTGCGCGCAAGTCTGACCTGACTGAAAGGTCCCCGAGTGACCCGAACCCAGGTTATGCCGCCGCGGACGTCGGCCGCCGGGCCTGAAAGAAACAGGGCATAACCTGGTCACCGAAGCGATCGTAAAGGTCGATCTCCCGCTGCAGGTCAACCAGCAACTGGCCGAGCGCTGCAGAGCGTTCGGGAGTTTCGGCCAGACTCTGCAGGCGCGCGCGGAGCGGTTCATAGTAATTGGACCAGGCGTTGCCGCCCAACATCCGCGTATCCACCGGTATCAAATCAGCCACCTCGAGCTGCGCCAGGACCGCAGCAACCTCCGCCATGTCCGGGTATTCTCGATCCCAGAACGCCTGGGCAGCGGGCGCCCGCCGCCCGGGCCCTTCTACCCAGACCAGATCGCTGAAGACCAGCCAGCCGCCCGGCCGCAGCAACGGCCGCCATAAGGAAAAGGCGCCAGTACGCCCCAGAGCGTAGATGGCCGACTCGCACCAGATCAGGTCCAGCTCACCGGCCGTCCCCTCCAGGCTGGGTGGAGCCGCCATATCCCCCACCACGGCGGTAATCTGGTGCGCAAAACCCCGTTTGCCGGCCACTGCCCGCAGGCGAGCGATAAAGGGCTCGTGGGCGTCCACCGCGAGAATGCGCGCGCCCGGCAGCGCTTCAGCCAGCACCAGTGCTGATGCGCCCACGCCGCAGCCGAGGTCGGCCACCCGCGGCTCAACGGCAAGCTGAGCGCGCAAACGTTCGGCCAACGCCCGGGTCACCTCAGGATCACCAGGGCCCAGGTGCTTCAGGCCCGCAAAGACCGTCGTATAAGCGGCCGTAAGCGCGGCGGTAGCGTCATTCATCCAAGATGATGTGCGGCGCTCGACAAGGCGACGCGTTACCCTGCCGCGAGTCGCTGCACGTAGTCTTTAAAACGCGTGGCCGGGCGGCCCAGGATCATCTCCAGCACCGCCGGGTTGCCGAGAAAACCGTGGGCATCGTAGTGCTGATTCATGATCGACATCTGCTCGATGCGATCGGCGCTCAAGCCCGCCGCCTGGCCACGCGCCCGCAGGGTATCAATCGGAACCTGCTCGGCGCGCACGGGCTGGTCGATAACCTCGCCGATAATCCGCGCCATATCCGTCTGGCTGAGGGCTTCCGGACCCGCCAGTTCGTAAGTGCCGTAAAGGTATTCACTGCTCATGGCCACCCGGGCGGTGGCCTCAGTAAGGTCGGCAAGGTCCGCCACGTTGAACTTTACGTTCACATTGAAGGGCATCGCGTGCACGCCCTTGCTGGTCACCGCCTGCCAGATCATCTCCAGGTGCTGCATGTAACGCATGGGCTGGACGATCGTATAGGGCAGGCCAGCTTCCACGATGTGTTCTTCGGCATCCAGTTTCAGGCGATGATGGCGCACCTCGCGGCGCAGCGGGTGCATGACGGAGTAGTAGATGAAATGCTCCAGACCACTGGTGCGCGCGGCGGCGAGAAAATGGTCGACGAAGGTCACCTCCTCAGGGTGCATGGGCGGCCCGATGAACACCAACCGCTGCACGCCGTCGAGAGCCGCCGCAACGCTGTCGGCAGCGCCCAGATCGCCGAGGGCATATTCGCTGGCGCCCAGCGCCTGCAGCTGCGGCCACTGCTCGACAGCGCGAATAAACGCGCGCACCGGCAGGCCCTGGTTGGCCAGGGCAGCGATCATGCTGCGACCCGTGCGCCCGTTCGCCGCGGTTACCAGGATCATGAACTCACCTGCACGCCGGCACCCCCACCCCGGCGGGTGATCAGCCGGGTCGCACCGGTAATCAGCAGCGCCAACAGAAATACAAGCCCGTACTCGATCAGGGGAATGCGCAGCAATTCCTCATAGGCCCACCATTCGCGACCGCCATACACGGCTACCGCGGCCACGCCATAGGCGGCAACGAACAAGGTGCGCAGACCTCTGGACCAGCCCAACCCGTGCATCTGGGTAATAATGAATATGCCGGCAAAACCGAAACCGAACATGGCCCAGGCACCGGGATTGGTCAAGTAAGCCACCAGCACGCCGTGCAACAGCACCATCACCTCCAGCGTCACCGTCCAGTATCGATTCCTGTGACGGGTTGTAAAGAACAGGCTGCCCTGGAGCATCAGCAGCAGCGTATAAAAGGTTCCCAGCAGATGCCCCGGCGTGTCCTCCATGGGGTGATACCAGAAGGTGTAGATCACCGCCCAGGAGAACACATAGCCGTGGTATTTGCGCACCACCTGACCTGGCTTGACCAGGGCAGCGACGCGCTGGCCGAAAAACAGGCCGCGGCGGCTGTTCTCCATCAGCAGCACCAGCACCAGCAGCAATACCACCGAGCCCTGAGAGCTCCAGATGGACACATCCTGAGCCAGCCCGTCGTACCAGACCTGGGTCTGGGCTAGATGCAGCAGCACGAACACCGCGTTGACGGTCAGCGCCATCAGGTTGATCGGATGCAGGGTGGCTGAATATTTCAGCCGACTGGTCTGGGCTCGATAGATCAGCACCCAGATGGCGGCCTGATGCAGCAGGTACCCGCCCCAGGCCGTCAGCCGTCCCAGCGGCGTGGCTTCCGGCAGCTTCCAGTAATACCAGGACGCTCCCGCATCCGGCAGAAAGTCCTGGGGCAGGTAGGGTCCGAGCAGCGCGGTCAGCGCCACATAGAACAAGCAAAACAGCACCCCCAGCCACAGCGCAACCGTCGCCCGGCGCAGCCGTTGGAGGCCGCTGCGTGTCTTGGGGGGATGCACCTGCATGCCCCAATTTTAGCCAGGTGCCGGAGTCGGCTGCGAAATTTCTCTTTACCGATGTCCAAAACCGATCACACGCGCCCGGATCCGACGGTCAGGGCATCCGACAAGCTGCCGGGCAACTTGATCGTAAGCACGACCTGAAAATCCCTATCCTGACCCCTCCCGCGGTTTGCGGCCGTATAATCCCTCCGTCGCTTCGCCGTTGGGATGATCGCCCGTGAGAATGACCCGCCAGGAATTCCTGGACTGGCCCCACAAGGCCATTACTCTGCTGGGCATGTCGGGCGTCGGCAAAACCACCCTGGCCAACAAGCTGCCCAAGAGCCGCTGGTTTCATTACTCAGGCGACTACCGGATTGGCACCAAATATCTGGCCGAACCGATCCTGGATAACATCAAGAAGCAGGCCATGGGTGTGCCTTTCCTGAAAGACCTGCTGCGCAGCGATTCCATTTACATCGCCAGCAATATCACGGTCCACAACTTGGAACCCGTTTCCAGCTTTCTCGGCAAGATTGGCCGCGCCGACCTGGGCGGGCTGACCGTGGCGCAATTCAAAGAGCGGCAGCGCCTGCACCGGGAGGCGGAAATCGGCGCCATGCGCGATGTCGCCGCATTCATCGAGAAGGCCCGGGAAATCTACGGCTACGATCACTTCATCAATGATTCCGGCGGCAGCATCTGTGAGTTGGATGATGAGGGCGCTCTGCGGGTGCTCACCGAGCACACGCTGATTCTGTATTTGCGCCCCGATGCGGCGCTTGAGCAACTGCTGATCCAGCGGGCCATTGACGATCCCAAACCCATGTACTACCAGGACCAGTTTCTGGACCGGCAGCTGGACCTGTACTTGAAGGCCAAAGGCTTGGATGATCCAGCCCAGATGGATCCGAACGACTTCGCTCGCGCTATCTTTCCCGCCCTGCTGGAGTACCGCAAACCAAAATACCAGGGTCTGGCAGACGCCTATGGCTATACGGTGGACGCCAACGCGGCAGCTCGGGTGATGGATGAACGCGGCTTTCTCGAGCTGATTGCCAGCGTTCTGGATTAAGACCCCCTCAGGAGAACAACAAATGAGCAACACATGGGACGCCATTATCGTGGGCGCCGGTTCCGCCGGCATTCCGGCAGCGATCTTCGCCGCCCAACGAGGCCTGAAGGTGCTGCAGATCGAGGCCGACAGCCGGGTCGGTGGCACGCTCTACTGGTCGTCCGGGCAGATCTCCGCGGCAGGCACCAGCGTGCAGCGCAAGCTGGGCATCGAGGACAGCCCCCAGGCGCACTACGATGACGCCCAGAAAATCACCAATAACACCATCGATCCGGTACTGGGCAGGCTGGCGATCGACAATGCGGCGGACACCATCGAATGGCTGCTGGAGTGTGGCTACGAGATGGCGCCGGAAGCACCGGAATCCGGCGTCACCCACGAGCCCTACGACACCCGACGCTATTACTGGGGGCCCAACCTGGCCATTTCCATCCTGGACGCGGTCAAGCCGGTACACGAGAAGCTGGTCGCCGATGGCCGCATCGAGCTCAAGCTTCAGACCCGGTTAACGGGCCTGGTCACCAATGACGCGGGTGCCGTGATTGGCGTCGAGGCAGAAACGCCCCAGGGGCCCGCGACCTACCACGCCACCAGCGTAGCCCTGACCTCCGGCGGGTACGCGGCCAACCCGGATATGTGGCAGGAACTCACTCCCGACCTGCCGCTGTGCTCCTACTGCAATCCATACAGCCGCGGCGACGGCGTGGCGGCGGCCCGCACCCTGGGCGCGAAAGTGGATGGCGAGGACAAGTTCCTGTGCACCTTCGCGGGCTGGCGTGATGAGCCGGACAATCCACTGAGCGGCATGTTCTTCGGGCTCGCCCCAACCAACCGGCGGCCCTGGGAGATCTATGTGGATGCCAGCGGCAAGCGCTTCGTGCGGGAGGACCATCCCAGCATCGATCACCTGGAGAACGCGTTGAAGAGCCAGCCCGGCATGAAGATGTTCATCATCGCCGACGAGGGCATCGTCCAGAATGCGCCACCCATCACCCCCTACCCGGAAGCCGAATTCAAGGCACGGCTGGGCAACCATCCAAACTTCGCCAAGGCCGATACCTTGAGCGAGTTGGCCCAGAAGATCGGCGTGGATGCCGCCAACCTTGAGGAGACGGTGGCGCGTTTCAATGCGGCGGTGGACTCCGGGGTAGACGCGGATTTAGGTCGGGAATTTCTGCACCGGCGCATCGACAAGCCCCCCTTCTACGCCATGGGCGCCAGCGGCATTACGGTGGTCAGCCCCGCGGGCCTGAACGCGGACGGCCAGCTGCGGGTGCTGAGAGCCGACGGCGAGCCGATCCCGAACCTGTACGCCGCCGGCGAAGTGCTCGGGTTTACGCGGCTCTCGGGCGCCGCCTTTGTGGGCGGCATGTCCTTAACGCCTGCCATGACTCTGGGGCGGCTGCTGGGGCAGAGTCTCTTGCCCGGCTGAGGGCCGGCGTGCGCCCGGGCACACCGGAGCGTTGGCGCTGGCCGGGCCCCGCTGGGCCACGTGGCCGGAAGGGGCTGATCGCGTCGTGGCGCGCGGGCAGGTCGGCCGCGACGAACCCGTCAGGTCCAGCGTGACGGGATTCCGGCGCCCGCGATCCCAAGCGCAGCGGGCATTGCCGCGGCCACCAACCATGCCGCCGGGGGCCAGGAGGATCCTGCGATGAAGAAACCGTCCCGGCAAACCTCACGCCAGCGCCGCGCCGTTTGCGTGGGCCTGGCGGGCGGCGCCGCGGCCATGTTCGGGGCGGGTTGGGGCGCGGGCCCAGCGCGCGCGGCCACAAGCGACGCAGGGCTGGACAGGGACGAGGACGGTTATGCCCTGGATGAGGAAGCCCGCGAGATGTTGCGCTGGTGGTCCACGCCCGCCGCCGTGACGCGCGCATATCTGGGTCATGCCGGCCAGCAGATCCACGTGCGCCTGGCGCAGCCGGAGAAACCGCTACGCCGGCCGGTGGTGCTGCTGCACGATGCGGGTCTGTCCGGGCGCGTTTGGGATCATGCTCTGCCCCTGCTCGCAGCGGACCGCGCTGTCTTAGCGCCCGATCTGCCGGCCCATGGCGATTCTGATGGCGATCCCTTGACCAGCACCAGCGGCCACGCAGCGGCGGTGATGCGGGTCGTGGACCAACTGGAACTTGACCAGTTCGATCTGGTTGGAGCAGGCCTGGGCGCCCACGTTGCGCTGACCCTGGCCGCCATAGCACCCACCCGTGTGGGGCGACTGATCCTCCGGGCGGCGGCCATCAACCCCGTGCCTCCGCCGCGGCCCGATCCGGCAGACCCCGAGGATGCTGCGTTCCTCTCCAACCACTGGCGGGCCTTCGCCGCCGACTATCAGACCGACGCGCCGTTAGGACTTGTGGACCGGGATTTTGCCGATCTGCTGCGCGCCCGCAGCGCGCCCGCCCGGGACAACGGAGCCCTTGCGCTGGCGACCGCAGTTCGGCAGGACACGCTGGTGATCGCAAGCGGCGACGGGCGAGCGGCTGAGTGGGCCGCCGCCCTGAGCAATGGCCGGCTGCATCCGAGCTATCGATGGCGCCGGGGTGCGCCGGCGCAACAGGCGGCGGCATGGGCCGATACGGTCAAAGCGTTTCTCGATCGCAATCGCGCGGAGGGCGGGTTCGAGCGAACCGCCTCGCCCGACCTGGCCCCGGCCCGGGGCGTGATCGCACGGCGTTTTATGAACACGCCCGGGGGACAGATGCACTATCGCGTGGTGCAGGGTGATGCTGGCCAACCGCCGCTGATCTGTTTCCACATGAGTCCGCGCTCAAGTGCCTACTATGAAGCCATGATGCAGGCGCTCGCCGCTGCGGGCCGAACGGTCATCGCCGTGGATACCCCGGGCTACGGTGAGTCTTTCAAGCCATCGGCATGGCTCAACGTGCCAGGCTACGCCACCCACATGGCCCATTTCATCGCTGCCCTGGGAATGCCTCAAGTGGATCTCATGGGCGATCACACCGGCAGCAAGATTGCCGTGGAGACCGCTCGGCAGGTACCCAAGCGGGTGCGTCGGATGGTGATGAACACAGCCGGCGTCTATTCCCGGGCGGAACAGCTTGGCTGGCAGCAACGTATGGGCGCCATCGACATCGCCAGCGATGGCAGTCATTACGCGAACCTCTGGGAGCGCTATCACACCCTGAATCGAGGCAAGCTGGACTCGGATCAAAACGCTTTCCGCTTCTTTGAAACCGTGCGCGCCGGTCCGTGCATGTGGTGGGGCTCCCGGGCCGCCAATCTATATATTCTGGGCGAGATCCTGCCCGAGATTGAACATGAGATTCTGCTGGTCTGCTCCGACGAGGATTCCCTGATCGAACCCACCCGCCGCGGCGCCCCGCTGTTGCGCAACGGCCGTTACGTGGAATTCCCGGGACAGGGCAACAGCATGTTCGAATACCGCGTCGCCGCGGTGGCGCCAACCATCGCCGCCTTTCTGGCGGCATGACGCCCGTTAGCGCTTGCTGGGCGCGCGGAAACGCGGGTTGCGTCGCTCCAGGTTGGCCCGCACCGCCTCCATCTGATTAGCGGAGCCGATCAGACTGGCTTGCAGCGTGGCTTCCAGACGCAGGCCCTCCGCCACGGGGCCATGCCAGGCCTCGTTGAGCAGTCGTTTGCCCGCCCGGGTCGCATCCGGGGATTGAGCGGCAATGGTCTGAGCCAGTGTCATGGCGCTCCCCAAAGGATCGTCTGCGAGGCAGGTGACCAGATTGGCGGCGCGCGCTTCTTCGCCGGAGAGAATGCGGCCGGTCAGGGTCAGGAGCTTGGCCTGATCTTGGGCGGTCAACCCGCGCAGAGCCTGGGAGCCGCCCAGATCCGGGATCAAGCCCCAACGAATTTCCATCACGGACAGCTGGGCATCCGGCGCGCTGATGCGGATATCAGCGCCCAGCGCAATCTGCAAACCGCCGCCGAACACCTGACCGTGCAGCGCAGCGATCACGGGCTGGGGCAGCTCACGCCAGGCCAACGCCGCCGCCTGAGCCCGCGTCGCGGGCCCGTCACCCGCCGGCTCCAGCAGGCTACTGGCCAGCTCGGGACCCTTTTCGAAGGCGCTCAGATCTAACCCGGCGCAGAAGGCTCGGCCCGCCCCGCACAGCACAACCGCGTTGATGTCAGCGTCCGCGGCAATGTCGGCTGCCGCTTCCGGCAGGGCAGCGAACATCTCCAGGTCCAGGGCATTAAGCTTGTCGGGCCGGTTCAGCGTGACCCGGGCGACTGCTCCCAAGCGCTCTACCAGAACGCGTGCCGTCATGAGTTTCTCCTGGTGACCTCAGCCGCCCCGTTGCGCTTCCACGATTTTCACCAATTCCTCCGTGGCGGCGCCGAAGCCGGCCAGGGACCAGGCGCCGTCCACCGGCAGCACCACGCCGGAGATGTAGGACGCCAGCGGGGAGGAAAGAAACAGCGCAGCATGCGCGATATCCTCGACCGTGCCCATACGCTGCAACGGCACGGAGTCTGCGACCATCTGTCCCAGCGGACCCGGTGCCAGGCGCTTCATGCCTTCGGTACCCTCAATCGGACCCGGCGCAATGGAGTTGACGCGAATGCCAAAGCCGCCCCACTCCATGGCCAGCACGCGGGTCACCATGTCCACCCCGGCCTTGGCCGCGCAGACGTGCAGTTGCAGCTTGGCCGGCACGTAGGCCTGCGGTGCCGAGATGTTGATAATGGATCCACCGGGTTTTTTCAGGTGATCAAACGCCCCGCGGGTCACGTTGAAGGTACCCACCAGATCAATATCCACGACCGAGCGAAAACCCTTCTCGGACATACCCAGGGCCGGCGCGGGGAAATTGCCGGCGGCGCCGGAGACCAGCACATCGAAGGGCCCCAGGGCCGCCGCGGCGCCCGCCAGCGCCTCATTGACAGCGGCCCCATCACGCACGTCGGCGGCGAAACCCACGGCCTGCACGCCCAGACCCTCCAGTTCCGCCACCGTGCTGGCAACCTTATCTTCGCTGCGGCTTAACACCCCCACTGCGGCGCCGGCTTGTGCGAAGGCGACCGCAATGCCGCGATTGATGCCGCTGGTGCCGCCGGCAACGAACACAGTCCGGTCCGAGAAATCCCATGGTGTGGTCATCAGTTTGATCCTTATCTGTCGGCGCGTGGCTGCTCGCGGGAGGCGAGCAGCATGGCAAAAGCCCAAAGCCCTGTCAGCTGCTACCGATCGGCCAGCCACGCCGTCGCGGCCAGCCACCAGGACATCCCAACCACCAGGCAGGCGAAGCCGCCGCTGACCCACTGCAGCCTGGGGGCGAGGCTGACGGGCTGCGGACGCCGGCCGTACACCAGCCCGAGCCCGAAGCCGCAGGCAAAGCCGGTCAGGTGGGCCACCACGTCGGTGTTTTCACCGCCCGTGCCCGTATAGGCCAGCAGCGCGATACCGGCAACCACCGGCGCCAGGCGGCGTGGCCAGCTCAAGGTGCGCAGATAACCCCGGCGCCAGACGTAGGCGGACAACAGTCCCAGCGCCGCGAACACCGCCGTGGAGGCACCCACCGCCCGATGCTCGGCTGCCTGCAGCAGGGCGTTCAACCCGTTTCCGGCGGCGCCGGCGAGCAGGATACTGCACCAGGCCAGCCCGGAGCCCAGATAGCGGCCGGCAAACAGGCCGAAGAACAGCCCGAAGGCCAGATTGGCGGTGAGGTGACCCAGATCAAGATGCAGGGTCAGGGCGGTCACCGTCCGCCACCACTCTCCCGCCAGGACGGCACCGGCATCCAGTCGGCCGGCGGCGCGCCAGTCGATACCCAGGAGGGTCAGGTCCTCGACGGCCGCAAACAGGATCAGGACCATGGCGTAGGCCGCAGCGCCGACCGCGCCGCTTTCGATCTCGCGCACCGGCTCCGCCGCCCGCCGCGGCCGGTTCTCCTGCTCGTAGGTCGCAAGCTCCGCACGCGCCTCTCGAGCAACCTCCGCCGGCGCCCGCAGCTGCCAGCCGGGTCCCCCGCTCACCAGGGCATGCTCGAGTTCCATCGCCGTCAATACCAGGCTGCGCTCAGCCACGGGTGTGCGCCGCGGGTCCTCATAGAGCACGACCCAGCCGGCTTCCGGATCCGTCATGATCAGTCCAGAACCAGACCGCCGCTGATGTTGTGCACCGTGCCCGTGAGCCAGGCAGCCTCGGCGGACGCAAGATAGCGAACGGTGGCAGCCACTTCCTCAGGCTGCGCAAATCGGCCCAGCGGCACGGCTGCCTCAAGGGCTGCCAGCTGTTCCGGGCTCAAGCGTTCCAGCATGGGGGTGACCACGGGTCCAGGCGCCAGGCAATTGACCCGAATACCCTCCGCCGCCCACTCCTTGGCCAGGTAGCGGGTCAGGTTGATGATGCCCGCCTTGGCCACGGCATAGGCCGGGCCCGACAGGGCGGAGCCGCCGTTCAAAGCGTTGGTGGAAGAGAACAGCACCAGGCTGCCGCGACTCTTCGCCAGCAGGTCATGGGCGGCACGGGCAATCAGGAAGGCCGAGTTGAGATTGACGTCAATGAGCCGACGCCACTCGTCCGCGGTGACGTCCACCAGCGGTCCCTTGCCAGCCTGCCCGGCGGCGTGAACCACCAGATCCAACCGCCCCAGGCGGGTCGCCACCTCGGCCAGCGCATCGCGGGTTGCCGCCTCGTCGGTAACGTCAAAAGCCAGGCTGAGCGCCGGTTGGGCACGCAACCCGGGGGCCAGCGCACTGAGATCAGCCAGCGCCAGGGCGAAGCCCTGTTCCGCAAGGGCCGCCGCGCAGGCCGCCCCGATACCACCGGCGGCGCCAGTGATGAACGCTACCGGCTCGGCCGCCGCGAGGCTCAACGACTCAGGCCGCCTGGTCGAGCACTATCGCGCTGTGGATGCCGTCCAGCATGCTCCAGCGCAGGGCCGCCGATGCTCGGACCGTGGCAAGCGCGGACTGCTGCAGCTTGGGCGTCGCGGCATAACGATGGGCCAGCTCCAAACCGACGTCGGCGTGCTCCACGTCGCCCACGATATGCACGTGGAAAAACTCCATGTCGTCTTCGCTGAAACCCATCTTGCGCATGGCTTCCACGTAGGCCGGATACAGGGTCGGTAGCTGCCCCTCCAGCGCCACCATGATCCCGGCCGACGCCTCGGCAACGTGCCGGATCGAGGACAGCTCCCAGATCCAGGCCCGCATGGCGCGGCTGGTGGGCAGCACGTTCTCGTGAATCTCGCAGTCCTCGATGGAGGAACGATCCAGGCCGCAGGCCATGGCGAACTTGATCAACAATTCCGGATGGCGCTTCTCAGGAGTTTCCGGCATCTCCTCCCCGAGCAGGTTTTCCAGCATATGCTGGCGCGCATCCAGATCCGGCAGCCGCGCATAGAAGGCAGCGAACTGCTGGGGAATTTGCTCGATGTAGTAGTAGTGCTGAATGGCCCACCGGCCGAGCTGTTCGCGTGACAGCTTGCCCTCAGCCCATAGCTTGCTGAACGGATGCCCGCCGCCGTGCTTGGGCTGGCGTGCCTCCTCCAAAGCCTGATAAAACTCTTCCCGTGACATCATGTCGCTCACCGCCATCTCCTCGATCGTCTACTTTTGCCTGCTGATCTAATTCTGCTGGTTAAATACGAATCACCCGGCGCGATTTTCGCGCGGACTAAACTCGGTCTCGCACGCCGGGCAGAAGCAATCCACTTTGTCACTCTCGGCCATGGAGCTGGTGATGGGGAAGGTCCAGGCACAGCTCGGGCAGGCCACCCACAGAGTATTGCCGTCGCGTTCCCAATCGTAGGGCAGGGGGCGGTCGGACATGAGCTTAGAACCTCGGCCAATGGGTGTGGTCGCTGCCTTCCAGCAGCTGCGCGGCGGCCTGAACTGCCGCCGTGGACACCGTGGAACGGGGCACGATGGGCCTGGGGCCGCGACCCGTTCCCCTGGGCAGGGTAGCGTCTATCCCCATTTTCGATCCGGTCTTCTGGCCGTAAGGCAACGATGGGTCGAGAATGCTGGTGGAAAGCCCGTCGACCACAAAGCTGTCCCGGGACCACTGTACCCGGGTGGCCAGGGCCCAGTTGACCCGGTCGTCGTCAAAGATATCCGTGTCCTGATCGAAGCCGATGGCTGTCTTGATGCGCCGGTACGACAGCGCCGCCGTCAGTCCGTCGCGCACCTCACCCGGATTGGGATCTGAGAACTGCAGGTAAGCGTGCAGGCGCCGGCCCGATGCCGGCACATACACATTGGTCAGCGACGGTGCGACTGCCTTGATCAGGGCATACAGCTTGCCCTCCATGGCCATGTTGTCGGGCACCAGCATATCGGTCAGACCGGAACCGTAATCGTGATACAGCGCCCGTTCCCGGCGGGTTATGCACGTCACCTCGCAGACCGGCGCCACGGTCTGACCACCCATGTAGCCGGTGTATTCGCCGAAGGGCCCATCGGCCGCCAACACATTGGGCGGCACAAACCCTTCCACCACGATTTCCGCGTCCGCCGGCACCATAACCGCCTCGCCATGGGTGACCGATGGCACCAGCCGCAGAGGCTCCCCGATGAGAGCGCTGGCGGCGCGCCAGTGGCTCTCCGGATATTTCAGCTTGGCCTGGGTCCCCATCAGAATGGCCGGGTGATGGCCGATCCAGAATGCGATCGGACAGGGTTCGCCCCGGGCCCAGAACTTGGACATGTTGCGGTAGTTATGGGTGAAGGGATACGGAAAGTAGCTCATGCGGCGCGGCGTCTTCAGCCAGCAGCGTTGAATAGCCGTGTTGTCCACGCCGGTATCCGGATCGTAGGTGGTGGCATGGGCGGCAGTGAGGTAGGCGCCGGGATCCAACTCGTGCTGCCAGACACCGGGCAAGCCGGTCACGTCCGCCCTCGACCCCTCCAGCACCACCTGCTGCACCGGCGCTTCGCTGCGGGGAATCACCACCGGATCCTGTGGCTCACCCGTGCGACCACCATAGAAGGCGGCGTTCTGGCGATGATCACTCAAACCCAGGGCCGCGGCCACCAATTCCCGGGAAGCAGTCAGGTTGGTGACCACCGGAATTTCCGCCACGCTGCCGTCTTCCCGCAGCGGTTTGTGAATCACCAACGGCGGATAGCTGCGGCGCCGGTCCAGCTCGTACTGCAGAGCCGTCACGCCGTGACGCAGCGCCACCGGCTCCTGGACATGCCACACTTGCTGGGCGATGCTGTCCAGATACTGTTCTAAGCTTCGAATCACAGCTGGTCCACTCCGGCGAGGTGGCGTAAGAATAGCCTATGCGCGCCATCGGGCGGCACATCCAACGGGGATTCTGAGAGGACGACCGCCCACGGGCGGCCACAATCGGCGCCATGGCTCTGACGCGACAACAGCTGCTGGCAGGTATGTACGCCCGGGATGGCGCCCTGCACGGCAGCTATCTGGTCGCCGTGACCACCACGCGTCCTATTGCCGGCCGGATTGCCCCGCGCGCAAGCCCAAGGCTGAAAATGTGTTGTTCTTTCTCCGGCAAGTCGATGCCCGCAACGCGGGCTTCAGGCCCTGTAAGCGCTGCCGGCCGGACCAGTTTTCTGCCCGCCTGGACCAGGACGGCGAGTTGGTCAGGGCGCTTGCGGAGCAGATCCGCAGCGCGCCCCAGCGCAGCCTGGCGACCCATCATTTCTGGCGACACTGGACGAGACAGGACATGCCCTACTGGACACGGCTGAATTCCCCCATCGGGCCCTTAACGATCACGGTAGATGACGGCGGCGCCCTAATCGGCATCGATCTGCGCGGCGCACCCGGTTCGGGGCGAAAGCAACCGCAGCGCTGCCGCGAGCCTGCCGAGCAACTGGAAGAGTACTTCGCAGGTCAACGCCGGCAGTTCGATTTGCCCGTCCGTGCAGGCGGCAGTGACTTCCAGCAGGCGGTCTGGCGCGCTCTGGGTGACATACCCTTCGGCACCGCGGTGAGCTACGGCGAGTTGGCCCGGCGCCTGGGCCGGCCCGGAGCAGCGCGAGCGGTGGGTCAGGCCAACGGTGCCAACCCCGTGCCCATCGTGGTGCCTTGCCACCGCGTCATCGCGAGCGACGGCGGCATGGGAGGCTTCAGCGGCGGGCTTAGCATCAAGCGCTGGCTGCTGGCCCATGAAGGCACGCTCGAGCCGCAACTGATCTGATGCCGTCTACCGACCGCCGCTACAATGCGCCTTCTGGACTGATCGGGAGATGCTGTCATCGCTGACTTGCTGCACTGCTGGCGCTGCGGCGCCAGCCTAGCCACCCTGCCCTTGCCCCTGGGCCGTCGCGATGAATGCCCCGACTGCGTGGCGGAGCTGCACGTCTGCAAGATGTGCGTGTACTTCGACGCCCAGGTGCCCAAGGCGTGCCGGGAAGACGATGCAGAGGACGTCAAGGAAAAGGAGCGGGCCAACTTCTGTGACTACTTCAAGCCCAACCCGGATGCCTATGTTCCAGGCTTCAGGGCGGCGACAGCTCAGGCCACCGACCAGCTCGCGACCCTGTTCGGCGAGGAACCAAGCGGCGCTTCGACGCCGGGCGACGGCAGCGGTACCGCGGATGCTGACCCCCACCGCGCCCTGGAAGACCTGTTCAAGAAATAGCCCATTCCCCGACAAGCGGCCGGTTCATGCCGACGGGCGGTAGACGCTCCGACGAGCGGTCCCGGCGGGCCGATGAGCCGCAGCCGCAACCCCATCCAGTGGCGCTAACATGTCAGGGTTGGTGATGACTGAAAGACCGGGCTGATGAATCGTGAAGACAAAGCACCCGACCAGGCCACCCCGGACCGCCACCGCTCGCCGGTTCAGCCTGACCCCCGGGATGGGGCTGCCGAACCGGGTGAGATCAAGCTGATCAAACCGCTGCGGGTCAGCGACGAAGATCCGGGCGGCGATCCCTACAACCGCACGGGCCGGTTCACGCGCAACAACTGATACACCGCGCCCGCACGGTGAGCGGGTTCTACCGGCGGCGCGCCCGGGGGGGCCAGCGGGGGGTGTCCGAGCCCGGCCCTGCGTCATGGCCGGATTGTCCAAGTGCGGCGGCGCGGGGCTTGTTCGGCACCCCTTGACATCACAAGGAGAGCCTCCAAACTCCCACCACGGCAAGCAAGGAGCACGCGGATGAAAACCCTCACCCAGGCCATCATCGCCGCCGTCGCCGCCGCGGCTCTGGCGGGATGCGCGAGTCAAGGCACGACGTCGGGAACGGCAGGCTCGGACAGCGACGAGGTCTATGAGCAGAGCGCTATCGTGGATGAGGCCCAGCAGTTCTTCGGCAAGGGCGCCGAAGGGCTCGCCGACGTCCTCAACAAGGTTTTCAGCGACAAGGGCCGACCCAACGGGTATATCAAGGGTGAGGAAGGGGGTGGCGCCTTCGGCGTGGGGGTGCGCTACGGGAACGGCACCCTGTACATGAAAGATGGGACCACCGCGCGAGTGTACTGGCGCGGACCGTCCATCGGCATCGACTTCGGCGGCAACGCTTCCAAGACCTTCGTATTGATTTATGACCTGCCGAATCTGGAAGCGCTTTACCAGCGCTTCCCGGGCATCGACGGGAGTCTCTATTTCGTCGGCGGGGTGGGCGTGAACTACCACCGCGCTGAGAATATCCAGTTGGCGCCGGTTCGCTTCGGGGTGGGCTGGCGGCAGGGGCTGAACGTGGGCTACATCCACCTTTCACCGAAGCGTTCCTGGAACCCCTTCTAGGCTTGCAGGACAGCCAACCGGGTCCCCATTGGCACCGCTGTCAGCCATGACCGCGCTTGGCCCATTGATCGATTTCCTGGCAGCCCACCGGCGGCTGCTGGTGCTCACCGGCGCCGGTTTGAGCACCGCCTCAGGAATACCCGATTATCGCGACGCGGACGGCGACTGGAAGCGACAGCAGCCGGTCCAGTTCAACGATTTCATGGGATCAGCTGCCGTACGCCGCCGCTACTGGGCGCGTAGCCTGATCGGCTGGCGCCTGATGCACCGAGCCCGCCCCAACCCGGCCCACCATGCGCTGGCGACCCTGGAGCGCCTTGCCCGCACCGAGCAGCTGGTCACCCAGAACGTGGATCGGCTCCATCAGCAGGCGGGCAGCCGGGACGTGATCGACCTGCACGGGCGCATCGACCGAGTGGTCTGCACGAGGTGCGCGACGCGCGTGTCCCGGTCCGCATTTCAGCAACGGCTCAGTGCCTTGAACCCGGGTTGGAGCGAGCGCGCCGCGGTCACTGCGCCGGACGGCGACGCAGATCTGGAGCACGCGGATTTCGCGCGCTTCAAGGTGCCGAACTGCAGAGCCTGTGGCGGGATCCTCAAACCCGACGTGGTCTTCTTCGGCGAGGGGGTGCCCAGGCCGCGCAGCGAAGCGGCCATGGATGGGCTGGCCCGCGCGGATGGTCTGTTAGTGGTGGGTTCCTCCCTGATGGTGTTTTCCGGCTTTCGTTTCGCCCGGGAAGCAGCCCGGCAACGAAAGCCCATGGCCGCCGTCAATATCGGGCGCACCCGGGCAGATGATCTGCTGGATCTCAAGGTGACGGCGCCCTGCGATCAGGTGTTGCCGGCCGCGGTTCAGGCGCTGGCCAAGAGCGGCTGATTCGCCGTCGGCCCGGCCGCCGGGGCGCGACGACCGCTCGTCAAAGCGGCGCGGCGGAAACGCCAAACAGCCATGAATGCAAACCCATAAGCAGCGCCGCGTAGACGCCCAGGCCCACGACAACGGCGATCGGGTCATTCCAGGCTGAAGCCGGTGCCCCCGGCAGCGGCCGCTGGACGCGGCGCTTCATGGAAATGCGATCGGCTACGGCCCAAGCCAGGAAGGACCCGAACAGCAGCAGGTCGGCGGTGGTCCCGTTGACCAGCAGATGGGTCGTGGCCCAAAGCTTGGTGGCCAACAGTGTCGGGTGTTTGGCCGCGCGGCTGATGCGGCCCGGGAAATAGGTCGAGACCAACAGGGGAAACACGGGCAACAGCAGCACAAGCGCCAGGTTGCGCAACCAGTTCGGCGATACATACAGCGGCGCTGCGTCAAAGCGCGCGTCCGCATAGCCCACGATGATCAACCCCAAGCCCACCAGCGCCAGCAGCGAATACAGCCCCTTCCAGGGCCACTCGCCAAGCCGGGCCGCCATCGCGTCGCGCCAGGCCACGTTGACGATCGAGACTGAATGGCCCGCGAAAAACAGCACCAGACCGACCAAGAGCAGGGTCATCAGCCTAGTCCTCGTCGGGCTCGATCACGCCTGCGTTGCGTAAGCGTTCCAGGACCTGTGCCTGGGTCTTGAGGATCAGCTGTCGCGACGGTTGCTGGTTCAGGAACATGTTGGGGGGATAGAACTCCGTCCGGGAGTAGGTATTCCAGTACAGCTCCAGCCGGTGGCGGCTGAAGAAGTTGTTCATGCCGGGGCGATTGCGAAACCGCCGCAGGGCGGAGATGTTGATGTCCGCGCTGGCCGCGAGGCTCTCGCCCTGGCCCGCCGCCGCCAGCACCCTGCCCTGGTAATCCACAACTTTCGACAGCCCGTCCGTGCTGGACTGCAGATAGGGCGCATTCTTGGCGCCGCCCACATTCGCCGACACCACGTACCCCATGCTCTCGATGGCCCGCGCGCGCTTGGCGATGTCCTTGGACGACACCGCAAGATCCAGGGCCTCGGCGCTGGGATGACAAAACACCTCCGCACCGCGCAGCGCGAAAGAGCGCACCAGCTCAGGATACAGAATCTCTTCGGACGCGATCATGCACAGATTGCCGATCTCCGTCTTGGCCACGGGAAAAACGCCGTCGATGCCGTAGAGCTCCAAGAACTTGTCCCAGTAATCGTGGGGCGTCGGGGTGTGCAGGGAGTTCAGCCGCCGGTAGCGCAACACCACATCTCCCGAAGGGTTGAAGATCACGTTGCTCTGGAAGTAGGTGTCGGCGAAATTCTCATCCTTCTCATAGGCGTTGAAAGCCAGATAGATGCGGTGCTTCTGGGCCAGCGCCGCCAGCGCCTCATGCTCCGGACCACCAAAATCCAGCGCGGCCCAGTCCGCCCACTGTTCCATCGACATGCCCATGGGGAAATTAGTGAGATAATACTCGGGCAGCACGACCAACTTTCCACCGCCGCCGGCATATTCCAGCGTCGTGGCGACCCGATCAATCGCCTGCATCATCATGGCGCGCGCTTCTCCTTTGCTCTTCGCCGCGTTAATGGGATGCAGCATCAGCTGCAGCGCGATGGCCCGATACATGATCATGGGGTTCTCCCTTAGCTGACTGTTTTTGGTATGCCCCGTGACCGGGGGTTGTCATCAGCCTGATGGTGGGAGTATAGACCCTTTAGGGGCCGCTCCGGCCGCGGTCAGCGCCGAGCGCAACTTCCGACCGGGGTCAGCGGTCAAAATGATCATCACGGCAGCACAGTAGCTGCGCAAGGACTTCCACCCATGCTCAAGTGGATCGGTTTTGCACTCGCCGCCCTGATCGGACTGGCCCTGGCCGGCGCGCTGGCGCTGTATCTGCTGTTCGATCCCAATGACTACAAGGACTTCGCAGCCGGCTGGGTGAGCGAGCGCACGGGTCGGCAGCTTGAGATTGAGGGAGATCTGGAACTGTCGTTCTTTCCCTGGCTTGGCGTGTCCACCGGGCGGCTCAGCCTGAGCAACGCACCTGGCTTTGAGCCCGCGGCGTTTGCCACCGTGGAAAGCGCTGCGGTGCGGGTCAAGCTCATGCCCCTGCTGGACCGCCGCTTCGAGATGGATACGGTGGAGTTAAATGGCCTGTTGCTGAATCTCGCCAGAAATGGGGCGGGACAGGGCAACTGGGAGGACCTGCTGGGCCGGGCGGAAACTGGCGAACCCTCAGGTCCAGGCACGTCAGCAACCGCCGGCGAGAGCATCCAGATCGCCGGGTTGCGCGTGGCGGACGCTACCATCTTCTGGCGGGAAGACGGCGACCAGGTGCGCTACATCGCCCGGGAACTTTCTCTGGACACGGGCACGCTGCAGCCCGGCCAGCCGGTGGATGTGGATCTGGCCCTGAACCTGCTGAGCGTGGAACCCCAATTCAATGTGCAGCTGGAGATCACCGCTACGGCTGATCTGGACACGGCGATGGACCAGTTCTCGGTGCGACAGTTGGACCTGGCGTTCGACCTGCAGGACGGCCGGCAGAACAGCCGGGCGCGGGGCAGCTTGACCGCTCACCTGCAAGGCTCCCTGGCGGCCGGAACCGTCTCCGTCAGGGACAGCGAGCTGCGCAGCACCCTGGTCGACCCGCCGGGCGCTGCGCCCGGCGAGCTGACCGTCTCGGCAAGCTGGGCACTGGCCGATCTGGACATCAGTGGCCAGACGCTGCGGGTGCCGGCTCTGAGCAGCAACGTGGCGGGCATCCCTGCCCGCTGGACCCTGGGGGTGAACGGTTTTCAGGCTCGCCCCAGCATCACCGGATCGGTCAGCGCCCAGGCTGTGTCCTGGGACGACCTGTTGAACCTGACGAATCTCACTCTCCCGGAAGGTGTGTCCGCGCAGGATTTGGGGACGTTTGCTGTGACGTCCGAATTCCGCTACCAGGCAGGCAACCTGCAGCTGCGCAATCCACAACTGCGAACTCTGGATATGACCGCAGAAGGATCCGCAGCCGTGTCGGCCGACGGCGCGATCAGCGGCGAGTTGCGGGTGCCCCGTTTCAACAGCGGGGCCTTCAGCCGCGCCTTCGCCGGTCTGCTGCCCGCCAACCTGAGCTCAGAGGAACTGGGCGATCTGGGTATCGCAACCCGGTTCCGCTACGCGCCGGCCGCGCAGCAGCTGCAGCTCGACGATTTGCGGTTGGAGGCGCTGGGATTGAACCTGCTGGGCACGCTGACGGCCCGCTCCCTCACCGCGGCGCCCACCTGGTCCGGCCAATTGTCCACAGCCGAATTTGCGCCCCGCGAGCTGATGGTCCGCTTCGGTCAGGCGGTTCCACGAACGGCTGATGCCAGCGCCCTGAGCCGGGCGACCGTGGTCAGCCAGGTCGAGCTAACGGGGGCCGGCGGCCGGTTTACCGATCTGCGGCTGGATCTGGATGACAGCGTGATCACGGGCGAGTTCAGCGTCACCGACTATGCTGATCCCCGCTACGGCTTTCGGCTGACCATCGACGAAATTGATGTGGACCGCTACCTGCCGCCTGCTGCGGACGGGGCGCCGGCCGAAAACGGTGCAACCCGGGACGCCGTAGAGGTGCCCACCGAGGCCCTCAACGCGCTGTACCTGGATGGTCAGGTGCAGGTTGGCCGGCTGCAGCTGGCGGGTCTGCGTTTTGCCGATGTCAGCACCCGGATCCAGACCGGGGACGGCCGCGCGGAGCTGTCCGATGCGCGGGCTGCGCTCTACGGCGGCCGCTTCGAGGGATTACTCAGGGTAGATGGTCGCAGCGCCAAGCCCACCATGAGCCTGGCGGGGAACGCCACCGACATAGCCCTGGGCCCCCTGCTGGTGGCTTTGCGGGGCGAGTCCCGTATTGCCGGCACCGGCAGCTTCGAACTCAACCTGACGGGCATTGGCAGCACGGTCCTGGACAACGTGGAATCGGCGGCCGGCGACGTTCAATTCGCCCTGCGGGATGGCGCCATCGAAGGCTTTAATGTGGGCTATGTGCTGTGCCTCGTCCACAACGCGCAACGCATGCTGCCGCCACCCGCTGCCGGGGTCCCCAACCGCACCGCATTCAGCTTGCTGCGGGGCACCGCCCAGGTTCGCGACGGCATTGCCCGCAGTGAAGACCTCCAGGCCACCTCGGCATCTCTGGGCGTGACAGGCCGCGGCAGTCTGGATCTGGCCAACCAGGGCCTGAATTACGACCTGGTGGCCAAGCTCACCGACAGCATCGCCATTGGCGGCTGCGACAGCATGGACCGGCTGGTGGGACGGTCGATCCCCTTTACCGTGCGCGGTACCATCAGCGACGCTAAGGTTGCGCCAGACTTCGGCAAGCTTTTCGAGGAGGCGGTGCGCCGGCGGGTGGAGAAAGAACTCACGGATCTGTTGCTGAAGCGCCTGGGCGGACCCCAGCCCGAGGACGAGAGTGGCCAATCACAACGGGCACCGTGACGAGGAGCAGACGATATGGCAGCGGTACCGGTCATTCGGCGCGGCCTTGCAGCCTGGGCCCTGCTCGCACTGGTCCAGGGCAGCATGGCCACTGAGCACGCCCCGGCCAACGCCCTCACGATGGCCGTAGACCGGTACTTCGACGCCTGGGTCAATGGCCGGATCTCCGCCATGGTGCGCTATCTCACGCCTGACAGTGAATATCATCCCAATGGTGGCGCCACGGTGAAGGGGCGCGAGGCGTTACGAGCTTTCTATCAGGATTTCATGGACAACTACGACATCAGCCTGGTGTGGCAATACGAGCAGGCGGAGCTCCACGGTGACACGGGATTCGTCATGGGGGTGTACTTCATCCGCTATGCGCCTGCCGGCAGCCGGGAAGAGATTGCCCGGGGCGGACGCTTCTTCATGGATATGCGCCTTGGCGCGGATGGCCAATGGCGGATTCGCCGGGAGCTCACCCAGACGACGGCCGATGCGCTACCCGGGCTTGAACCGTGACCCGAAACCACGCCGTAACCGGGCGCGTCTGCCGGCCCGGCACCCAACTGCTCTGTCTGTTAGCCATGGCGGCCGGCGCCGCCTGTGCCGCTTCCGATCAACGCCCGCCCGCCGAGCGCTACGGGGTTGCTTTCCAGGCCACCCTGATACCCGATCAGGCCATCGCGCTGGTCAGCATCGACATCACTCAGAACAGCCGTCTGTTGCGCGAACTGGACTTCAACATGGACCCGGCTGTCCACAGTGATTTCCAAGCCTCAGGCGACTGGCAGCTCGACGCGGGCCGGTTGCGCTGGAAGATCCCCCGGACCGGCGGCAGGCTGACGTTCACCGCCAAGATTCCCCACGCTCGCGGGCCGCAACGTTACGACGCCTGGATCACCGACCGGTGGGCAATCTTCCGCGGCGACGATTTGTTCCCGGCCGCTCGGGTCCGGGCCGCGACGGGCGCAACCGCTGAGGCCACCCTGCGCATCGCGGCGCCCGAAGGTTGGTCCGCGGTGACGCCCTATGGCAAGGGCGTCGACCAGACACACCCGGTCCGCAATCCAAAGCGCAACTTCGATCGGCCCACCGGCTGGATGGCGGCGGGGGTACTTGGCGTGCGCCGGGAGCACATCATGGGCACCGAAGTGGCGGTCGCCGGGCCGGTAGGCCAGGGCATCCGCCGCCAGGACATGTTGGCCCTGATGAACTGGACCCTGCCCGAGCTTGCCAAGGTCTTCGGCCCCTTGCCCGCTCACGTGCTTATCGTCAGCGCCGCAGATCCCATGTGGCGGGGCGGGCTCTCCGGCCCCGCCTCGCTGTTTATTCATGCCGACCGGCCGCTGATTTCCGAGAACGGCACCAGTCCATTGCTGCATGAGCTGGTGCACGTCCTAGCCGGGGTCCAGGCAGCGCCCGGGGACGACTGGCTTACCGAGGGCCTGGCCGAGTTTTACGCCCTTGAGGTGCTGCGCCGGTCGGGCACCATCACCCCAAGCCGCTACCAGGCCGCCCACCAGCAACTCGCCGCCTGGGGCGCTGACGTGACGCGGCTGGACGGCGATGACAGCCGCGGCAAGACCACGGCCCGGGCCGTCACCCTGCTGCGCAAGCTGCACGCTGATCTGGTCAACGTGGATTCCAGCCTGGATGCGGTGGTCGCCCACATGCGCGCGGCCGGCGTGCTATCCCGGGATAGCCTGGCCGCGGCGGTGGCCAGCACGGCCGGCGAGGCGCTGCCCGCCTTCGCTACTGAGCTCAACGCGCTGCTCGCCGCCGCGCCGGCGGAATGACGCCCGTCGGGCACGCCTCGGGTTGCGCCGGCGCCTGAGCTTACGCGCCGACCGCGGGCCCGCCGGATCGGCGCCGCGGCGACTCAAGCCGCTTCGCGGCTGATGACCTTCTCGTTGCCTTCGCCATCAACGGTGGTGAGCCTGACAGGCCGTCGCCAGACCTGGCCAATGTAGTCCAGCACGCGCTCGGTGCGCTGCACGTCCAGGCCCCGGCCGTCAGTCTCGTGTTCGTGAACCAGATCGAGGCTGCCATCCACGGCCACATGTTTGGCAAACACCTGAGGGGCGCCGAAATTGTACTTGGGCGCCAGAATCGCCTCGCGAATATCGTGGATGCCGCTGTCCACGACCCGGATGGTGCCGTCCTTGCCGCTTTCGTAGCGGAACAGCTCCAGCTCTTCCGCCAGATCCTCGGTGAGGTAGTTACGCACGAAACTGAAATCATCATCCTCGGCGCGTATCTGAAACGCCTTCTTAAGGCCATCCGCCTCCACGATCTTTTCCCACATGACGAAGCCCAGGTGATAGGGGTTTACCGCCAGGGCAGCCTGCTGGCCGGCCGCGTGGGGACGTACCACGTCTGAATGGGTCTTGATGGCATCCAGATACTCGTTCTGGGGCAGGAAATCCGCTTCCCGCAGCAGCCGGGCATGCCAATAAGAGGCCCAACCCTCGTTCATGATCTGCGATGCGAACACCGGGTAGAAATAGAAGGATTCCTCGCGTACAGCCAGGAAGATGTCCCGCTCCCAGTCCTGCATTTCGGGAGCGTACTTGGCAATAAACCACAACAGATCCCGCTCCGGATTGGGCGGCAGCTGCATGGGTGCCGGCTCTGCCGGTTTGTCCCGATCCTCCTCGCCAGGCAACTCGTCGAAACGGCTCTGGAAGCCCGGCACAGCGGCGGCTTTTCCCTTTGCCCGCGGGGCATAGCGGGGCCGGTTCAGGTCCGCGAAGGTATCGATGTGGGCCTCCAGGGCCAGCGCCGCATCAAGCACCTGCTCCACACGCTGCTCGCCGTGGGTCTCGATGGCCTCGCCGATGCGGCGAGCGTGCGCGGCAGCCTGTTCCACGATGCGATAGCCCACCTGCTCCTGGCTGCGACGGAACAGAGCATTGTTCTTGGAGAAATCCGCGTGCCCCAGTACGTGGGCGGTCACCAGAGTGTTTTCCTGCAGCGAGTTGTTGCGCGCCAGATAGGCGCGGCCGGGATTACCGGGAAATACCACTTCGAACAGCCGCGAGTGACCCATCTGATGCTGAATCAGCTGATGGATATAGCGCACACCAAATGACCAGTGGGGCATGCGCACCGGCAGGCCATAAACGGCGACCTCCATCATGAAGCTGGAGGGCACCTCCTCAAAATGCACCGGGTAATAGTCCAACCCCTGGGAGCGGGCCAGTGCTTCCAGCTTGGTGGCGTAGCCCTGCAGCGTATCCGCCATCGTTAGTCTTCCGCTGTGGCCTGGCTGGTGAAGAAAGTGCGAATGGCTTCCCACACGGATTCCGGGGTGCTCAGCGCGTAACGACCCGCGGGCGCTCCCGCTTCCATCAAACCCTGAAACAACGCCGCGGTTTCCGACGTCAAGCTGTGCTGGCCACTGGGCACGGTCTCAACGTAACCCATGTAGTTGGCATGACCGGCCACCTGGGTCAGCACATTGGCTGCCGATTCCCGGTCGTGGCGGAAATTCGCGCCGTCGGAAGCGTAGAACACGTAGATGTTGAACCTGGACGGATCGAAGCGCTCGTCGATAATTTCGGCGACCTTTCCGAAGGCCGTGGACGCCACGGTGCCCCCGGATCCCTGTACCTGGAAAAACTCCTCTTCATTGAATTCCCAGGCCTCTACCGTATGGGCGACAAACACCGGCTCGATGCGCGTGTACTGGCGGCGCAAACCCTGCACCACCCAGAAGAAGAAGGTCTTGGCCAGCCGCCGATCCCGTTCGGTCATGCTGGATGACACGTCCATGGCAAAGAACACCACTGCTTCCGTGGCAGGCTGCCGGCGCACGACCAGCTGCCGATAGCGCAGGTCCTCATCACTGAAGGGTGGACCATCCGTCTGGATGGCGCGGCGCTTGATGGCTTCCTTGACCGAGCGCCGCCGATCCAGGCGGGAGCGCACGCCGCGGCGATTCCAGCCCTCGCGTACGTAGTCCTCTTCCCGCAGGCCGCCGGTTTTCATTGTCAAGTTGGGTAGCTTGAGTTCCTCCCAGAGCCATTCGACGATGTCGTCCACCTTCAATTCGAGAACGAACTGATAGCCGCCTTCATCGTTACCGCCCTTGCCCTTGCCAGGCCCCTGCTGGGCGGGCCTTGCGAGTACGTCACCGGGTTTGCCCTGGCCCTGCCCGGCGCCGGAACGCTCATTAGAATCGGCCAGTCGAAAGCGGAAATGTTCCAGAAAGCGGACAGGCACCTTAACGGTCCGCTCCCCACCCTGGCCGAGTATGTCGGCACCGGAAATCAGTTCCGGCAGATTCTGCCGTACCGCGTCCTGGACCTTTTCGTTATGCCGCAACCAGTCCCGGGCGCCGCGGGAAAACAGGTCATACCAACCCTTGCCCTGCCGGCGCTGCTCCAGAAAGCTTGACTGATCATTGGCCATCCCGAATCTTCCCCCAGCGACCTATTCCTGGGAAAGCAGGGTGGTGACGTAGTTCAGAGCCTCCTTGGCGCTGTGGGCGTCGTAACCGTACTCCACGATCAGCCGTTCCTGCACGGCGGAAATCTTCTGCTGCGCATCCTCGTCGGGCCGCGCATGGGAGGTCACGAGCCGCAGCACGTCGCGACGCTCTTCGAACAGATATTGCTCGATGGCTTCATGCAGACGGGAATGACTGTCCAGGGTGAATTTCTCACCGACCTTAAAGGCCACCATGGCCTTACGCACCACTTCCTGCCGGAAGGATTGCTTACCCGAATCGGAGATTTTGATTTTCTCCTCCACGGATCGCAGAAAACGTTCGTCCGGGGGGCGATCCTCGCCGGTGATGGGATCGGTGACCTCGCGCTTGTCCAGGGAGGCCTCCACCTCATCCAGATATTTCTCCAGCAGCTCCTGCGCCTCCTGCTCGAAGGACGCAAACAGCGCTTTGTGGACATCCTCTTTGACCCAGCGGTTGTAGAAGTCCTTGCGCGCCAGCACCAGAAAATCGATCCACTGCTTCTTCTTGGTCGCGTCCATGCGCGCGTCCGTCTCAATGGCATCCTTGAGCGCCAGCAGCATGTCCATACTGGTGAGCGAGCGCATGTCGCTCTTGGTAATCGCGTTGGAGATGGCGTTGATCACGAAGCGGGGGCTGACTCCGGTCAAGCCTTCCTGGGGTGCTTCGGCCTTGATGCGCGGCATGTCCTGCTCGCTGAACCCTTCCACATCCTCACCCGCGTACAGGCGCAGCTTCTTGGACAAATCCAAACCTTCCCGCTGGGGCTTCTCCAGCCGCGTCAGGATGGAGAACACGGCCGCGAGATTCAGCACGTGGGGATCCAGGCTGGCCTGCTGAAAGGCCGGGGCGTTGGAGACCAGCTTGCGGTAGATCCGCGCCTCGTCCTGGAACGATAGGGTATAGGGGACCTTGATGATCACCATCCGGTCCAGCAACGCTTCGTTCTCCTTCTCCTGCAGAAACTTGTTGAACTCCGCCAGGTTGGTATGGGCGAGAATGGTTTCGTCCAGATGGATCAAGGGAAAACGGGAAACCTTGACGTTCTTCTCCTGGGTCAAGGTGAGCAACAAATAGAGGAACTCCCGCTTGACCTTGAGAATCTCGATCATTTCCAGGACACCCCGGCTGGCGGCATAGACCGCGCCGGACCAGGACCAGGCGCGCGGATCACCCTCGTCACCGATTTCCGCTACCTTGGACAAGTCCACCGAGCCCACCAGATCGGCGATATCAGCGGTGGTGGGATCGTGGGGCGCATAGGTGCCAATCCCTACCCGCGAAGCTTCGGAAAGAAACACCCGCTCGATTGGGAAACGCATGAAGTCGCCGCCGAACTCGTCGTCCAGCCGCGCGCGGGCGTAGGGGCTCAGCTCGCCAGTGATATCAACCCCATAGGTGTCCCGGAAGCTGGCTCGCAAGCTGGTTGGCACCAGATTAAGGGGCGACTCGTGCAGCGGCGAACCTTCCAGCCCGTAGAGAGCCCCCGCATCGGTATGGGAATACTCTTCCAGGCCCCGCTTCAGCAGGATGACCATAGTGGACTTGCCACCTGAAGGTGGTCCGAGTAACAGCAACAGCCGGCGCCCCACGTCGGAGCCGGCCGCAGCCGCTTTGAAATAGTCGATGACCCGGTCCAGCGCCGTGTCGATGCCGAACAGCTCGTTGGTAAACAGTGAGGTGGCAGCCAGCTGGTCGCCGGCGTCACCGTCCTTCGAGTCCTGGGTTTTGTACCAGGACAACATATCGTAGATGTACTGGTGGGAAGATCGGGTATAGCTTGCGGGATTGTTCGGAAGAATCTGTTCGAGAAATTCGGCGAAAGTGCCGCGCCATCGTTGTGCCTTGTGTTGAGACGCGAAGGCGTTCAGCTCATCGATGAAGTGCGCTTGGGACGAATCGCCTAAGCTCTCGATCGAATCTTCCATTGTGATCATCGCCTGTTACCTTTGGTCGCGGAGATAGCCTTACGGCCGCGCCTTGGTTTTTCTTGCTTTTGTCCGCCGTCGAGTCGTCTCCTTGGTGTGATGGTTGCCGTTTGGTTAGATGGGAACGCTAAGTGGCTCGTTTCCGAACCGTGTAAGTCGGAATACAGTCTGCCTTTCTGAATCGGAAGTCTGTGAGACTAGTCACAAATATGAGACTAGTTCAACATAATCAAGCTCCGCAACGGAAGCAGCAACCGGGCCGCGCGCCCCAAGCGAAACGATAATCATAAAAAACAAGCACTTAAAGCCGCAGAAGGTCAGGTGCCAGTGTTCGCCGCGCGAATGTGATGCGAGCTTGCGTGATACGCGCGGGCGGGACAGCCCCGGCGGAGAGATTCACCGTACTGAAGGGGCGCTTAGCTTTTGGCTTTCTTGACGCGCGGCTGCCCTTCAATCAGCGATTCGCTCATGTCGATGACAACGGTCTGCTCCATGTCCGGCATTTCCAAGACCCGCTGCACGTCCGTGCCAGACAGCGGCGGCAAGGTATCGTCAAGCGCCGCGCTGCGCTGCTCCTCTCCCCTGCCCCCCGCTTGAGCCTCGAGCTGCGCAATGGTGGTATGCAGGTCAGCGATCGTCTGGGCGTGGCGATCCACTGAAGCTTCCAGTGTGCTGATGACACGCTGCTTTTCAGCGAGCTTGTGTTCCGGGTCGCCGGTCCGCTCCAGATCCGATGGCAATGACCAGTTGAGAGTCTTGCACGCGTCAAGCTCCGCGTGCAGCGCTGTTATCTCGGATACGCTGCTATCGGCCTGCTCAGCGGATTCAGTGAGCTGTTTCAAATCACGGGCCAGACGCTCAGCGCGGTCTTTGGCGGTCCGGTTCTCGGTCTTGAGCGCCTTGATGCGCTGATCCCGCAGCTGCAACTCAGCCTTCAGCTGAGCGCATTGCCCGGCATCGCGCCGCAGCCCCCGGATCAGTTCCTGCTTGCTTGCCAGCTCAGCGCTCAGGCGCGCGATCTCCTGATCCTTTTCGTGCACCTTGTTGCCCAGGGCGGCGCTCTCCTGCGCAGCCTTCTGCAAATCGGCCATGAGCGCGCTCTGGACCCGCAGCGGGCGGCGCGGGTCGGAAACCCGGTCGTCATCCTGTATCTGCTCAGCGGACAGTTCATGCACCTGGGCGCGCATTTGTTCCAGCTCCGCCAGAAGCTCGGAGATCTGGGCTCCCCACTCGGCCAGGGAATCCGTGAGCCGGTCCCGCAGGGTGTCGATAGGTATGTCCTTGTCCGCCATGGTTTCGCCTCGACGCGGGGCGCTTCGGAATACCCACGGTGCCCGATTCTCCAAGCCAACACATTGACTTCGGTCACATTCAGGGGCGCGCTTGGTGATCGGAGGAGCTGCGCCGACCACGGCGAGCCGTGTATGCGGCGCACATGGCCCGACGGAGTGACGGTTATGCGCAATCCCCGCCCAGGTCGCGGAGCTGGGCGGCCACCTCAGCGCGACTCGGCGGCGGTGCATCGCCCGGGAATGGTCTCGGCGTGAGCCCGGCGCCCAGCAGCAGCTCCGTGTAGCGATAGCCGGCCGTCATCGGATCGACCACGGGGACCGGCGCGCCGGCAGTCAGAAGTGCGGCAATCGGTGACATGCAGGTACAGCCCAGCATTATCGCGCCGGCGCCATCGGCAACAGCGGCCCTGCAGTGGGCCTGGAGATTTTCCAGCATGTCCGCTTCGCCGCGCCGCATACGCTCGACGAAATTATCGTCGTCGGCCAGGGTCGCAAGCTGGGCGTCTTCGGAACCGTAGCGAATACCCACGCACGCGTCCGCCATACCGTAGTCCTGTAACAGACCGTGATAAATGAACTCCAAGGCACGCGGCCAGATCGTCACGATGGCGAAGCGCTCGGCAAGACTGGCCGCCAGAGTCATGCCGGCCTGGCCGGCGCCGACCACGGGAATTGCCAAACAACGGCGCAGACGCTTCAGCCCATAGTCGCCCACCGTATTGATAAACACCGCCGCGAAGCCCTCCTCCTCGGCGCGATACCCCGCCTCGAGATAACCCACGGCAGCCTCCGCCCGATGCGACGGCGTGTCGGGAAAGATCTGCAGGCGAGTTTCGACCAGTTGCGGCACAAACGGCGGGCGCGCTGCGGCGACGATACCCGCGGGAGGCTCGCTGCCGCCGGTTTCCCGATGACCAGTGCCGATCACGGCAATGCGGCGCGGCTCTGCTGTGCTCATGGTGTACCTCCTTGGCGCCGGGACGCAAGACACGCGACGCTGTCGCGAAATGCCCGCCACGCCGGCTGCGGCACCCGGCCCGGTCATGGCCAGACCAGAGCCTACCGCTGCCTCAGCAGTAAATACATAGTCGGTCACGACACCGGCAAGAATCCGACCGCTGGAGCGGGCCAGGACAGCGTGCTACCCAATGGTCGGCGCCTGCTGCGGAATCCTCAGGCCGGTCATCCCCGTTCTCCCCGCCGCCAGCCACAACGGATCGGGGCCAAGGCGGA
>JBFFHS010000032.1:0-36137 GCA_041556855.1 Gammaproteobacteria bacterium
CACGTGAACGGCTTTGGGAACCTTGTAGTCCGTCAAGCGTTCTGCGCAGAAGCGCTTCAAGGCATCGGCATCCACGGATGCGCCCTGGGCCACCTCCACAAAGGCGGTGACCACTTCACCCCAGTAATCATCCTGGCGCCCGACAACAGCGGCTTCCTTGATGGCCGGATGGGCATAGAGCACATCCTCCACTTCCCTGGGAAAGACGTTCTGGCCACCGGAGATGATCACGTTCTTCTTGCGGTCCACCAGATACAGATAGCCCTCATCGTCCAGGCGGCCCAGATCGCCCACGGAACACCAACCATTGTGAAAGGCCGCCCGGGTCTCCTCGGGCCGCCCCAGATATCCTTCAAACATCCAGGGTGTGCGCACGAACACCTCGCCCACCTCGTCCACCGCGACGTTGGTGCCGTCCTCTCGAAGCACGCGCACAAAAGCGCCCGGATGAGGCACGCCCACGCAGGCCAGTTTGCGCAGCTGGTCGGCGGGTCTTAAGCAGGTGGCGCTGCCGAATTCCGTGGAGCCATAGGAGTCGTATAGCACCGTGTCGCCGAAGTAGGCGACGATTTTCTCCTTGGTCGGCTGGGGCAGGGGCGCGGCGTTGGAGTGAATCACCTTGAGGGACGACACGTCGTATTTTTCAAGTACCTGCTCGCCCAGGTTGAACATGGCATGGAACTGGGTGGGCACCATGAACATGTTGGTGATGCGCCGCTCCTGTACCGCTGCCAGCATGGGCTCGGCCAGAAAGCGGGGGAAGATATGGCAGGTGCCGCCGAAAAACACCGGAGCGAGCACGTTGGCGAAGCCGCCGCCGTTGAAAAATGGCGACATGGCCAGGGCCCGACAGTCCGGGTTGTGCACGCCGTAGCTGGCGGCCTGGGCGAACAGCATCATCATCACCCGGCTGCGATGGGACAGCAGCACGCCCTTGGGTCTACCCGTGGTGCCGGAGGTGTAGGGAATACAGAACACGTCCCGCTCGCCCAGCGGTATCTCAGGGTGCGCGCCACTGGCCCGCGCCAGCAGTCCGTCCAGCTCGTCCTCGATGACGATGATATGTTCCACGCTGGGCAGGTCAGCCGCCTGGGCGCGCTCCTCCAGGCCCTTCTGCACAAACAGCACCCGGGCAGCCGCGTCGTGACAGATGTACTCAATCTCCGGCACGGTGGACTTGGGATTGAGCATGGCCGGTGGCACACCGGCATCCGCAAGACCCAAGGACAGCTCCACGAACTCGATGGAGTTGGCGGACATCAGCGCCGCAGTTGCGCCTTTTTCCATGCCCAGTCCTGCGCTGACCAGATGAGCCACCTTGTTGATGCGGCTGATCAGATCCCGGTAGGAGCGCTCCCGGCCGTGCATATCCGTGAAGGCGATCTTGCCCGGCTGGCGGGCCGCCGCCGCGCGCAGCCCGAAGCCTATGGTGGCGGGCACGAAGGGGACGGACTTGGCGTGGTCACTCATTCGAGTCTGCTGCGCTCGCTGCCTACAGAAACGCAATGCCGATCATGAACACGACGCCGGTAAAGAGCAGCGCCACCATGCAGAACCCCAGGATCTGCCGCACGTGCAGCCCCGCGATGGCCACCACGGGAATGGTGATCAGGGGGTGCACCAGGTTGGTCCACTGATCGCCCAGCATCACAGCCATGGCGATGTCAGCGACGTCGGCACCCACGGCATTGGCGGCATCCATGATGATCGGTCCCTGGACGGCCCATTGACCGCCGCCGGAGGGGATAAAGAAATTCAGAATGGCCGCGGAGAAGAAGGCCCACAGGGACATGCTCTGGGCATCGCCAATGGCCACGAAGCCCTGCACGACCATTTCCGCAAGGCCGGACGCGGCCATCACCCCTGCGATGCCGGCGTAGAACGGATACTGCAGCAGGAACGGCGCGGCAACTCTGGCGGCACCGATGATCAGATTGACGTAGTGCATGGGCGAGCTGGTCAATGCCAAACCGAGCATGAGGAAGGAGAAGTTCAGCAGGTTCAGGTTCAGCCCCGTGCCGGCGACGACGAATTCCATGATCAGGTAGTAGCTGCCCGCCAGCACGATCAGCCAGTTGAGCCAGCGCTCGTTTTCAAGCTTCGTGGCAGGACTGCCCGGGTCGTCGCGCTGCGGCGCTGCCTCACCCAGGTCGCCCTCGTCCGAGTGGGGGAAGGCCTCGACGTTGCCGTCCCTCGGATGCAGGCGTGACATCAGAACCGGCAGGGTAAGCAGCACGGCCAGGGCAACGCCGATATTCCAGGGCGTGAAGATCGTGGCCGCGAAGGGCACGAGACCGATGCGCTCTTCGAGAAAGTGACCCGGCGTGGCGATGGTCAGACCAACGGAGCTGGACAACCCCTGATGCCAAATGACGAAGCCCGAGAAGCCGGACGCCACCAGCAGCGGATAGTGCACGCGCACACCCCGGCGCAGGCATTCCGCCCCCGTGAAGCGGGCCATGATGGCCCCTGCCACCAGGCTCAGGCCCCAGGACAGCAGCGCCGTGACGCCGCCGATGAAGCTCACCAGGAGATATGCGCCCGTCGGGGTCTTCGGCTTCGCGGCGATCCACTTGAGCAGGCGGTTGACCGGCGGTGTGAGCGCCACGGCGTAGCCGAAAATCAGGGTAAGCACGATCTGGTTCGTGAATGTCAGCAGGCCCCAGAACCCGTCACCCCAGGCCATGAGTGTTTCCCTGGGGCCGAAGCCGGCTGCGGTCACCGAAAGCAGAAAAGTCAACAGCGTCAGCACCACCGCCACCACGAAGGAGTCGGGCATCCAGCGCTGGAAAATGTTGACGAAAAACGCGGTCGCTTTGCTCAGCACGCCGTTTGCGTCTCCCTGGGATGCGATAACCATACCGGGCAACCGGACCCCGGTCCGGTCGAGGCCGGGACAGATCAAGAATAGCGTTCCTGTGGTCGGCTTCCTACTGCGGGGCGCGCCACGGCGTGGGCCGGAAGCAAGCGGCGCACGCAGCTTCCCGGCACAGCCACAAACCCTCGAAGCGAAGCCAGCTCTTAGCGGTACGCAGTCACCGTCGGGCGTACCATGACGAGGGCTATGCAAGGGACGTTCGAGTCGGAGAAGCTGTCCCTTTTGTCCTGGCGCTGACTTGATCGGCAGTGGGTCAGGATAACCACCCGGTTGCCGGTGCGGGCGGCGCATCCGGGTTGGCGATGGCGAGCATGATGGTCGCCAGGTGTGCTTCCAGGCGATGGTTGTAGCGGCCGTAGGCGGCCTTGGCCTTCAGGAGATAGTCCCGGGCAGCTTCCACGCGCCCCTGGCGATACAGACCCCAGCCGTAGGCCTCCAGCAGATCGGCGTTGCCCGGATGCCGGTCCAGTCCCTGTTCCAGCAGCGCCATGCCTTCGGCGAGCTTACCGGTTTCCACCAGCGTGTAGCCCAGAGCCCAGTACGCAGTGCTGGCCCCGCCGGCGCCGTCAAAGCCGCGGCGCGCGTAGCTTTCCGCTTGTTCAAAATCACCGATCTCGTAGTAGAACAGACCCACATTGACAGCAAGGTCAGACTCGCTGATGCGGCCTTCCCGACGGGACCAGTCGATGTACTCGTTGATGGCGGCGTTGCCCCCATCAGCATCGCCGGCGCCAAACTGGGCGATGCCCTGACGATAGAGGGTGGAACGCCAGGTGGTCCGTGTACTGCGTCCCGGCTCGGCAGCGGCGATCGCCTGCTCGAATTCCCCCATGCGGTACAACGCCTTGGAGCGGAGGTAGTACAGCCATGACGCCTCCCAGCGAGCCGGGTCCTCTACCAGCGCTAAGGCCGCATCCGTCGCTGCCACCGCCGCCTGAAAGTCTTCCACGACCATGTGAGCTGCGGCCAGGTTGTACCAGGCCCAGCGATCACCCGGATCGTGGGCCAGCAAGCTCTTCCAGGCGGCGATCTCGGCGGCCGGTTCACCAACAGCTTGCGCGCCGACCGCCGCCAGCAGCGCTCGTTCGCCTTCATTTAAACCGGAGGCGAGGCGCTTGGCCTGGTCGATCTGCGCCCGGGCCTGGTCCCACCGGGCGAGCTTGGCATAGCCTATCGCCAGCCACAGGCGTGCTGGTGGGAAGTCCTCATCCTCGGCCACGGCCTGCTCCAGCAGCGCCACCGCGTTGGGGAATTCAAAGCGCGTGACGGCCATCTGCAGCAGGTCTTTCCCTTCCGCGTAGCTTTGCGGCACCGGCTGGCCCAGATCCAGCAGGGCGATGTCGGCAGGGCTGCCGTCGTCGTACTGCAAGGCCAGGTAGCGGCCGCCGGGGGAGAACTGCGCCGTAGAGAATGTGGCCCGGCCGGTAGTTATCCGGGTAAGGGCGCCCGTGCCCAGCTCTAAGGAATACAGCCCGATCGCGCCGCCTTCCCGGTTGGAATAGACCACGAAACGTTTGCCCAACGGCCCCAGAGACCCGATGAAGGTATCCTGCTGGTCGGTTGCGGCCAGTTCCTGGAGCACCCGGCCGGCCAGATCGGTGATCTGCACGCTGGTGCCGGTCGGGCTGCGCGCCACGTTGATCAGGCGCTCGCCGTCGGGCAGCCAGTCCGGCCCACCGTTCCGCATGGCGGGCTGATGGGTCACCCGGCGTTGCGCGCCGCTGGCCAGGTCCAGCAGGTAAACCTCCAGGTTATCGTCCGCGTCCGTGCGGTCGCGCTCTGAATGAAAGGCGATGGATCGACCATCGGGGCTGACGTCCACGTAGCCCTCACCACCGTCGGCCGTCGTCAGGCGGGTGACCGTGCCGCTGGCCAGCTCCAGCTGATAGAGGTTGTATACCTCGCCGTCGCGCTTGGAGCGAAAATACAGCGTGGCGCCGTCTTCAGACCATGCGGGCGGTCCGCCGTCATCGGCCGGATGCGCCGTCAGTCGCTCCACGGCACCGCTTGCCAGGGTCATCAGGTAGAGATCACGGTTGCCGTTGCGCACGGAAGAAAACGCCAGGCGCTCTCCGTCCGGCGAGAATGTGGCATAACCATCCCGGTGGACGCTGCGGGTCAGGTTGGTCATGCGATAGCTGCGCACAGCGATGGCCTCGGTTGCCCCAGGCACATCAGTGGGCTCGGCCCCAGGGGTCACGTCCGGTTCATCCGGCGCACAACCCATCAATAACGCCGGTAGCAGCAGCACATGTTTCCAGCCAGTCTTCATAGTGAGATTGTCGGCGCTTTCCGATCTCCCGGGGCGTTTCGGTCAAGGATGGATGCTAAGCGCGGTGGGTGGCATGGGGCAATTTCAGGACGGCGCCGACAACACGCACCAAGCCCAAGGACGTGGCGAGGAGACGGCATCGCGTTTGACGAGCGACCGCGGGGCCCGGGTGCGCAGCGCCGTTTCCCAGCACAGCAGCGCGCGGGTGCAAGTGAAGCCGCTGGTTACGCGTCTTTCGCCGCGCAGCGGCTGCGTGCCCCGTCTTACTGAACCTCTTCGAGCATGAAGTCCAGGGCAGCGAGGATTTCCTCATCCGACAGATCCAGCCGGCCGCCCTTGGGTGGCATGTAGCCGGCCTCGCCCTGATAGCCCTCCAGCACATGCACATTGAGGGTGTCGCGTCCCTGGTCGATGCGCGCGCCCCACTGATCGCCCGCGCCTAATACGGGCGCGCCACCGACGCCCGTGGCGTGACAGGCCTGGCAGGCTGCGTTGTAGACCTGCGGGCCGGTCATCTTCGCCGCCACGGGCTTGGGCGTGACCACGGCGGGTGCCGCGACTTCATCGCTGGCTTCGCCGGTCAAAACGACCCGGCCGATAGGTTCGATGCGCGCCAGAATCTGCTCCGTCATTGCGGCGTCCATGCCGGCAGCGCGGGTATCCGAGGCGATATTGGTGGCGATAACGCCGATGCCGATCGCCAGGCCGATGAGAATGCCCACCACCAGGGTGAAGGTATCGAGAAAACTCCGGTCGGTTGAGGCCACGCGTCTTCCTTAAGTGCGTTCGGGAACGGCTTGCGCTCAGGGACCGGGATTATAGCGGCAACGCAACTTTAAGGGCACCGATCCAGCAGACGCAGCGCCAGTGCCTCCGACAGGTGAGCGGCGGTGACTCGGGGAGCTTGTTCCAGATCGGCGACTGTGCGCGCAACCCGCATCACCCGAATGAGGGTGCGGGCGCTCAACAGCCAGCGCTCGGCCGCTTGAATCAGCAGCTGGCGACTCGGCTGGTCCAGCAGTGCCGCGTGTCGCAGCCCATCGCCGTCCAGCATGGCGTTCAGTTGACCCCGCCTCTGCTGGGCGCGCCGGGCCGCGCCCAGGGCGTCCCATGGCCATGGGGCGCTAGCGGCGTCGCTCAGAAGCGTTTGGCTGGGAACTCGCGGCACCTCGACATGAAGATCAAAACGATCCAGCAAGGGTCCTGAGATTCGGGCGCGATAGCGTTCCACCTGAGTCGGGCTGCACACACAGCGGTCGGTGCCGTCGCCCAGATAGCCACAGGGACAGGGATTCATGGCGGCGACCAGTTGGACGCGCGCCGGGAAGTCGACGTGGCCGCCGGCGCGGGCGATGCGGATGCAGCCCGCCTCCAGGGGCTCGCGCAGCGCCTCAAGAGCAGCCCGTTGAAACTCGGGTAGCTCATCCAGAAACAGCACGCCCCGATGGGCCAGGGACACCTCGCCGGGTCGCGGATAAGTACCCCCGCCGACCAGGGCCGCTGCAGAGGCGCTGTGATGAGGGGCGCGAAAGGGCCGCTGGCGCAGCTTGTCCGCAGATCGGGGCAGACCGGCCACGGAGGCAACCGCGGCGACTTCCAAGGCCTCGTCCCATTCCAGGGGCGGCAGCAGGCTGGGCAGCTGGGCGGCGAGCAGGGTCTTACCGCTGCCGGGCGGCCCGAGCATGAGCAGATTGTGGGCGCCGGCGGCGGCGATCGTCAGCGCCCGCTTCGCCCGGACCTGACCCTTCACCGCACCGCGATCCTGCGGCGAGTTTGCCGGCGTTGCAGGGGGCCGTTGCGGCCAGGCGGACAGTGGCTGCTCACCGCTGATATGGCCCACGGCATCCAGCAGATGATCGACCGCGTACAGCCTGGCGCGCGGCACCAGCGCCGCCTCCGCGGCGTTGGCCGTGGGCAGGACCAGGCTGCGATCCGCGGCCCGGGCTGCAAGCGCTGCGGGCAGCGCGCCGCGCACCGGCCGGACGGCCCCGGTCAGGCTCAGTTCGCCCAGCCACTCCAGGGCCCCCGCTTCGCCCCGCACCTGGCCCGAGGCGAGCAGCAGGCCGAGGGCAATCGCCAGGTCGAAGCGACCCCCCTCCTTGGGCACGTCAGCCGGCCCCAGATTGGCGGTGACGCGGCTGGGCGGCATGCTGAACCCGGAGTTGGCCAGCGCAGCCCGGACCCGTTCGCGGCTTTCGCGTACATTGGTTGCCGGCAGGCCCACGAGGGTGAAGCCAGGCAGGCCGCCGGCGACATGGATTTCCACAGAAACCGGATAGGCTTCCAGGCCCATCTGGCCGCGGCTGTGCAGCGTGGCGAGGCCCATCAGCCAGCCGCGGCGGGCCGGCTTAGCTCAGGCGGAATCCTCCTCCGGGGCACCGGCCTCCAGTTCCGCCAGGCGGGCCTCGAGAGCCTCCAGCTTGGCCCGCGTGCGCGCCAGAACCTGCACCTGAATATCAAACTCCTCGCGGCTGACCAGGTCCAGTCGTTCGATGCCGGACTGCAGCAGGCTCTTGAAGTTTTTTTCCAGATCATCACCGACCGCTTTCAGGCCCTGGGGTACCGCGTCAGCCAGTTGCCGCGCCAGCTCGTCCAGGTTGGGGATGGGATTCTTGTCGGTCACTTCAGCAGCTGAGGATCTTGGCGGGAACTCGTCGAAGCCGCCATTCTGCGTGGAAACAGCTGCCCGCGCCAGCGCCCGGCCGCGCTCCGTGGACGCTGGCCGGCCCTGCGCGCTTGACCTAATATCTTGATCCCAAGACGCATTGGGGTGCGCAAAAGCGAGACGTCAGTCACCGGCCAGGGTGCTGGAAGATGTTAGATTTAGAGAGGTTTTGGCCCACCATCTGGGCGCAGCGGGTGTGATGAGAAGCCTTCTATTATTGTGGTTACTGGCTGCGACCCAGGTTGCCGCCACGACGGTGTATCGCACCGTCGATAAAGAGGGCAACGTCCAATACTCGGACCGGCCGGAGGGCGCTGACACCGAGGAGCTCACCATCCGAATCCAGCGCGCCAGCGCGCCGGCGGCGGCTACCGCACCCGAGGCGGCCGGGGAGGCGGCCGGGCGTGGTGCCAAAGAGGCCGCCGCCGAGCCCGCGGGTCCAACGCCCGAGCAGCTGGCGGAGGAGACGGAACGGCAGGCACAGCGGCGCGCGGAGAACTGTGAGATTGCCCGCGACAGGGCGCAGCGCTTTGCCATCTCGCATCGGATCTATCGCGCCTTGCCCGACGGCGAGCGCGAGTACCTGAGCTCTGAAGAGATCGATGAGGCGCGCGCCAGGGCCGACGCCGACGTTCAGGAATGGTGCGACTAGCCTGATCACCGGCCCTTGCGCCGCCCACCCTACCTAAAACTTCGCGGCAGTGGGAAAATTGCCTCGCTACCCTGTTGCCGAGGGCGCCATGGGCAACGACTCTGCCAGCCAGACCAGCTTTTATCTGCCCGACTTCTGTGCGCCCCGCATGGTGCTCGGGGTGGTGCTGCTGGCGGAGCTGTTGGCGATAGCCTTCACTCTCGCCCGCCCGAACATTGCCGATTGGCTTGGGGAGCTGGCGCGCATTTCCCTGTTCATGCAGTGGCTGGCGCTTACCGGGGCGGCGCTGCTGTGCTATCTGCGCCCGTGGCTGGCGCGCTTTACGGTGCCCGCGGCGTCCGTCCTGACGTTTTTGCTGCTGCTGCTGAACACGGGCCTGATCTCGGAGCTGGCCTACTGGCTGGGCCGGAATCTGGCTAACCGCGGACTGGATGAGGACCTGTTTCCCAGCGAGCACTGGCCCTTTCTGTTGCGCAATCTTGGTATCAGCGCCATCGTCAGCGCGATGTTGCTGCGCTACTTCTTTGTGGCCAACGAGTGGCGGCGCAACGTCCAGGCCGAGGCGCGCGCCCGGATCCACGCGTTGCAGGCGCGCATCCGGCCCCACTTCCTGTTTAACAGCATGAACACGATTGCGGCCCTGACTCGGACGGATCCGCTGCAGGCAGAACAGGCGGTGGAAGATCTGGCGGATCTGTTCCGCGTCACCTTGCGCGACTCCGAAACACCGCTGCGTCTTAAGGAAGAGCTGGAGTTGACGCGCATCTATCAGCGTATTGAGCAGCTCCGTCTGGGTGAGCGGCTCACCGTCGACTGGGACGTGGATGCTTTGCCGGAGGGCGCCCGGATCCCCGCTTTGACCCTGCAGCCGCTGGTGGAAAACGCGATCTATCATGGCGTTGAACCACTGCCGGCGGGAGGCGTGGTGACAATCCAGGGCGCACGCCGTGGCGACGACCTGGTGATTCGGGTGAGCAACCCGCTGACCGGGCATGCGGCCAGCACCCGCAGCGGCAATCAGCTGGCTGTGCAGAACATTCGCGACCGTCTCAAGCTGGCGTTTGGCGAACGCGGCCGGCTGGATGTGGAACAGACCGAGTCCCGCTATCAGGTCACGTTGAGGTTTCCCTGGGAGGAATGAGCAAGGTGCCGGTCAAGGTTCTGATTGCTGATGACGAGCCTCCGGCGCGCGATCGACTCGCCCATCTGCTCGGCGAGCTGGATGGCTATGAGGTCATTGGTCGCTGCGGCAGCGGCCTTGAGGCCCTGGACATGGTGCATTCGCTGACACCTGACGTGGTGCTGCTGGATGTCCGTATGCCGGGCATGAGCGGACTGGAGGCGGCCCGCCACCTGCTCACCATGCCGCAGCCGCCGGCGGTGATTTTCACCACGGCCTATGACGAGTATGCCCTGGAGGCCTTCGATTCCCAGGCCGTCGGCTATTTGCTCAAGCCCGTGCGGCGCCGTCGGCTGGAGCGCGCTTTGCAGCACGCCGCCAGGCTTTCCCGCGTCGAGCTGCAGCGCCTGGGAGACGCGGAGCTTCCCGAAAGCCGGCGGCAGCATATCAGCGTCCGCGTCCGGGACCAGTTTCGCCTGATTCCGATCCGGGAAATCCTCTTTTTCCGGGCAGAGCAGAAATACGTCACCGTGGTTCATCGCGGCGGCGAAGATTTGATCGACGAGTCCCTGAAGGCTCTCGGCGAGGAGCTGGCGGAGGACTTTGTCCGCGTCCATCGCAGCTATCTGGTGGCGGTAGACACCATTCAGAGTCTGGCGAAAGACGCCGATGGCAAACCCGTGTTACGGCTCCGCGATCGTCCGGACGTCATTCCGGTAAGCCGCCGTCAGCTGGCGGACTTGAAGCGCCGCCTGCGCGCGCCCTAGCTGGGTTGATTTCAGCCCCTGTGGTACAAAGCGGCATCGGTCTGAGAAGGGATACCCGCCTTCATGAGCAACGATGACAAGCCTGCAGCGTCAAACGAGCAGGCTGAGCAGGCGGCGGAGAGCGAACTGCCAACCCAGGGCCAGGCGGAGACGGATGCGGCGGCTGCCGATCCGGTGGAGGCAGCGGATGAGGGTGCCGGCACACCGCCGGCTGGGGCAGCAGAGCCGTCGGCGAATAAGGCGCGCGGGCGCCGAGATGGGGTCAGCCGCCTGCTGGCCGTGCTGGCGTTGCTCGCGGCGCTGGCCGCCGTCGCAGGCTCGGCTTTTCTGTTCTGGCAATACCGCCAGTTTTCTGTGGCTTTGCATGAGACCGACACAGGCGCTCAGGAGGCGCTGACCCGGGTGCGGGCCGAGCTGGGGGTCGTGCGGGCCGAGCTGGAACAGATGGCCGCCGATCAACGCGCTGCCCAGCGATCCCTGGCTGACCAGCGGGCTGAAGTGGCCGGGCTGGCGCCGCGTTTTGTGGAACTGGAAGAGCGCATGGCGGCCGCGCAGGGCGTGTCGGGCGATGCCCGGCGCCGCTGGCTGCGGGCCGAGGCCGAATATTTGCTCAGTGTTGCCAACGCCGAATTGACCCTGGGCGGTCGTTTCGAGGCCGCCAGCGCGGCCCTGGAAATGGCGGACGACAAGCTGCGCGAACTGGGCAACCCGGGTTTAACCCCCGTGCGCGAAGCTGTTGCCGATGAATTGCAGCGGCTGCGGGCGGTGTCGCTGCCGGATGTGGAAGGTCTGAGCCTGACGGTGGGTAGCCTGGCCCGGCGGATCGATACCATGCCGCTGGCATCCCTGCCCCCAGACGTCTATGAACAGGCGCGGGCCGACCCGGACGACGTGGAGCCGGGCCTGCAGCGCGCCTGGGCGAGTTTGAAAAGTGCGCTGAAAGGCATGATCAGCATCGAGCGCCGGGACGCGCCTGTGACGCGGACGCTGTCCAGCAACGAGGCGCGCCTGATTCGCCGGACCCTGGAGCTGGAGCTCAGCGCCGCCCGCTTGGCCCTGTTGCGAGAGCAGGGTGAGCCCTATCGGCAAGGACTGACCAGCGCCAAGGATGGGCTGCAGCGCTACTTTGACACGGCCGACTCCCAGGTGGTCAGTGCCCTGGCGCTGCTGGAAGAGTTGCTCACCATGGACATACAGCCCGCGCGCCCGGATATCAGCGGCTCGCTGACCTTGCTGCGGCAGCTCAGCGGTCAGGCGGACCCGCGCCAATGAGACTGGGCCTGCTGGTCGTAGCAGCACTGTTTTTCGGCGCTTTTGCCGCTCATTTCCTGCTCGAGGATAAGGGCTATGTGCTGGTCAATTTCCGCGGTTACGTCGTGGAAATGTCGGTGCCGGCTCTGCTCTTGGTGCTCGCGGCGCTGTATGTTCTGGTGCGCATCGCAGTGCGCCTGTGGCGCATACCACGGCGCCTGGGTCAGGCGGTCGGCGAGCGCCAGGCGGCGCGCAGCGGCGATAAGCTCACCAAGGGGCTGATTCAGCTGGCGGAGGGCAACTGGGCCAAGGGCGAGCGTCTGCTCAGCCAGGGCATCAAGCGTAATCGGGCGCCGCTGATCAACTATCTGATGGCGGCGCGCGCCGCTCAGTTGCAGGGCGCCGACGAGCGTCGGGATGAATGGCTCAAGCTGGCCTACGAGGACGTGCCGGAGGCCGAGGCCGCCGTGCTGCTGACTCAGGCTGAGCTGCAGGTCGCCCACGATCAGCACGAGCGGGCGCTGGCGACCCTGCGCAAGATCAACGAGGTGCACCCGGATCATCCGCTCGGCTTGGCGCTGCTCGCGCGGGTGTATCAGTCTCTGGGCGACTGGAGCGCGCTGCTGGAGCTTTTGCCCGACCTGCCGAAATCCAATCTTGGCGAGGATGCCATCGTGGCGGTGGCTGCCGACACGCTGGCGGCATTGGCAGCCGAGCCGAATCTGACCTCAGGGCGGCTGGGGGAGATCTGGGCGCGCATCCCGGCCGGCTTCAAGAAGCACCCGCGCCTCATTGGGCTGCGGGCCCGGGCTCTGAACCGGCTCGATCAGGGCAATCTGGCCGAGCGGGAGGTGCGCGCCGCGCTGAACCGCGAGTGGGATGAGTCCCTGGTGATCGCCTACGGCCACATCCGCAGCGACGACGCGGCCAAGCAGCTGAAGCGGGCCGAGGCCTGGCTGAAAACTTACCCCGAGGACCCGGCGCTGTTGCTGACGGCAGCCCGGCTCTGCATGGTGAACGAGCTGTGGGGCAAGGCGCGCAGCTACCTTGAATCCAGCCTTGCCATAGGTCCCCGGGCCGATGCCTATCAGCTTTACGGGCGGCTGCTGGCCCGACTGGGGGAGGGCGAGAACGCCGCCCTGGCTTATCGCTCGGGACTCGCTCTGGTGACTGAAGACTCGGCGGTCGAGATTCCGGTGCTCAGTCCGCCCGGGGCGGACTAGCGTTACGGCCGGCTGCGCCGGCTATCCAGCCATTCCAGCAGCGGATCCCACTGCTCCCAGTCCGGCCAGGCCAGATAGGGCGGCAGCTCATGGATGCCCAGCCCGCGCTGGTAAGCGCGAATGTAGTTCTGGGCCTCCCGCAGCGCGGCCACATAGGGCACTCGCAGGTGGCTCAGATACTCATCCAGCTCCTCAAAAATCAGCGTATTCTCCCGCACCCGGTTGGCCACCACGGCGACCTTGGCTTCGCGCCGGGAAACGCGGCCCGTGTCTCGCAGCTCCTTGATGAAGCCCGCGCAGGCCTTCATATCGATCGGCGACGGCAGCACGGGGACCAGAATGGTTTCGGCCCGGCGCACCAGATCGGTCAGTTCCTTGCCGTGGGATCGGGCTGGCGCATCGATGATCAGATATTCCGAGGAGCGGGGCAGGTGCCTCAGGCCCTCACGGAAGCCGGCCAGGCCGGTGATGGCTGCATACTCCTCCGGACGCTCCGCCAGCCAGGACAGCGACGACTGCTGCGGATCGTAGTCCGCCAGGCTGGTCTCGTAACCCTCCGAGGCATAGTAAGCGGCTAAATTCGTGGCCAGGGTGCTCTTACCGCAGCCACCCTTGGCGTTCATGACCATGATGTGTCGCATAGATCCCCCTGGCGGGCTTGCTGTTGTTCTTCGGCGCTTTCGTAAACGGCGATGCCGCGGCAAAAGCTAAGTTAGCCAGCCTTATGACAAATGTCCAATCGCTGCTTCAAGAGTCGTCGGCGATGCCCAGCCTGGCCCAGAGGGCGTCGATTTTCGCTACCACCGCAGCATCCATGCTGATGGAGGTGCCCCACTCGCGGCGCGTTTCGCCGGGCCACTTGTGAGTGGCGTCAAAGCCGATCTTGCCGCCCAGGCCGGGCTCGGGTGAAGCGAAGTCCAGGTAGTCGATGGGCGTGTTTTCCACAACGACTGTGTCCCGGGCCGGGTCAAGGCGCGTAGACAGCGCCCAGATCACGTCGTCCCAGCTGCGGATGTTGATGTCCGCGTCGGTGACGATGACCATCTTGGTGTACATGAACTGGCGCAGGTAGGACCAGATGCCGAACATGACCCGCTTGGCGTGCCCCGCGTACTGTTTCTTGATGCTGATGACGGCGACCCGATAGGAACAGGCCTCCGGCGGCAGGTAGAAATCCACGATCTCAGGAAACTGGCTCTGAAGAATGGGCACGAAAACCTCGTTGAGAGCCAGGCCCAGCACGGCAGGCTCGTCCAGGGGCCGGCCGGTGTAGGTGCTGTGATAGATCGGATCCCGGCGCTGGGTGATGCGCTCGACGGTCATCACTGGAAACTCTTCCACCTCGTTGTAGTAGCCGGTGTGGTCCCCAAAGGGTCCCTCGGGAGCAGAGTCGCCAGGTCTGATATGGCCTTCCAAAGTGATCTCTGCCCGGGCAGGGACCTTGAGGGTTGAGCCAATTGCCTGGGCCAGCTCGGTGCGCTTGCCGCGCAGCAGGCCGGCAAAGGCATATTCGGCCAGCCGATCGGGTACCGGGGTCACCGCCGCCAGCAGCGTTGCGGGATCGGCACCGATGCTGACCGCCACCGGAAATGGCTGGTCGCCTTTCTCCCGCTGCCAGGCAAAAAAGTCCAGCGCGCCGCCCCGGTGGGATAGCCAGCGCATGATCAGTCGGTTTCGTGCGATGACCTGCTGACGATAGATGCCCAAGTTTTGCCGCTGCGCCGTCGGCCCGGCGGTGGTGGTCAGCCCCCAGGTGATCAACGGCCCCGCGTCGCCGGGCCAGCAGGTCTGCAGCGGCAGGCTGAACAGGTCAACGTCAGCCGCCTCGAGCACAACCTCCTGGGTCGGTGCGCTGCGCGCCACCTTGGGCGGCATGTTCAACACCTCTTTCAGCAGCGGCAGCTTGGCCCAGGCGTCCCGGAGGCCCCGGGGCGGTTCCGGTTCCTTGAGAAAGGCCAAAAGCTCACCGATCGAGCGCAGTGCCTGGGTAGACTCAGCACCCATGGCGGCCGCCACCCGATCGGTGGTGCCGAACAGGTTGGCCAGCAGGGGCAAGGACGAGCCTTTGCAATTCTCAAACAGCAGGGCCGGGCCGCCGCGGCCCAGGGTGCGGCGACAGATTTCGGTGATTTCCAGGTGGGGATCGATCTGCTCCTTTATTGCGACCAGATCGCCGCGTTCCCGCAGCGTGCCCATAAAGGCCCGCAAGTCTTCGAATTGCAGAGTGGGATGGAAGCGTGGCGATTCCACTATACTGTCGACTCCCTCGAGGCGGGTCACGTTAACGCCCGCCGCCTGCGAATGCCAGCCATGGAACTCACCTTCGCCAAGATGCACGGCCTCGGCAACGACTTCGTGGTCATGGAGCGCCCGCCGGGCGGGTTCGTGCCCAGTGAACAGGAGCTTCGGGCGTGGGCGGACCGCCGCACCGGCATCGGCTTCGACCAGTTCCTCCTGATCGAGCCGTCCGAGCAAGCGGATGCCGCCTACCGCGTGTTCAACGCTGATGGCGGTGAAGTGGAGCAGTGTGCCAATGGCGCGCGCTGCGTGGCCCGGTTTGTGGCCGAGCGGGACGGCCGTAACGCGCTCACCCTGGCGAGCCTGGGTGGCGCTATTAAAGCCCGAGTCGAGGCTGCCGGTCGGGTGACTCTGGAACTGGGCGAACCCAGTTTCGAGCCAGCCGCTCTGCCCTTTATCGCCGAACGCGCTGAACATTATGAATTGGCGCTGAACGGTGAACGGGTCGAGTTTGGCGCCGTGTCCGTGGGTAATCCCCACGCCGTGCTGGCGGTAGATTCGGTAGACGGGGCCCCGGTGGGTATACTGGGGCCAGCCTTGGAGCGCCACGAGCGGTTTCCCCGGGGCGTGAACGTGGGCTTCGCGGAGTTTGTGGACGCCACCAGGCTGCGTTTGCGGGTCCATGAGCGTGGCGTGGGCGAAACGCGGGCTTGCGGGACCGGCGCTGCTGCTGCGGTGGCGGTGGGCAGACTCTGGGGCCGGCTCCACGAACAGGTGGTCGTGGAGCTGCCTGGTGGCGAGCTCACGGTGCGCTGGTCTGGGCCGGGCGCGATCCTGGAGTTGAGCGGGCCGACAACTTGGGTGTTCAGGGGGCAGCTGAATCTATGAGTCAAAAGGGCGAGTTAGTGCTCACGGAACCGTTCTCCGAGGAGGATGTCGCGGACTATCTGCAGCGCCATCCTGAGTTCTTCGATGGCCATCCCCAGCTGTTGAGCACGCTGCGCCTGTCCCATGACACCGGCAACGGGGCCATATCCCTGGTCGAACGACAGGTCACCGTGCTGCGTGGCCGCAATGCGGAGCTGGAACGCAAGCTCAAGGATCTCATCGGGGTTGCCAAGGCCAACGATCGCCTGGTCGGCAAGATCCATCAACTGGCCGTCCGGCTGCTGGCCGGAGCGACTCTCAAAGAGCGTCTGGAGACGGTGGAAGCCGTGTTGCGGGAAGAGTTTGCGGCGGATCAGGCGGTGCTGGTCATGTTCGGTGACCCGGAGACCGCCGACCAGTTGCACCAGGGGCGCTTTCTGCGCGTAACGCGGGCCGATGATCCCGACCTGGGGCCGTTCGCTACTTTCATCAAGGCCAGGCGGGCGCGGTGCGGGCAAATGCGCGACAGCCAGCGGGATTTCGTTTTTGGCCCGGATGCCCAGGAGATTGCCTCCGCCGCGCTGATACCCCTGGGTAAGGACGCGCAGACTGGTTTCCTGGTCATCGGCAGCCGAGATTTGGACCACTTCCATCCGGGCAAGAGCATCGACTTCCTGGAGCGCATCGGGGAGCTGGTCGCGGTTGCGCTGCAAGCCGGCTGAAGCGGCCACGACCGGTCGTGTTTGCCGACGCTGGTATCGAGGGCTTCCTCAGGCACCTGCGCACTGAGCGACGGCTGTCCGAGCACACTGTGACCGCTTATCGGCGCGATCTGGGCGCGTTTGCCGGCTTTCTCGAGGCTGAGGGCGTCAATCGCTGGTCGGCCGTGGACAGTTTCGTGGTGCGCCGCTTCGCGGCTGCGTCCCATCGCCGCGGCAGCAGCCCCCGGAGCATCGCCCGGCGGCTATCTGCGGTGCGCAGCCTGTTCGGCTATCTGTTGCGCGAGGGCCTGGCGCGGGCTAATCCGGCCCTCGGTATCCGCGCCCCCAAGGGGCCCCGGCGGCTGCCGTCGACCCTGGACGCGGACCAGGTGTTCCGGCTGCTCGCCTTGACCCCTGACGATCTGCTCGCCCAGCGGGATGCGGCCATTCTTGAGCTTTTTTATTCCTCCGGCCTGCGTCTGGGCGAGCTGGTGGCTTTGAACCTGACCGATCTTGATCTGGACGATGCCACGGTGCGCGTTACCGGCAAGGGCAGCAAGACGCGCGTGGTGCCCGTGGGTCGCCAGGCACGCCAGGCCCTGGCCGTTTGGCTGAGCCGGCGGGCGGAGCTGGCCAGTCAAGACGAGCCGGCCTTATTTGTGGGGCGGCGCGGTGTCCGGCTCAAATCCCGAGCCATCCAGGCCCGGGTTAAGCGCTGGTCCCAGCTGCAGGGCACTCCGGTGGCCGTCCATCCGCATCTGCTGCGGCATTCTTTCGCCAGTCACCTGCTGGAGTCCAGCGGCGATTTGCGGGGCGTTCAGGAGTTGCTGGGCCACGCGAACATCAGCACCACCCAGATCTATACTCATCTTGATTTCCAGCATCTGGCCCACATATACGACCAGGCTCATCCGCGCGCCCGCCGCAAAGACTGACAACCGCGCGGGCCTTCTCCAGAAGCTTAAGGATGCCACGCGATGGATCAATTCCACGGTACCACCATCCTTGCCGTCCGCCGCGGCGGCCGCGTCGCCGTAGGCGGCGACGGGCAGGTTACGCTGGGCGACAAAGTCATGAAGGGCAATGCCCGCAAGGTTCGGCGGTTGGCCAATGGCCAGGTGCTGGCGGGCTTCGCTGGCGGCACGGCGGATGCTTTCACTCTGTTCGACTTCTTTGAAAAAAAGCTGGAGCAGTACGGCAATCTGACCCGGGCAGCAATCGAGCTGGCCAAGGATTGGCGGACCGACCGCATGCTGCGGCGCCTGGAGGCACTGCTGTGCGTGGCTGACCGGGAAAAATCACTGTTGATTTCTGGCAATGGCGACGTGATCGAGCCGGAGCACGATCTGGTGGCTATTGGCTCGGGAGGCGCCTACGCCCAGGCCGCCGCCCTGGCGTTGCTGGAGAACACCGACTTAAGCGCGACCGACATTGTGGCGAAGGCGCTGGCGATCGCCGGTGACATCTGCATTTACACCAACGCTCAGATCGTCATCGAAGCGCTGGATGCGGCCAGCCCGGCAACAGAGTAGCGACACAATGTCCATGACACCTCGCGAAATCGTCCAGGAACTGGACAAACACATCATCGGCCAGGACCAGGCCAAGCGTGCGGTGGCCATAGCGTTGCGCAACCGCTGGCGCCGGGTGCAGGTTGGTGAGCCCCTGCAGAGTGAGATTACGCCCAAGAACATCCTGATGATCGGGCCCACCGGCGTGGGCAAGACAGAAATTGCGCGCCGCCTCGCTCGTCTGGCGAAAGCCCCGTTCATCAAAGTTGAGGCGACCAAGTTCACCGAGGTGGGCTACGTGGGCCGCGAGGTGGACTCCATCGTCCGTGACCTGGCCGATGTGGCGGTGAAGATGACCCGTGAGGCTGAGATTGCCAAGGTGAGTCATCGGGCGGAGGACGCGGCCGAAGAACGTATTCTTGATGCCCTGTTGCCCGGCAGCGACGACACTGACGGAGCGGATACGCGCCAGAAGCTGCGCAAGCTGCTGCGGGAAGGCAAGCTGGACGAACGGGAGATCGAGGTCGATACCCAGGCGCCGGCCGTTGGCGTGGAGATCATGGCGCCCCCCGGCATGGAAGAGATGACGTCCCAGCTGCAGAGCATGTTTGCCAATCTGGGATCCGGTCGCCGTCATAGCCGCAAGCTGAAAGTCCGCGACGCCTTCAAGCTGCTCACGGACGAGGAGGCTGGCAAGATGGTGGACGACGAAGACATCAAGCTGCGCGCCCTGGCCGCAGTGGAGCAGCATGGCATCGTGTTCCTGGATGAACTGGACAAAGTGGCGCGGCGTTCTGAGAGCATGGGTGCCGATGTCTCCCGGGAGGGTGTGCAGCGCGATCTCTTGCCCCTGGTAGAGGGGTGCACGGTGAGCACCAAGTATGGGATGGTGCGTACCGATCACATTCTGTTCATTGCCTCCGGGGCGTTTCACGTGGCCCGGCCGTCGGACCTTATCCCCGAGCTGCAGGGCCGGTTCCCCATCAGGGTGGAGCTGGCAGCCCTGTCGAGCGACGATTTCATGCGCATTCTGACGGAACCGGACGCCTCGCTGACGGAGCAGTACGCGGCGCTGATGGCCACCGAGGGTGTCACCCTGGCGTTCGCCGCAAGTGGTATCCGCCGCATTGCGGAGGTGGCGTACCAGGTGAACGAGCGGACCGAGAATATCGGCGCCCGGCGCCTGCATACGGTCATGGAGCGGCTTTTGGAGACCATCTCCTTTGATGCTGCGGATCGTGGCGGCCAGAGCGTCAGCGTAACCGCGGGCTACGTGGACGAACACTTGGCCGACCTGGTGCAGGATGAGGATCTGAGTCGCTACATTCTTTAGCGGCCGCAATTCGAGCCCATGCCGCCAGTTCCCACCGACATCAAGCTGCGTCGCGTCAGTCGCGTTCTGGAAGTGACGTTTGATAGCGGCGAGCAGTTTCGACTGCCCGCGGAATATCTGCGAGTCTACTCACCGTCGGCGGAGGTGAGGGGGCACGGCCCCGGCCAGGAGGTGCTGGTGACGGGCAAGGAGCAAGTCAATATCGAAAGGATTGAACCGGTCGGGCAGTATGCGGTGCGGCTGATTTTCGATGACGGCCACGCAACCGGCCTTTATACGTGGCCTATACTGCACGGACTGGGCGTTCGCCAGGACGAGAACTGGCACGCTTATCTGGCGCGATTGCGCGCGGCAGGCCACATGCGAAGCGATGATGACTGACGACGAGCCAGCGACGGATTTCGGTTATCAGCGGGTGGCCTGGACCGACAAGCGGCGTCGGGTCGGACAGGTGTTCGACAGCGTCGCCGACAACTACGATCTGATGAACGACCTGATGTCCGTCGGGCTGCATCGGGTCTGGAAACGCTTCGCGCTGGCGCGCACGGGTTTGAGGCCCGGCCAACGGGCTTTGGACGTGGCCGGCGGCAGCGGCGATCTGGCGCGGGGCCTGGCCCGCCAGGTGGGCACCCGTGGTCAGGTCGTGCTCAGCGACATCAATGCCCGCATGTTGGCCCAGGGTCGTGCGCGCACGGTGGATGCGGGCCTGGTCGGCCGCATCTCCTGTGTGCTGGCGAACGCAGAAAGCCTGCCCTTTGCCAGCGGCAGCTTTCATTGCGTCACCATCGGTTTCGGCCTGCGCAACGTCACGGACAAAGGCGCCGCCTTGGCGGAGATGTGCCGCGTGCTGCAGCCGGGTGGTCGACTACTGGTGCTGGAGTTCTCCAAGCCCACCCAGCCACTGCTGAGCCCTTTGTATGATCTGTATTCTTTTCAGGTGCTGCCCCGGCTGGGCCAGTGGGTGGCCAAGGATGCAGACAGCTATCGCTACCTGGCCGAGTCTATCCGCATGCATCCGGACCAGGAGACCCTCAAGGCGATGATTCTTACGGCCGGCTTCGATGCGTGCAGCTACCACAATCTGAGCGGCGGTATCGTCGCGCTGCACGTGGCCAGCCGGTACTGACGGACGCTGCACGGATGAGGGCGCCGGACGGACCGCTGGGGCTGGTGAGTGGTCTACTCAACCGCAGCATCCGGCAATCTGAAACGGCGCAGCGGGAGCTTGCAGCCCTGGCAGGCACCACCCTGCGCATCGATGTGGAGGGCCTCGGGCTGACGCTGTTTCTGGTTGCCCGGGAAGAAGAGCTCACGGTCTGCCGGCAAGCAACCACCAGCCATGCCACAGTGGCGGGTACGCCGGTGGCTCTGGTCGGTATGCTTGCAGAGAGCGCGCCGGATGCTGCCGCATTGCGTCGACGTGGTGTGCGCCTGGACGGGGATCAGGATGTGGCAGCTGCGTTTGCCAGCTTGCTGCGTCGGGCGCGTCCTGATTTGGAGGAGGAGCTGTCGTTCCTGGTGGGCGACGTGGCTGCTCACCAAGTGGGTACGGCGCTGCGGGCGCTACTGACGTTCGGCGAACGCACCCTGGACACGTTGCGCTTAAACACCAGCGAATATCTCCAGGAGGAGTCCCGGGTCATGCCTACGCGGCTGGAGGTGCGGGGTTTCTGCGACGATGTGGATGAGGTCCGCGACGCGGTGGCGCGGGCCGCAGCGCGATTGACGCGGCTGGAGCGGCGCCGCGTTCCGGACGAGGACTAGATGCGTCGCCTGCGCCTGGTTCTGCGCCTGGTGCGCATTCAGCGCACGCTACTGCGCCACGGTCTCGACGACATCGTCGCGGTGACCCATCTCTATCGGCCACTGGCCTGGGTGCTCCGGCCGCGGCGGGGTGCGGCCGAGGTGCGGTCCCAGCCGCTGGGTGTCCGTCTGCGCCGCGCTCTGGAGGAGCTCGGTCCCATTTTCGTCAAATTCGGCCAGGCGCTGTCAACCCGCCGGGACCTGCTGCCCCGGGCGATCGCCGACGAGCTGGCCAAGCTCCAGGATCAGGTGCCGCCGTTTCCGTCTGAAGAGGCTTTGGCCATTGTGGAGAAGGCCTTCGGCGTGCGTCCCGCCGAGGTTTTCGCCGATTTCAATCCCGAGCCACTTGCGGCAGCCTCCGTGGCCCAGGTGCATGCTGCGCGGCTGCGCAGCGGTGAGGAGGTGGTCGTCAAGCTGCTGCGCCCCGGCGTCCGGGCCATGATCGAGCAGGATCTGGAGGTCCTGTTCGCACTGGCCGAGTTGGCCCGTCGCTACTGGCCCGAAGCGCGCCGGCTGCGGCCCGTGGAGGTGGTGACTGAATATCAGCGCACCATCCTTGCGGAACTGGATCTTCTGCTGGAAGCTGCCAACGCAGCCCAGCTGCGGCGCAATTTCGACGGCTCCGACATGCTCTACGTGCCGGAAATATACTGGGATTACTGCCGCGGCAACGTGCTCACCATGGAGCGCGTCTCCGGCATCCCTATCAGCGACGTGGAGGCTCTCAGGCAGAGCGGTGCCAACATCAAGTTGCTCGCTGAGAATGGCGTGCAGATCTTTTTCACCCAGGTGTTCCAGCACAATTTCTTTCATGCGGATATGCACCCTGGGAATATCTTTGTGGATGTGGGCGATCCGGAGCGTCCCCGCTACGTGGCCGTGGATTTCGGCATTGTCGGTACCCTGACCAGCCGCGACCAGCGTTATCTGGCGGAAAACTTCCTGGCCTTCTTCAAGCGCGACTACTACCGTGTCGCCAAGCTGCACGTGGATTCTGGTTGGGTCCCGGCGGATACGCGGGTGGATGAATTAGAGGCAGGCGTGCGCGCCGTTTGCGAGCCCATATTCAATAAACCCTTGCGGGACATTTCCTTCGGCCTGGTGCTATTGCGGCTGTTTGATACGGCGCGCCGCTTCAATATGGAGGTGCAGCCCCAGCTCGTGTTGCTGCAGAAGACGTTACTGAATATCGAGGGCCTGGGCAGGGAGCTGTATCCGGAGCTGGATCTGTGGGAGACGGCCCAGCCGGTGCTGGAGGAGTGGGTGCGACAGCGTTCGGATCCCCGGGAGGGCATCCGGAATCTGGTGCGGCGCTGGCCGGAAATCTCCGGTGATCTGGAGCGTTTGCCCGATCTGATTCACCGCGTGGTGCGCAATGCCGCGGACGGCAAGCTGCGCATCAAGGTGGAAGATGCCGGCCTTTCCGAGTTGGCCCGGGCCCTGGACGCGCGCAGCCGCCAGAGCCGGTTGAGCTTTACCGGAGCGGCCGCGCTGGTCGCGGGTGTCATCTGGATCGGACTCGAAGCTGCACCGGTCTGGGCCGGCTGGTTGCTGGCAGCTGCGGGACTGGTCTTTCTGCTGCTGCGGACCAACCGCGAAACGTCTTAGCAGATGCGCTACTGGGGCTTACCGGGGCTGGGTTCCGCGCCGAGGGCACGCATCATGTCGCTCACCGCGTCGATGACCGCGCGCACCTGATTCGGATCTCGGGATCGGGCGACTACGCTCACGCCATAGTGCTTGCCACTGAAGAACGGATAGCTGCCAATCTCCACGTCCGGAAAGCGTTGATCCAACTCGGCCAGCGGCCCGGCAAGGGCGCCTTCACTCAGATGGGCGTCCACGCTCGCCGAGACGATGGGTGCGCCGGCCTCAAGTCGATGACCTAAGGATTCGAACATCGCCCGGGCGATGCTTGGAATGCCGGCGAGCACAAACACATTTTCCAGCTGAAAGCCCGGAGCCTGGCTGATGGGATTGTCGATCAGCACGGCGCCGGCAGGGAGGTGAGCCATTTTCAGACGGGCCTCGTTGAGGGGCGCGCGGCTGGTCAGACGGCGCACGGCCTCGTCGTCGCGCACCAGTTCTACGCCAAAGGCTTTGGCAACGCTGGCCGCGGTAATGTCGTCGTGGGTCGGTCCGATGCCGCCGGTGGTGAACACATAGCTGGCGCGATGCCGGGCGTCGTTGACGTGTTCGATGATGCTGGCCTCGTCATCACGAATCACCCGGGCCTCGGTCAACTCGATACCCAGCCGGGCCAGTTCCCCGCCGAGAAAGCTGAGGTTGGTGTCCTGCGTTTTGCCGGACAGGATTTCGTTGCCGATGATCAGAATGATGGCGTTGGCCATGGGCTAGATCGCGATCTCTGTGAACAGCGGATAGTGGTCGGAGCCGATGAATGGCCCGTGCCAATGCTTCACTACTTTAACCTGGTCGCTGACCAGACAGTGATCAATCGGGATGCCCAGTAGCGGCATGAAGGTGGGCCAGGTGAAATCCAGGCCACGGCCGCGGGCCGCGCTGCGCAGCTGAGTCTCCTCCAGCAGGCGCCGGAAGTGGGGTGACCAGGGGGTCGCATTGAAATCGCCGAGCACCGCCAGAGGCCGGGAGCTGGCCGCCGCCAGCTCGCCGATGGCGGCCAGCTGGCGGTTGCGCCGCCGCGCCAGCTCAGCGCTCTTCGGGGTGACCGGATGCACGCCCAGCACGTCCAGCTGCTCGGTGCCCAGCTGCAGAGTGGCCAGGATCGCCGGTTCCGCCTCCCCGGCAAGCTCGATGACCCGCTGGTGGACGATGGGATAGCGGGATAACAAGGCGAGGCCAAAGTTGTCAGGCCGTGCCCGCAGCACGCGATAGGGATAATCAGCAGCCAGCCCCGCAGTTGCGCTGGCCCAGTCAGGCGTCAGCTCCTGCAGCACCACCACGTCGGGCCTTTCGGCAGCCAGCAGCGCCAGCACCGCTTCGCTGTCGTCGTTCCTCGACCACAGGTTGATACTGGCCAGGGTGAGGGAGCCCACGGGGCCGGCGGCAGGCTGCTCGCTTGCCAGATAGGGCAGCACAGGCAGGATGTTCAAGGCGAGCAGGGGCAACAGGGTGGCCGCCAGGACCCAGCGACTGGTCGTGGCGAAGATGGCCAGCAATACCAGCATCACAGCGACATACTGAACGCGGAAATGGCTGAGCAGCTCAAATAGCCAGAAGCGATCCGCAGCCATAGCGGCCAGCGTGGCTAATGCCACCGATCCGTAAGCCGGCGTGATCAACCGTGACCAGAAGGTGCTCATCCCAGTGATTGTCGTGGCCGGCCAGTGAGTCAGGTGGGTGCACCATGCTGGCATTGCCAGCAGATGGCAAACTGGCCTTCGTTCATTTCGCCGCACTGAGAGCAGGTCCAGCTTGGCGCGGTAGGCGCCTCGGCGAGGCCTTCAGCGATAAGCGCCCGGGCGCGGGTTGCCTCGGTCTTGGTGACGACCCACAGCTCCGGCCAGGTTTCCAGATAAGGAATCTCGCCCACGGCCCCGGACAACTGCTCGTTCTTGATGATGGTGCTGATGCCGGCGGCATCCAGCAGGTTGCGCACGTGGCTGACCAGCACCAGGGACTCGTGGCTGAAGACCTTCTGCACGACGGCTTCAGGCGCCCGCCAGTTGACGCAGGAATGCGCCCGGGCTTTCGCCGGCCTCCAGAACCTCCACCAGTGCCGACCCCACAATGACGCCATCGGCATGCTGGCCAATCATCTCCACCTGTTCGGGAGTGCGAATCCCAAAGCCAGCACACACGGGCAGCTTCGCCAGACGGCTGACGCGATCCAGGTAATCGCTGACTTCTGGGGGCAGGCCCGCGCCGCCGCCGGTGATGCCCGTGGTGGTCACGGCGTACACGAAGCCCTGGCTCTCCCGGCACAGGGTGGCCATCCGTTCGGGGGGCGTGGCAGGCGTGACCAGCTGTACCAGCCCGACCCCGCTGGTTGCAATCGCGCTGCGCAATGGCTCACTTTCCTCATAAGGCAGATCCGGCACGATCAGGCCGGCCACGCCCACGGCGGCGGCCCGGCCCGCCAGCGCCGGGAGGCCGAAGGCCAGCAAGGGATTGAGATAGCTCATCAGCATAAGGGGCGCGGCCAGTTCGAAGTCACGGTTTGCCAGCGTCTCCAGGATCCATGTCAGCGTGACGCCCTGCTGGATCGCCGCGTGGCTGGAGCGCTGAATGGTCATACCGTCGGCCATGGGATCACTGAACGGCACACCCAGCTCGACGGCGTCGGCGGCCTGGCAGATCTCGTCCAGGGTGGTCAGGAAGGTCTCACGATCGGGATAACCGGCGGTGATAAAGGCGACGATGGACGGACGGTCGCCGCGCCGCGCGACGGCCCGGGCCAGACCTTCATGCGGCTTCATGATCGTGGGCTCCTACGGGATGCTGGGAGAGGGTGGGCATGTCTTTGTCACCGCGGCCGGACAAGCCGATCAAGACCCGCGCGCCGCGGTTGTCGCGCAGCCAGCGGCGCGCCGCGGCGAAGGCGTGGGCCGTCTCCAACGCCGGCAGGATGCCTTCCATGGCCGAGCACTCATCCACGGCCGCCAGGGCTTCGCCGTCGCTCGCGCTGAGGTACTCCACCCTGCCCAACAGCGCAAGCAGTGAGTGCTCTGGACCCACGCCAGGATAGTCCAGCCCGGCGCTGACGGAATGGGTTTCTTGAATCTGGCCGTCCGTGTTCTGCAGCAGCAGCGAGTAGGAGCCGTGCAGCACGCCGGCGGTGCCCGTGGCGATGGTGGCGGAGTTGTCGCCCAGGCCCGCGCCGCGACCGCCAGCCTCCACGCCGAACAGCTTGCTCTTGGTATCCGCCAGTAGAGGGTGAAACAGGCCAATGGCGTTGGATCCGCCGCCGACGCAGGCGAATACGGCGTCCGCTAGCCCGTCGGCGGCGAGCATCTGCTCCCGGGCTTCGCGGCCGATCACGCTCTGCAGTTCGCGCACCAGATAGGGGTAGGGGTGGGGTCCCACGGCGGAACCCAGCAGATAGTAGGTGCCGCTGGGATCGGACACCCAGTCCCGCAGGGCCTCGTCAATGGCGGCGCGCAGGGTCCGGTCACCGGATGTCACGGCAACGACCTGGCTGCCCATGCGGCGAATGCGATCCACGTTGGGGGCTTGTCGGGCGATATCGATCTCCCCCATATACACGGTGCAGGGTATGCCGAGTCGTGCACAGGCTGCCGCCGCGGCGACGCCGTGCTGGCCGGCCCCGGTTTCTGCCACGACGCGCTCAGCGCCAAGCGCCTGGGCAAGCAACGCCTGGCCGATGGCATTGTTGATCTTGTGGGCCCCGGTGTGAGCCAGGTCTTCGCGCTTCAGCCACACGTCGCCGCCCCAGGCTTCGGACAGGCGGCGGGCATGGGTCAAAGCCGTGGGCCGGCCCACCCAGGTGGTGAGCTCCTGCTTGAGGCGCGCCTGGAAGTCGGGCCGGGGCAAGATTCGGTAGACGCCCTCGGTCAGGCGATCAAGGGCGGGTACCAGGGTTTCCGGGACATAGCGGCCACCAAAAGGGCCAAAGCGGCCGCGCTCATCGGGCAGCTCACCGGCCAGCAGAGCGGCCATGAGTTGGGCGTGCTCGCCGGGATCCAGTGCTTTCACGGTCATTTCCATCAAGGTTGGGGTTATGCGACCGCTCGGGCCGCCTTGATAAATGCTGCAATACGCGCCGGGTCCTTGCGGCCGGGAGCCGTTTCCACGCCGGAAGACACGTCCACGCCCCAGGGCCGGACCTGACGAATGGCATCGGCCACGTTGGCAGGGTTTAGACCACCCGCCAGCATCAGGCGCGTCTGCGCGGCGATGCCGGCGGCCAGCGTCCAGTCCGCCGTCTCCCCGGCCCCGCTGTGGGTGCCCTCGAAGACCAGCTGGGCGGGCCATTGCTCCGGGAGACCCTGACGTCGCAGCATCCCGTCCCGGTAAACGGGGACAGCCCTGCAGTCGGGTGACAGCTCAAGGTTCGCAAAATCTGCCGCATCCGTTTGCAGCCAGTCCGGATAAAACTCATCCTGCACCCGCGCCCACTCGGCGGGGCTGGGATGCCGCATCACCGCGACCCGAATCACCCCCGCCGGCAGGTCTCGACATAGTCGGCCGGCCTCCAGCGGCGTAATTTGGCGTGGCGATGGAGCGAACACAAACCCCAGCGCGTCGGCGCCGGCGGCCAACGCGCCGGCCAGGCCCACCGGCTCCGTCAAACCACAGATTTTGATCATCAGCGACACAGTGCTGCCTCGCCCGCGGCCTTCAGTTGTGCAACCCGCGCCGCGGTCTCGCCGCCGCGCATCAAGGCGCTGCCAACCAGCGCGGCCCGATAGCCCAGAGCGGCTACCCGGCGGGTATCCTCGCCGCTGGCCAGCCCGCTCTCGGCGACCGCGGGGACGCCCGCGGGCAAAAGCGGTGCCAGCGCCGCAAAGCGCTGGGTGTCCACCTGCAGCGTTCTCAGGTCGCGGCTGTTCACGCCCACCAGGATGGGCGCCGCGCCGCTGGGCGCGCGCTCTGCAAGCAGCAGGGCGGCTCGCTCCAGATCCCGGGCATCAAAGGCTTCCAAGAGCACGAACAGGCCGCACCGGCTGGCGCAGTCCAGCATCTCCGCCAGCGCGCCGTCATCCAGCATGGCAATGATCAGCAGCACGCCGCCGGCGCCGGCCAAACGGGCCTCCAGCACCTGATAGGGGGCGACCAGGAAGTCCTTGCGCATGGCAGGCCGTCGCAGCGGCGCCAGCAGCTCGGCGGCGGCCGTCAACCGCTCCAGGCTGCCGTGGAAGGCAGCCGGTTCGGTGAGCACCGACACGGCGGCCGCGCCGCCCGCGGCGTACGCTTGGACCTGGGCTGCGGGATCCAGTCCCGCCGCTGCGAGCTGGCCTTCCGACGGCGAGTGCAGTTTGAGTTCGGCGATGATGTCGAAGCCGCTCAGGACCAGGGGAGGCGGCGGCGGTGCGGCCAGCGCAGCGGCCAGCATCCGGGCCTCAGATCGGGCCGCTTGGGCCTGCTGAAGACGCGCCCGGCTCGAGGTGGCCATCCGCTCGAGAAAGGACTCACCCATGGGCTAGGATCCGGCGAAGTCCCGGATGGCGGTTAACAGCCGCCCGCCGGCGCCCTCATCCAGGGCCTGGCGGGCCTGTTCAATGCCCTCGGTCAGATTGGCAGCTCGGCCGCTGACCTCAAGGGCCAGGCCCGCGCCCAGGACCAGCGCGTCTCGATGGGGCCCCTGCTCTTCGTTGGTCAATACGGCGCGCAGGCGACGGCTGTTCTCCTGCGCATCGCCGCCGATCAGTGACTCGGGCGTGGCCCGGGGCAGGCCGAAATCCTTGGGGTCCACCAGGGCTGCACGCACATCCCCGGGCCGGACGTCGTAGCGCTCGAAGGGCCCGCAGGGTGTGGCTTCGTCCCAGCCGGGCTCGCCATGGACGACGAAGGCCCGTTCGATGGCCATGCCCGACAGGCTTTCGGCCATCAGCCGGGCCATGGACGGACTGAAGGCACCAATCAGGTGGAACGGCGGCGTGGCCGGGTTGGCCAGCGGACCGAGGATGTTGAATACCGTGCGTATGCCCAGCGCCGCGCGCACCGGGCCAATGGCCTTCATCGCCGGGTGGTAATGGGGTGCAAACAGGAAGGTAAAGCCGGTTGCGGCGAGGCAGCGACCAGCACCGGCCTCGTCCAGGGGCATGGGCAGGCCGAGCTGTTCCAGCACGTCGGCGCTGCCGGAGCGGGATGAGATGGAGCGGTTGCCGTGCTTGACCACGGGCAAGCCGCAGGCTGCGGCGAGCAGCGCGGAGCCAGTCGACAGGTTGAGGCTGCCGGAGCCGTCTCCTCCGGTGCCGACGACGTCGATGCTCGGACCCACGTCGGGGAGCGTGGGACGCAGCGCCAGCTCGCGCATGGCGACCGCCAGGCCCCGAATCTCGTGAGCCACCTCGCCCTTGGCACGCAGGGCCACCAGCAGAGCACCCGCCTGAGCGGGCGGAAGCTCGCCGCCGGCCAACGCTTTGAGCAGCTCGCCGGCCTGCTCCTCCGTCATATCCCGGCCATTCAATAGTTGTTCCAGCAGCGCGACGGCTTCGATAGCCACGATAGTCCTCCTATGGTGTAACTGTCGTTTCCGGATAAAGGAAGTTGGCCAGCAGTTGATCTCCCTCCGGGGTGAGCACGCTCTCGGGATGAAACTGCACGCCCTCGATTTGCCGGGCGCGATGCCGAACGCCCATGATTTCGGCGTCCGCAGTGCGCGCTGTGACCAGCAGGGCGTCGGGAATCTGCTGCTGATCAGCGGCCAGTGAATGATACCGGCCCGCCTCCAGCGGATTGGACAGGCCGCGGTAAACGCCGGCACCGTCATGTTCGACCCAGGACGTCTTGCCGTGCATCAAGCGCTGTGCGCCGACAATACGACCCCCGAAAGCTTCCACCAGGCATTGATGACCGAGACACACACCCAGGATGGGCAAGGCATCCTTGAACGCATCGATACAGGCGAGGGAAACGCCGGCATCAGCGGGTCGACCGGGGCCCGGCGATATCACCAGATGGGTGGGCTCAAGATCCCGCGCTGTGGTCACGTCAATGGCATCGTTGCGGTATACCAGCACGTCCGCATCCAGCACCAGGAACGCCTGCACCAGATTGTAGGTAAACGAGTCGTAGTTATCGATGAGCAGCAGCCGCGGCTTCACAGCCCTTCCTCCGCAAGCGTCAGGGCGCGCCGCAGAATGGCGCTCTTGGCCAGCACTTCCTGGTACTCGGCTGCCGGGTCGCTGTCCGCCACAATGCCGGCGCCGGCCTGGAAGCTGTACTCGCTGCCGTTGAACACCAAGGTCCGTATGGCGATAGCTTGGTCCATGTTGCCGTCGCGGCCGAAATAGCCCACCGTGCCGGCGTACAGGCCCCGCGACACGGGCTCGTAGCCGGCGATCAATTCCATGGCGCGGACCTTTGGCGCGCCCACCAGAGTGCCGGCGGGAAAGGTGGCGGCCAGGAGATCAAACGCGTCCCGATCCGGTGCCAGCTCTCCCTCGACGCCGCTGACGATATGCATGACATGACTGTAGCGCTCGATGGTGCGATAGGGATCCACACGCACGCTGCCTGCCTGGGCGACCCGACCCAGATCGTTGCGGGCGAGATCCACCAGCATGACGTGCTCGGCGTTCTCCTTTGGGTCGCCGAGCAGTTCCGTCTCCAGATCCTGATCTTGCTCCGCCGTGCTGCCCCGCGGTCGGGTGCCGGCGATCGGACGCAGTGACGCATGGCCGTTTTGCAGGCGCACCAGCGCTTCCGGCGACGAGCCCACCAGCTTGATCTTGCCCAGGTCGCAGAAAAACATATAGGGCGATGGATTGAGCAGGCGCAGTGCACGGTAGGTCTGAAAGGGATCCAAGCGGGCCTCACCAGAGAAGCGCACCGAGAGCACGATCTGGTAGATCTCTCCGGCGGTAATGTCCTGTTTGGCCAGGTTTACCGCCGCGACGAACTCTGCTTCGCTCATGCTGGCAGCGGGCGCCGTGAAACTGCCGCCGCCATCGCCCACGGGCACCGGGCCGCGCAGCGCATCCATGACGTTCTGGCGCAGCAGAGCCCGTTCCGTGTCTGAGCCGTCATGCAGGAGAGCAGCGCGCCGGGTCAGGTGATCGAATACCAACAGGGATTCGGCCGCGACGAAAGAGGCCTGGGGCAGCCCCTGCAGCTGCTGGCGACTCTCGGGCAGGCGTTCGAAGAATCGCACGATGTCATAGCCGGCCACCCCTACCAGTCCGCCGTTGAACGGGATACCCGCGAGCTTCGGCTTCGGTTCGGGGGTGTCGGCGAGCACCGCCCGGAGGGCGTCCAGCAGCTCAGCGTGGTTTGTCGGCTGACAGCGCGGTTTGCCATTGACTGTTAGTCCTGCGGCGTCCAGCCGCACGGTCATCGCATTACCGAAGCCCAGGAAAGAGTACCGCGCCAGCCGCTGCCCCCCTTCCACGCTCTCCAGCAGGAAATGAGGGGAGAAGGGCTTGAGCTTCAAATAGGCGGATACCGGGGTGTCCAGATCCGCCGCGATGTCGAATGGCGCTTGCATGTGTCACGACTCTCAACGCTACAAAAAAACCCATCTCCGAAGAGGCGGAGATGGGTTTTGCTGTAGACGCTTGGCGCTTGGCTTAAGGCTTAATCAACCCACTCCGACTGTTGGCACAGCCACCAGCGGTTGGTCCAGCGGGTTTCGATCCGAGCCTGCATAGTGATCGAGTATCGGCGGCACCTGCGGCGCCGTCAAGGGGCGCCCGTCGCGATGTATACATCAATCCGGGATTCCAGCACCGTCAGGGGCACCGCGCCGCTGCCCAGCACCACCTCATGGAACTTGCGGATATCAAAGCGCTTGCCCAGGGCGTCACGGGCCCGCTGGCGCAACTGCAGGATCTTCATCATGCCCACTTTATAGGCGGTGGCCTGTCCAGGCATGACAATATAGCGCTCGATAGCCTTGACGATGTCGCCCTGGGGGTTAGGGGTATTCGCTGCCAGGTAGTCAATGGCCTGCTGGCGGGTCCAGCGCTTGTGGTGGATACCCGTGTCCACAACAAGCCGGCAGGCGCGCCAAAGCTCCATGGCCAGGCGGCCAAAGTCGGAATAAGGATTTTGGTAGCGGCCCATCTCCTTGGGCAGCAGCTCACTGTACAGCCCCCACCCTTCCACATAGGCGGTGTATCCCCCGTAGCGGCGAAAGCGTGGTAGCCCGGTCAGCTCCTGGGCCAGGGTGAGTTGCAGATGATGCCCAGGGATGCCCTCGTGATAGGCCAGAGCCTCCATTTGATACGTGGGCATGTCCGCCATGCGATACAGGTTGGCGTAGTACACGCCGGGTCGCGATCCGTCCGGCGCCGGATTCTGGTAGAAGGCTTTGCCCGCCGATTTCTCGCGGAAGGGCTCCACTGCTTTGATGACCAGTGGCGCCTTGGGCTTGGAGAGAAACACCTGATCCAGATCCGCTTCCATGGACCGGATCAATTGCTCCGCCGCAGCCAGATAGGCCGCGCGGCCCGCCTGGGTGTCGTCGTAGTAGAACTGCGGATCCTCCCTCATGAAGGCAAAGAACTCCAGCAACGAGCCGTTGAAGTCTACCTCGGTCATGACGGCGCGCATTTCATTGTGGATGCGGTCTACCTCAGCCAGTCCCAGCTGATGAATCTCATCTGCGGTCAGGGTGGTGGTTGTGATCTGCTCCAGGGCCAGCTGATAGTAGGCGGCGCCGTCTGGAAACTTCCACGCGCCATCGTCATCGGTGGCTCGCTGCGCCAGGGACTCCACTGTGGCGATCAGTTTCTCGTAGGCCGGTTTGACGCGGGTCAACAGGGCCTGTTCGGCGCGCTCTATCAGGGCGATTTCCTCCGCGGGCCCCAGCTCCAAACCCTTGAGCTTCTCCTTGAAGTCGCTCAGCAGGGTGCTGTCTCGGGGGCCGTCGTCGAAGGGTCGGCCGCGAATGACGTTACGACTGTCCTCGAGCACATACGGGTAGACGAAGCGCGGCGCCATGATGCGCTTTTCGGCGCGAGCCTTGAGAGCCTCAACGATCTGGTCAAAGGCCGCCTCCCAGTTTTCCAGTCGGGTCACATACGCTTGCGCATCCGAAACGCTTGCGATGCGATGAATGTTGATCATGAAGGCGGGTAATCGGGACTGATACCCGCCCATCTGGTTGACTGGGTAATTGTGGTAGCGATAGGGAAAGCGCTGCTGTGCATCTTCGACGTCTTTCAGGAACAGCTCATAACTGAGCCGTTCCTGCAATGGCAGCCGGTCCGGATCGATGGTTTCGGTCAGCTCGGCACGCTGGGCGGCCAGCAGGTCCAGCCGTCGCTGATAACTCGCGTCTGAGAAATCATCCCACTTGTCGTAGTCATCCTTCACGCCCAGATAGCTCTGGCTCATGGGGCTGAGCGCCAGCTGAGCATCGAAAGCTTGTTCAAAGAAGGCGTTGGCCCGATCCGCCTCGGGTTGCAGGGGCGGGGGCGGCACCTGCCCGGTGGTTTCCGGTTGGCAGCCCGCCAGACCCAGGCTACCGGCGAGCACCGCCCACGCCATCGTCGTTGCTCTCATGACAGCTCTGCCTCAGGTAATCAGGCGCAGAGCAAACGGATAGCGGTACCGTTCCCCATTGTTTGCCTTGACGCTGGCAATGATCACCAGAACGATGTTCACCAAGCCGAGAATGGGCATCAGCAGCAGGCCGATGAGCACGAACATGAGTGCCCAGCAGACGCTGAAGATCAAAGCCATGGTGATCTGGAAATTCAGCGCCTCTTTGCCCTGATCATCCACGAAAGGCAGTGCATCTTTCTTCAGCAGCCAGACCACCAGGGGACCCAAAATAAACCCTACCAGGGTCAGGAGCCCCGTTAGCGCGCTGAGGTGACAGAGCATGCCCCAGGTACGGGCTTCCTGGTCGGGCATAGCGCTAGCAGCGGGCGGCTCGGCTGTTTCCCGCGGTGGTTGTTCGCTCATGGGATTTCCCGCTGAGTAGTCCGTTGGGCCATCTATTTTAGCCCGACCGGCCGGGAAACCAGGGGGGATTCAGCCCGCCAGGTCATACATCAGGGGCAGCAGGATCGAGAAACCCAGCCACATCACCAGCGTCAGGGGCACGCCCACGCGAACGAAATCCGTGAATTTGTAACCGCCGGCAGCCAGCAGCAGCAGGTTGGTCTGATAGCCGAAGGGTGTGGCGAAGCTCATGTTGGCGCCAAAAATCACGGCAAGCACGAACGGCTCGGGCGGCGCACCGATCTGCTGAGCGATCTGGATGGCGATCGGCGTGCCGATGACGCCGGCGGCGTTGTTGGACACCACGTTGGTGAGCACGGTCATGACCAGCATGAGGCCGCTGAGAATGACCGGTACCGGCAGGCCCCGCACCAGGTGCACGTAGGATTCTGCGATGAACTGAGCGCCGCCTGTGGACGTTAAGGCAAGGCCCAGGGCCAGGCTTGCAACGATGATCATGATCACCGGCGTCGACAGCGCAGCCGCCGCTTCCTGCCAGTTCAGGCAGCGGGTCAGCAGCATGAAACCCACGCCGGTTACGGCGCAGACGGAGATGGGTGCGACCTGGAGCGCAGCGGCGGCCACCACCCCCACCATGATGGCGATGGCCCGCTGAGCCCGATGGGTCCGGGGCAGTTCCATGGTGCCGTCCAGGACTAAGGCCGATCCGCTGCGCTTCAGCTCGCGAATCCGGGAGCGATTGCCCTGCACCAGGAGAATGTCGCCGGCGCGCAGCGCCGCTTGGCCGATATTGCCGCGGATTTCCTCCGCGCCGGGTTCCCGGGCACGGTGAATAGCCAGGGGCAGCAGCCGAAAGCGCTGGACAAAGCGGGCGCTGGCCAGAGTTCGCCGGTGCAGCAATGAACCCTGGGTCACCACGACCTCCGCCATCTGCTGCTCTTCGCTGGGTTTGACGGGCGGATCGCCCAGCTCGCCTTCGCCGCTGGCGTCGTGCAGGGTTGCGCCGAGTTGCTCTTCGAAGCGCTTCAGGCGCTCCGGGGTATCCCGCACCACGAGTCGATCACCCGCCAGGATCTTGACCGAAGGGAGCTTGGCCACCATCAACCCCTCACCCCGCTGGATCTCGTCCACGCGCATCTCTTTTTCGGTCAGGCTGCGCACTTCGGCAAAGGTTTTGCCGCAAGCGATGCTGTCTTCGCTGATGGTCAGCACCGCGCTGAATACCCGCGGCGTGGTGTCCGACATGGGCGGCTTGCGGTCCGGGACCAGGTGGGGCGCGATCAACCACAGGTAGACGATGCCCAGGCTGCCGACGATGATGACCGGCAGGCTGAAATCAAACATCTCGAAGGGTGGCAGCCCCAGGTCCTCGGCGATGGAGACCACGAGCAGATTTGTGGACGTGCCAATGGTGGTCGCCATACCGCCGACAATGGTGCCCAGACCCATGGGCATCAGAATGCCCGACGGTGGCACCCGGGTCCGCACCGCCACGCTGATCAGCATCGGCAGGAGCATCACCACCACCGGGGTGTTATTGACGAACGCACTCAGGGCGGCTGCCAGCACCAGGGTCGCCAGGGGCGCGAGCCGCGGGCGCTTCAGCCAGGCCTGGCCCAGGCTGCTGGCAAGCGGCTGCAGGGCGCCAGTCATCTCCAGGCCCTTGCCCAGCATCATCAAGGCGCAGACGGTGATCAGCGCCTCGTTGCCGAAACCGGTCAGGAACTGGGCGGGCGCCAACAGTTCACCGCCTGGTCGCCATGGTGAGACGTGAAAGGCAACCACCAGGGTAATCAGGATGGCGAGACTGCTTGCCTCCAAGGGAATGCGATCCCGAGTGAACAGGTAGAGCGCCACTGCCGTCAGTAGCAGGACGAACAAGCCGTGATTACTGAGTGATTGCAGCACGGGGGATACGGGTGCTCCGCGGCGAAGGCCCCAACCCTATAGCACGGCACCGGGGCAGCGCCAAGACTTGACAGCCGGCAGGCGCGGCTGAAGGCTTGCCGCCGTGGCCCATGGTTTCGCTGCCGATATCCCATCGCTCGACCTGAAGAGCTATCTGGGCGTCTTTCGCTACAGCCGCCAGGCTGTGGAGTTGGTGTGGTCCACCCATCGCGGGCTCACCGTTGCGCTGGCCGCGTTTACGCTGATCGGCGGCGTGACTCCCGCGGGCGTCGCTTATGTGGGTCAGCTCATCGTCGACGGCGTGGTGGCGGCGATCGCCGAGTATCAAGCCAGTCGGAGCGCCGACTACGCCGCCGTGATCGCCTACGTGGCCCTGGAGGCTTTATTGGTGCTGGTGGTCGCCGGCGCGCAGCGTGGTTTGTCCTTATG